>JAKIUE010000001.1 GCA_021647715.1 Sulfurovum sp.
AAGCTGCTTGATACCATTCTGGAATCGTTACTGCTCTTGTTGGATCTTCTTTTGAAGCCCAGAACTTTCTCACACCAAGACTTCCATCAGGATCTACATGGTGCACCATAATATTTGCCCAAAATTCTACTTCTTCCCATACTTCTCCAAGACCTGCTTTAATATGTGCTTCAAGTGTAGCTCTTGTTGGATCTTTTGGTTTCCAGCCCATTTTTTCTAACGCAACTCGAAGTGCAGGGTTACGGAATGAAAGCCATCTTTTTGGTTCTGTTGCTTCTGAATGCTGATCATGTCGCTCCCCTGCAAGTCCTACAGGTAAAATAAAGTCACAGTACCAGTTAGTCTCAGACCACGTAGGAGAAAGATTAAATGACATTTCAATTTTATCTTCTCGTTTAAGACATTCAATCCATCTAAATCCATCTGGGTTAATCCAAACAGGGTTATACATACGTGGAATCCAAACAGCCAATTTTTCAGGTACTTGAAGTCCTTTTGAGTTCCATTTATCTCTCCACTCATCATCAAGGAGTAAATGAGGCATAATGTGAGACATCTCATAAGAAGACAGTGGATACTCTGGTGGCCATGCAATTTCATTCCACACATCAACTTTTGGAGGTCTTTCTCCTGCTTGTGCTGCTGCATCACCTTTACCGTTTACTGAGATAACATGCCAGTGGTGTAGTCCTACACCACCTTTATCTCCAGCCATCGCACCACGAAGTACAAATGGTAAGAATGCAGAACGTGCTATCATCCATCCACCTTTGTGTCCTATTGGTCCTGCTCTCCAAATGTATGTAGCTACTCTAGCACCTGCATCGATAAACATATCATAAAGTTTCTCTACAATTCGTTTTTCAATACGACACTCTTCAGCCACAAAATCAAGTGTATAAGGAGAATACATTTCAGAAATCATAGTAATGAAATCTTCATAACTATTTCCCTCAGGAATAGACTTAATATACTTTTTCTCGAGAAGCAACGCAAGATACTCTCTGTCTTTCATTAAACGGTCCCAGTTCACCCAGTTTTTCACAAAGTTATGGTTTACAAGGTCTTCACCATTAATGCCTTTTTCATTAAGAATTCTATTTGCTAGATATAAGTACAGAGCTGTCTCTGTACCTGGCCAACAAGGCACCCATAAGTCTGCCATACCTGCAGAGTTAGAAAGTCTAGGATCCATAACAACAAGTTTTGCACCTTTTTTACGTGCTTCAGCTATACGCCCAGCGGCTTGTTGAAAGTAGTGACCTGCATCTGCTGCGTGAGAAGACTGAAGGAAAATAAGCTTTGCGTTTGCCCAGTCTGGTGAGTTTCTATCATCATTCGACCATTGAATAGTTCCTTGTCTCGCACCTGCAGAACAGATATTAGTATGGGAATCATATCCATCAAGACCCATAGAGTGAGGTACACGGTGACCAAAACCATTTTCATTTGGACGACCTACATGATACATAATAGATTTTTTAGAAATTTCATCACCCACTTTGAGCGTATCGTGCATTTTCTTACCGATTTTCGCCATGGCTTCATCCCAAGTGGTTCTTACCCACTTACCTTCTCCTCTTTTAGAACCAGGGGCTCTCATGAGAGGGAAAGGAATACGATCAGGATCATACATTTGTGATTGTGTGGCATAACCTTTTGCACAGTTTCTTCCACGAGACCCTGAGTGAAGTGGATTACCCATGTATTTACGAACAGCTAACTGTCCTCCTGCTTTATAAGTTGACAAGTCTACCCACGCAGTCAAACCACATGAAGCTTCACAGTTTGAACAAGATGTTGGTACAAGCATATATTCAGTGGCTTTAATACCATCAGGATTTTCTTCACTTTGTACACCATTTCTTAATGTACCCCCACGCTTCCAATCTTGTCCAGAGAGTTCAGTAAAACTATCCCACTCTTCTAATGGCGGATAAAGTGCGAGTGTCTTAGGAGTAGGCGTAAATTTACTCTCAGCTTGAGCTGAAGTAGCCGCTACAGTTTTAAATACACCAGCAACAAGTGTTGCACCTGCTACTGAGTATGCCGTACCTTTAAGAAAAGATCTTCTACTCTCGATAAAGTTATTTGTATCGTTTTTCATTGATTTAGTCATATATATCTCCTCCTTAACTTAATGGTAATAATTGTGGAATTTTAAGCCACACATCTTTAACTAGGAACAATCCTATAAGTGCAAACAATGCGGCAAACTTAAGTAACGTCTGATTATCACTCTTCATATTGCCAACAGCAATAAAAAATGGAATAATGAATCCTAAAGTTAATCCAATCCAAAATTGAATGCTATATGAACCACCAACATGGACAAATTCTAACACTGCTTCTGCTTCTGATGATTTAAATGAGAAGAAATATTCTGACATGTACATAGCAAATGAAAAGAATGTCGAAATAGCAAGAATAAGTGCTAAATCTTTTCTAGCCTCTTTACTCCATGAACCAGAGATAAAGATAAGTGCTGCAGATCCTGCCATAAGTGCTGCCCACATCATCTGCATCACCTCAGTAGGTGCCTGCCACAATTCTCTTGCTGCTGACTGTGCCATAATAATAGCTGTATATGTCGTAACAGGTATCGCTAAAAAGACCAAGAATGGAAATATTTTTTCATAAAGAAAGGAATTTTTTCTACCAAATTTAGTAAGCAAACAGCCTTTAAATGGTACACCGGGGAACTTCTCTCCTACACCTATAAACATAAGTATAGAAACAAGTACTAAGAAAATAGATGCAAGCCATGCACCCACTGTAATAGATGAAGTCCAATGTGGATGCGTAAAAATATGTATCATTCTATACGGCTGATGTAAGTCAATCAACGTAAAGAATAAGAAAACATTCAAGGCAATAAATGCAATAATAGGCATAGCCCACTTTAAATTAGGCATATCTTCCTTGTTGTGTCTAAACCAAAGAAAAGCTGCTAAAAATACTACACCTGTCCCGATACTTTTTGCCCACATATTTACAGTAATGATACTTCCCCAAACTATCCCTTGGATAGGCACATCAAGTGTTACAACTGCTTGTGTTGCGTGAATTGTACTTTCTACCATCTAATGTCCCCCCTCTTCTTCATGTGACTCTGCTGATGTCGCTGATTCTATAAAACTTTTATTATCACGTTTTTCATGTCCTACAAATGGTGCTAAAAATCTATCAAGAATTCCATGATTTTTATCGCCTACGTGATCAAGGTGTGTAATGTTGTTAAATAAGTTGTAACCTTCAATTCTTTGGTGAGCAAGTGGATTTAGTGTTTGATTACCACCACCTACATAAAAATGCGTTGGCGTTGTATGCTTTTCAGGTTTACGTACTTGTACGGCACCTTTATGTTCCATGATGTATAATGAAATATTTGAACTATCATCTTCAAGATCACCGAAAATATTTGCTTCAACGGGACAGGCAACCACACAAGCTGGCATCATACCAGACTCTATACGGTGCGCACAGTACGTACATTTATCTGCTGTGTTTGTCTCTGGATCCATATAAATGGCACCGTAAGGACACGCCATCATGCAACCCGCACAACCAATACATCTATCACTATCGATATTAACAATACCATTTTCCAAGTAATGTAATGCAGATACTGGACAAATACGCTCACAGGGAGCCGATTCACAGTGATTACAGCGAAGAGGTGTAAATGATCTTCTTGTATCTGGGAATGTCCCCAAATCAATATATTTTACACGTAAACGCCATGTACTTAGTGGCACTTCATTTTCCACTTTACATGCTATCTCACAACCTTTACAACCCATACATAGGTTAAGGTCAACTAAGAAACCTAATTTCATGCTTCCTCCTTGATTTTATTCAAATATATTTAATAGAATATCCTTTATTGTACATAAAAATAAATTAACACTACGTAATTTAATATCTATGTCATAAAAAAATATACATTTCCTACAAAACTATACAATTACGTTATAAATATAATCTATTATTCATTTTTTTTCATTTAATTCATAAATTTAAATTATAAAAGAAAAAGTAGACCCTTCACCTTCTCTACTAGCAATATTAAGTTTTGTATGATGCATGTTAAGTATAGTTTTAACAATAGAAAGTCCTAACCCCATCGAATTATCCCAAGAGTGTGTTCCTGAACGGTAAAACTTTTTGGTCACTTTGTCTACTTCTTTTTCTCTTATACCAACACCTTTATCAATCACATAAATTTCTGTATCTGTGATATTAATAGTTACTGTATCTTTAGAATATTTTAAAGCATTTTCAAGAAGATTTTTAATCACTACTTCGATAAGTGTTCTATCCGCTTCTACCTCTCTTGCATTCCCTAAAAGATGAATGGTTCTCTCTTTATAAGACTCTTCTAAACTCTGTTTCACCTCACTAACTAAACGATATATGTCAAATGTACTCTTATGTATATTTGCTTCTTTACTCTCAAACTTATTCCACATAATAAGTCTTGCTAAGAGTGTTTCTATTTTGTTACCATTATTGTAAATTTTAGCAAGAAACTTCTCTTGTAAAGGTTTAGGGATATCTGGATCATCTTGTAAAGTCTGAGAATAACCCATAATCGAGGCTATAGGGTTTCTAAACTCATGTGCGATAGCAGAAATCATATCTGCACGTTGTCTATTTTTTAATTTTAACTTTGCATTATACCGCTGCTTTACATCTTCACGCTTCTTTGCACTCTTAAGTACTTTCATAAGGTTTTGGTTAATCTCTTCAAATTCTAAAATATAAAAATGTGTTTTATAGTCTATTTTGTCTATTTTTTCAAGATTTTTCAAATATTTATTAATCGTTGAAAGCTCTTTTTGTATTTTCTTTGCTCCACGATAAATGAAAAAAATGAAAAATGAAAACCCTAATGTGAGCAGTCCAATAGCCTTATATGCTTCATTTCTATGTGGTATAAAATAAAGAAAAAGAAGTGAAAAAGCTATCGTAAAGAGAACAACTATCGCAACAGATTTTGCCATAATATAGTCTTTGAAGTGTGGTCTTGTAAACATTTACTCTTCTATTTCATTTAAATATTCTAAAAAATCATCCGCCTTAAAATATCCTACAATCGAGTCTATGATTTCTTTATCTTTTTCCATAAAGAAAAAACTTGGGATATTCCCATCAAAAGTATCTAAATGTTTTATTGCATCTTTATCCGAACGTTTAACCGATACCAAAATGTATGACTTTAATTTTTCTTGAATACGCTTATCTGTAAGTGTACGTTCTTTCATTTTTTTACACCATCTACAACTCTCTTCACCTACCATAACGATAATGTTTTTTTTCAGTCTTTTAGCTATTTTTAGTGATTCTTCTATATTTAAGTACCACCTTAACCCAGCTATAGTTTTAGTAGTCTCTTCTTTTATAGGTTTATCTATTGTCTGAGAACTTATCTTCAAAGTTGATTCTGCTTTGTGTTCATTCTTTTCACTACATCCCAACAAAAAAGATAACAGTACTAAACAGTAAAAAAGAAATAGACTGTTTGTTTTCATACTATTGTGCTACCTTTTTTTCTACATCACCTATATATGACATAAAATCTTGTACATTAAAATACCCTACTATATCTTCTAATATTTCTTTGTTTTCTTTCATAAAGAAAATAGTAGGAACCCCTCTTACTGCTGGTAATTGCTTCATCTCTTTATCATTTTCCCTCATTACTTTAAGAATAACAAAATTCTTGAGTTTTTTTTCAACATTCTCATCAGAAAGTGTACGACCTTTCATCTTTTTACACCACCTACAATGTTCACTTTCTACGAATACCATGACATTTTTATTTTCTTTTTTTGCTAATGTAAGCGCTGTATCTAAATCTTTTACCCAGTCAAGTCCAAAAAGTGAACCAGTAAGTAACAATACTATTGAAATCATTTTTAACATAATACATACCCTTATTTATAATTTTGAATTAAGATTTTAAACACTTCACACAGTTGTTCAACTTCTACAATAGAAGTACGTTCATTGGGTGCGTGTATAGTGTCGTTAACCACACCAAACTCTACTACGTCTATACCAAAAGTACCCATAAAACGTGCATCACTCGTACCACCAGCTGTAGATAATTTTGTCTTCACGCCTGTAATATCTTGGATACTCTGCGTAAGATTCTCAACTATTTTAGAGTCTCGTGTAGTCACAAAAGGATACGAACCTTGAGTGAGTTCTAAACTATAGTCTAAATCTTGAAAACATTTTTCTATATGAAGTCTAACCTCTTCTTGTGTGGTTTTTGTGGAGTTACGAACATTAAACATTAATTTCAAGGAACCTGGTGTCACATTGGTCACTTCCATACCTCCACGTATATCTGTAATGACCATTTGAGAAGGTGAAAAGTCATCATCCCCATCATCTAGGTTTATACCTGCAATTTTTTCTAATAATGGGGCTATCTGGTGTACGGGATTGATAGCCTTTTCAGGGTACGCAGCATGTCCTTGTTTACCCTGAATAGTTAAATACCCGTTAATAGAACCTCTACGTCCTATCTTAATAGCATCCCCAAACTTAGTCTCACATGTAGGTTCAGCCACGATACAGTAATCAGGCAACATCCCTTTTTCTTTTAAATGTTCAAGCATAACTGCCGTACCATACTTACCCTCACCTTCTTCATCAGAAGTAAGTAATATAGAAAGTGTCCCATTAAAATCTTCCGCTTCTCTACACGCTTGTACAAACGCAGCCACACCAGATTTCATATCTTGAGCACCACGTGCATATATGTTCCCCTCTTTTATCACAGGGACAAAAGGATTTGTATCCCAGTTATCTCCAGGAGGTACAACATCTACATGTCCTGCAAAACAAAGGTGTGTACCTTCTCCAAACTTTTTATTACCAAAAGTTTTGTATAAAAAAAGATTTTTAACCCCTTCTTTATTGACATAAAGTGCTTCATAACCATCAAGATATTCTTCTATAAATTGTAAAGAGCCATCATCATCTGGAGTAAGAGACTTGAAAGATAAAAGTTTGAGTAAAAGATCTACAACATTCATAGTGTTCCTAGTGTTCTAAATTTTCGTATCATTGACATATAAGCATCTATATTTTCAAAGCGATGATTTCCCCCATGTTCAACGATAACATGGTGCATATTATAGAGCGATTGTGCTTTAGTATAATCTAAGAGTTCATCCTCACTTTGCAAAAGCACCAAATACCTACCCTTTACTGGTAAAACTTTAAGACTTTTTATCTCTTTAAGGTAAGATTTCTTGAACTCAAAAGGGTCATCATCACAAAAACGTTTCTGTATACCCACATAAGGTTTTAATGTTTTCCAAGGTTGCGTAGAAGGGTTAAACAGTACAGCTTTGAGTCTATGTTTTTCTGCTAAATACGTAGCATAAAAGCCACCCAATGACGAACCTATCAACAGATCTATTTTCTCAGACAAAATAATTTTATCGAGTGCTTCTATCGCTTCAAGTGGGGCATAAGGGAGGTCTTTGGCAATGACCCCTCCCTCACCAAAATATGCTTTTAACATTTTAGACTTATTTCCTCTACCACAAGAAGAAAACCCATGAAGAAAAAGTATCTTTAACATCTTTATCTTTCTATGTTTCCATAGTAAGTTACTATGCCACCATAATGGTTGATGTCCCCATCATGACCATTTTCTTTAAATACTTGTTGCACCTGTGCACTACGACTACCCGTACGACAAGTAAATATGACTTTTTTATCTTTAGTTTGGGTTAAAAGTTCATGTGCCCACTCTTGGAAAGAAGTTGTAGGTTTAAGCATATCTACACCTTTAACATGTCCTTCATCGTATTCCATTTTTTCTCTCACATCTACCAAAAGGAAATCTACTTCTCCTTTTTCTCTGGCGTCAAGAAGTATTTCGAGCTCTTCAGAATTAACATCATGTTGTTCTAATAGTTTTTGCAAGTTTGTTTCCTTAAGATAATAATTTGGGTAATTATATTCAATAAGCTTTATAACTTGCTGTAATCTATATTTCACTCTTACTTTTAGGTTTTTGCCTCTTGCTCTGCCTTATACTCAGGGGTACAGAAAATTTGACAGTGACATATCCCAAGTTCCGGTATCTCTTTTTCTATCGCTGGTTTACAGGGACAGATACGGTCATCTGTACTCTTGAACTTCCCTTCTTTTTTAGGATCAGGTTCTACCATAAAACAGGGACAAAAACGTTTACCATAAAGCATTTTATGTCGTGCCAGTCCCATGACAACCCCCTCATTTACATCATCGCTTGGTCCATACACCCATCCTTTACTTTCACACACTTTGTCTGTAAACTTCTGTGTTTTAGCTAACTCATCTTTAAATTCTTGAGAATTCATATCTAATTGTGGTATCATAGTCTTATCCTTCAAATATAATATTCTCTATTTATATCTAAACAAAGTTAATATATAATAAGAAAAATTATCATTATTAAGGGCAACAATGCAAATTGATGACAACGTTTTAGCCAAATTAGAGAAACTTTCTCATCTACGTATAGATGAAAGTAAAAAAGAAGCAGTCAAAGAACAGCTTTCTGGTATTTTAGATTATATAGAAAATCTTAATGAACTCGATACAGATGCACTACCTGCTAACTTTTCTACTCTATCTGGAGGAACCCCCTTACGAGAAGATGTCCCAGGAGATAAACAATCTGTTGTAAACAAGATACTAGTAAATGCTCCTCAAGCAAATGATGACTTTTTTATAGTACCTGCTATTATTGAATAATTATTATGCTATAATATTTAAAAATATTATAAAACAAAAGGAAAATAATGGCTGCATTTGACATAAAAAAGCTTCTTCAATCAGTAGTATCACATGGTGCATCGGATCTACACCTTGTCTCACTTTCTGAACCACAAATACGACTAGATGGCGTACTTAAAGCTGTAAATTTACCAAAGCTTGAGGGAGAAGACATCGAAGAGATGTGTTATTCACTCATCACTGAAAAACAAAAACAACATTTTGAAGAGCATAATGAGCTAGACTTCGCACTTTTACTCCCAAATATTGGACGTTTTAGAGCCAACTATTATCGTGCCCTTGGAGACATGGGTGCAGCTTTTAGAACTATTCCTATTGACGTGCCTTCATTAGATGACTTGGGTGCTCCCGAAGTTTATAAAAAACTTATCCAAAGAGAAAAAGGTCTCATCCTCGTAACTGGACCAACCGGCTCAGGAAAATCAACTACCCTAGCAGCTATGCTCAATGAAATAAACATCACAGAACAAAAACATATTGTAACAGTTGAAGATCCTGTAGAGTTTATTCATCAACATAAGAAATGTGTCTTTTCTCATCGTGGTGTCGGTGAAGATACCAAATCTTTTGCCATTGCACTCAAATATGCGATGCGTCAAGATCCAGATATTATACTTATTGGGGAAATGAGAGATAGGGAAACTATAGAAGCAGGATTGACTGCAGCTGAAACAGGTCACCTAGTTTTTGGCACGCTACATACCTCTTCTGCACCAGGTACTATTAACCGTATTATTGATGTATTTTCTGGTGATGAACAACCACAAATTAGAGCAATGATTTCTTCATCCTTAGTTGCCGTTATTGCACAAGCTCTTCTACCTAAAGAAGGTGGTGGTCGTGTAGCAGCTTCAGAGATTTTAGTAACAAATCATGCCATTTCGAATCTCATACGTGAAGATAAAGTACACCAAATTTATTCTCAAATGCAACTAGGTCAAGGTGATACAGGTATGCAAACACAAACACAAGCACTTGCTAAGTTCCTAAAAGATGGTAAAATCTCTAAAGCTACAGCAATGCAATATGCTAATAAACCTGATGAACTGGAAAAAGCTGCCATGATGCGTTAACCTATGCAGATAAAGCCATTATTAGATACAATAAAATACAATCAAGTTATAAGGGGATAAAAATATGGAAAATTTCACAATGTTGGATTTTAATTATTTTGATGTAGTCATTGCTGTAATCGTTTTACTCTTAGGTATAAAAGGATTTATGCATGGTTTCATAAAAGAAGTTTTTGGACTTATAGGACTCATAGGTGGTGTATATTTTGCTTCGCGTCTTTCTGGAACTGCTGCAGAGTTTATAGATACAAATTTTCTTCATCTTGAAAATCAAGCATTACTTAAACTCATAGGTTTTCTTGCTATTTTGATTCTCATATGGGTCAGTGCTACAGTCGTAGGTTCAATACTCTCTAAATTAACAAGTGCCAGTGGGTTAGGTTTTCTAAACAGAGTATTTGGTTTTATCGCAGGAGGTGGAAAATATTTTTTAATTTTTGCACTTATAGTAACAGCACTATCAAATGTATCATTAGTAAAAGATACTCTAGAAAAACATGTTGAAACCTCTATTTTGTATCCTTACCTCAAAAAAGCTGGTGCATATCTTATCAATTTAGACCCTACTACTTTAGGTTTAGAAAGTACATCAACGTCTGAAGCACTTAAAGATGTTGCCAATCTTAATAATGAAAAAACTGAGATAGAAAATAATAAAAGTCTTCTCTCCCAGTAAGGAAAGTACAAATATGATTAGCTATGAAAAACTTTTAGAAAAATTTAAAAAAATACTAAAACAAAATACATTAAAGTTTACCAAACAACGTGAATTGATTCTGAAATTTCTCTATGAAAATGATGACCATTTTACACCAGAAGATATTTATATGCTTCTAAAAAAGGAGTACCCTGACACAAATATGGGTATTGCAACGGTCTACCGAACACTCACATTGCTTGAAGATGAGGGAATGGCCAGTTCCATTTCCTTTGGTACACAAGGAAAAAAGTATGAACTAGGTCTTAAAAAACATCATGACCACCTAATTTGTACTTCCTGTGGAGACATCACTGAGTTCTTAGATGAAATTATCGAAGAACAACAAGAGAAAATAGCTAAAAAGTTTAGCTTCCAAATGACCGACCATACCATGAAAATAGTTGGTCTTTGTAAAAACTGCCAAGAGTAGAAACACATAAAAACAACTGGAGAATCCCCCTTTGATATTTGATAATCAATACATTCAAGAACGTATAAAAAAAACCCAAACCCTTAGAGAAAAAGGCATCAACCCTTACCCTAACCAAGTCAAAAAAGGCACACCTTCTGCGACATTTTTAAATGAATGCAACTATCTACATGATTTGGTAGTTGCTGAAGGAGAGATGAAACAAGATAAAACCAAGTCCTACACACTCACAGGACGCATCAAATTTGTACGTATCATGGGAAAAGCAGCCTTTGCCAAGATAGAAGATGCTGATGGTTTAGTACAACTCTACTTTAACCGTGATGACCTTGCTGATGGGTACTACAATGATGTGGTCAAAAAACTTTTTGAAGTGGGTGATATCATTGAAGCAAAAGGTTATCCTTTCGTTACAGGTACAGGTGAACTTACTTTACATTGTCTAGAGGTAAATCTAGTAACTAAAGCCATCTTCCCATTACCTGAGAAATTTCATGGTATTCAAGACCAAGAAATAAAGTATAGACAACGTTATCTTGATATGATTATGGATGCAGAAGTTACCAAACGTTTCAAGCTCCGATCACGTATAGTCTCAGGCATACGAAGATTTTTTGAAGACAATGGGTTCTTGGAAGTTGAAACCCCTATGATGCACCCCATTCCTGGTGGAGCTAATGCCAAACCATTTGTTACGCATCATAATGCTTTGGGTGTGGACAGATACCTACGCATAGCACCAGAGCTTTACCTAAAACGTCTCATAGTGGGTGGCATGGATGCAGTATTTGAGATAAACAGAAACTTCAGAAATGAAGGCATAGATGCCACACATAACCCTGAGTTTACTTCTATAGAGTTCTATTGGGCATACAAAACCTACATCGAGCTTATGGTAGTGACTGAAGAGTTGTTTGACTATCTTTTTGATACTTTAGAACTAGAAAGAACCCTCCCCTATGGAGACATGAAGATAAACTTTACTACACCATTTGCAAAAGTACCATGGGTAGACAGCATCGTAGATGTCGGTGGCGTACCACGTGAGATAGCCACTGACAGAGATGCTGGGCTTGCTTACCTAAAAGAGCGTAACCTAAAAGCAGACAAAAACTGGACACTAGGCTACGTACAAGCAGAACTTTTTGACGAGTTCGTAGAATCTAAACTCATCAACCCTACTTTCATCACAGACTACCCAGTAGACATCTCTCCGCTTGCTAGAAGAAATGACGAAAATCCAGAAGTGACAGAAAGATTTGAACTTTTCATGGCAGGCAAAGAAATAGCCAATGGGTTTTCTGAGCTCAACGACCCACTTGACCAATATGAAAGGTTTATGGGACAAGTAGATGCAAAAGAAGCCACAGGAGATGACGAAGCCATGCACATGGACACAGACTTTGTTAAAGCCCTAGGCTACGGCATGACACCCACAGCGGGTGAAGGCATAGGCATCGACCGATTAGTTATGATGCTCACCAACCAACACACTATCCGTGACGTACTTCTCTTCCCAGCGATGAGACCAGAAGTCATACAAGAAACACCAAAAGTAGATGCTGCTACACAATGTAAAAAATGTGGACATGAGGTCGCAGAAGAACTCAAGCCTGCTAAAAAGGGTAAGGGTATGTTTTGTATGGATGTTGCGGCTTGTAAAGGGCGAGTTTCGGAAAGGGCATAACCTTTCTTCTTTCTCTCACTAGGCTTATAAGTAAAATCTCTTCCTTCCTAAAATCAACCTCTTATCTATATTTTTGACATTTTTTGACTTATTTATGTAAAACTTTAACTAATAATAACATTTTATATCAAAGGGGAAAAGATGAAATACACAATGATTTTTACCGCAAGTCTATTAAGTGTAAGCCTATTTACAGGTTGTGATCTAAATAAGACATCAGACAACGAAACAGATAGTTGTCAATCAATACAAACAGATATACATCACAAAAAAACCAACCCTCTTCAAAAGAATATTGCAGGAACATGGCTAGGTAATTGTCACTATGACGAAGATTATGATGAATCATACCAAGCAGAATTAATTTTTAATCTAGATTTATCATTTAATTATATTGAAAAAACTTACCCTACAGAGGACTGTTTAGGAGATTCTTATAATGAAGGTAATAAAAAATTAGGTAGTTACAAAATAGGTGATATTACAAGATCTGAAAATAATGAAAAAGCATATGAATTTGAAACACACTCCCTGATAAATTCGCAAATTGAGGATAAGTACTTCATGGTAAAAATAACCTCTTCAAGACTTATTTTTACAGATGAAAAAATAGACCAAAGTCAACCAAATGGAAAAACACTTCAAACACGGAATAACTACTTCAAAGAGGTACCCCGTATTACGTTTACTAAAAAACACAATAAGTGAGTAAGAATATTTTCATAAATAATATCACATATCTAGTTTTGATAGAAATTAGGTAGATTTTTTATGTCTAGTGCTGAACCTTCTGAAAAATTGATATACGATGATACCTTGCTAATATCCCAATTATTCAATGGTTTATTGAAAGCTTCTGCATGGTAAAACATAAAAGAAAAATTGATTACAGATGAAGTATCCCACTTTCCTATTGGTTGATTAAAAGAAATTGCATTAGTAAACATTTCAGACATATTAACCACTGATGAAGTGTTCCATTTTTCTATAGGGTGATTAAAGGCTGTTGCGAAACTGAACATAGCATTCATTTCTGTTACTGATGAAATATCCCACTTTCCAATTGGCTGGTTAAATGAGTCTGCATAAAAAAACATCTGGTTCATTTTTTTCACTGACGATGTATCCCAATTGCTAATATCTAAATTAAATTTTTGTAAAGTTTGTTTTTCAGAAAAACTTAAATCATTATACTCATAACCATAAAGATAAAATAAATCACTCATATCTGTAATTTTAGATGTATTTGCTGTGGTAAGTATATGTTCGTTTTTTTGACTTGGATTTTTAGCCCAATTTTTAATATGCTGTACAAGCTCCTCTCTTATAAGTGTTTCATTGACAACATCTTCTACCACAATATTTCTACTAACTTCTTTTGCTTTATTTCCTGCTTCATCCTTAACATTATATGTAACAATATAACGTCCTGCAGTAGCAGTATCTACTAAATTAGTTATATGAATATTCTTTGTAATATTTCCATCAACCATATCAACGGCTGTAGCTCCTGCATCAGAATAAGTATCTCCCAAACTTAATCTTATCTTGCTTTTACCATGAAGTGTAATTATTGGCGAAATAGTATCTATCTTCTTCTGAACTACCTCTTTTTTCTTTTGGGATACATCATCTCTTGATACTGAGGAATCACTTACATTTTTCACAGATAGCGAATAAAGGTGAGGGTTCCTCCAGGCTGTGTCCCCTCTCAATATAACATAAGTCAAGGGGCTTTTAGCTACAAAAGTAAAAACTTCTTCTATAGGTGTATCCCCTGTAATACTTTTACTTTGCAGCATCTCATTTACACCATAAAACTTCGGGAGAGTATTAGATATTGCTATAATCGAAGCTCCATCAAAATTTTCATCACTTGAAGTATCCGCACCAATTAATGTTGCTTTTACTCTATATGTTTCACCTTCTATAGTTTCAAAAGCCTGATAAATATAAGGATGCTTTTCATTACCTGTTAAGAGATATAATTTATCTTTATAATTTCTTCGCATGTAGAAAGAACCTTTCCACTCCTGCTTATTGTCTTTGTCAATACTACTTCTAAATATACCATTTTCATTATTTGCATTATAAATTAGTTCTACACCTTCACTTGCAAAAAGCATTGGCATTAAAAACAAAAATATTAAAAATCTTACGATTTGTAACTTTATCATTTACTTATTCCTTTTAAATTTAACTCATATTAAATACCAAATTCTTCATTTAGTATAGATTATATTAACCCAATATTTATACTATATTATACAATATAAAGTCTTACCTTTTTGTTAGTCATGTCTAAGTCTAGATTATTTATGGATTTTATGCGGTAATCAAAATAAAAGAGGAATTTTGATATAAATACACAATTTAAAAACTTCTTCCAACAGAAAAGGAATCTAATGTCATATGAAATAAAGAGTTTTGACCCAGAGATATTTGCTGCCATTGAAAATGAAAGAGAGAGACAAACAGACCATTTAGAGATGATTGCTTCTGAGAACTTTACCCTTCCTTCTGTAATGGAAGCGATGGGTTCAGTGTTTACAAACAAATATGCTGAAGGGTACCCCCATAAACGTTACTATGGTGGCTGTGAATTTGCGGATGTGGTAGAGCAACTTGCCATAGATAGAGCTTGTGAACTCTTTGATTGCAAATTCGCCAATGTGCAACCTCACTCAGGAAGTCAAGCCAATGGTGCTGTATATGCCGCACTTATTAAAGCTGGGGAGAAAATCTTAGGAATGGACTTAAGTCATGGTGGGCACTTAACACATGGAAGTAAACCTAGTTTTTCTGGTAAGAACTACTCTTCATTTACCTATGGGGTAGAACTTGATGGTCGCATAAACTATGACGAAGTAATGAGAATAGCTAAAACTGTTAATCCAAAAATCATCGTATGTGGAGCTTCCGCATACGCTAGAGAAATAGACTTTAAAAAGTTTCGTGAAATTGCAGACGAAGTAGGAGCCATCCTTTTTGCTGACATAGCTCACATCGCTGGTCTTGTCTGTGCAGGTGAACACCCTAGCCCATTCCCTTATGCGGACGTTGTAACTACAACGACACACAAAACCCTAGCAGGACCTCGTGGTGGCATGATTATGACTAATGATGAAACGATAGCAAAGAAAATAAACTCTGCTATCTTCCCAGGACTTCAAGGTGGACCACTCGTACACGTCATAGCTGCAAAAGCTGTTGGATTTAAATACAACCTGAGTGATGATTGGAAAATATATGCAAAACAAGTCAAAGCCAATGCGAGTAAACTTGCAGAAGTACTTGTAAACCGTGGATACGATGTAGTCTCAGGTGGAACAGATAACCACCTCATACTTGTTTCTTTTTTAAACAAAAGCTTCTCAGGAAAAGAGGCTGATACAGCATTAGGTAATGCGGGTATCACTGTAAACATGAACACAGTACCAGGTGAAACCAGAAGTCCATTTGTTACTTCTGGTGTACGTATAGGTTCCCCTGCCTTAACTTCCCGTGGTATGAAAGAAAAAGAGTTTGAAATCATCGCAAACAAAATAGCTGATATACTTGATAATATCAACGATTCTGACTTACAAGTAAAAATAAAAGATGAAATGAAAATACTTGCTCAAAACTTTGTTATCTATGACAAATCAATCTATTAATCGGATTTTAATATAGAAGTCTTTGATTTAGAGCTTTTTAATAGCCATTATTACATTAAACATAATACTATTGTAAAAAAAATAGAGTTTGACAATCGGACTTTTTATACAAAATTTGAACGTATTGATGAACCACTTAATACCCTATTGATTAAACAACATCTCAATAGAGAATATACTATCGCTGTACCTCTACTGCACAACAATCAGACAAACTACCTAGTCATTGAATACAAGGGTGATGAAAAAACACGATTTTATCACCTTATGCAACATCTTTTTAAAACACTAAAGATAACAAAATATCAAATCTATGAAGGTTATTCTCCAACACAATTATGTGTATTTATAGAAGTCGAAAAGTATACGTTAAAAGAAGCCGACAATCATTTAGAGGTTATTTCAATGGCATTAAAAGAAAAAATGATAAAAAACTGGAAGTGCTTACCTTCCTCTTCTCTTCCAATAGAATATAATATTGTAACTTTACCTTATAAAAAATATACTACTATAACAAAAAAAATCTAGTATTTATTCATTACATAAGCTATATTTAAATATAACAATTCTTTTAATATATATAAATATGATATAATACCCTTAAATATCACACTCTGGAGATTCCCCGTATGAACGATCATAATCTAGATGACCTCATCATAGACAACATAAACACAAGAACTTCTAAATCAAAAAACCTCTTGACTATCATTGCCTTGGCTATTGTAGTACTTGTTATAGCTATTATACTTACTAAAACTATACTAAGAAACCCTAATGATACACTGGATATTAGTAATGATAGTGACACTGAAATGATTAGTCCTGAACTTACCCTGCAAAATGCCATTAAAGAAGAAGATACCCAAGAAAAACTTTCTTTAAAAACTAAAAAAGAGACTAAAAACCAATCAAAGCTTGAGGACGTAGCGCCTCTCAAAGAAAAAAATACTGCCATTAATGAAGAAAGCACAGCAAAACCTAAAACACTAAATACAGCTATTGAAGAACCAGTTAAAGAGAAAATTAAAACAACTACAACAACGCTTGAAAAAACTGTAAATGAAAAAACAAAACCAAAGACAGTAACTATTGCAGAAGACATATTTGATGAGGAGGAAGAAGCAGCAAGTGCACTAGCCAAAAAAGAAGCAGAAAAAAAATATAAACAAGCCCAAGCAAAAAAAGAAGCAAAAAAGAAACAATTAGAAGCTAAAAAAAAGGCAAAAGAAAAAGAACTTTCTAGCAGCAAAAAAGTAGTAAAAAAAGAAAAACAACCAACAAAACCTACAATAAATAGTGGAAGTGGACGTTATTATATTCAAGTAGGGTCTTTTAAACAAGTCCCTAGTAAACAATTTTTATCTATCATTAAAAAAAGTGGGTTTAATTATAAAGTTACATCACCTTCAAGTTCAGGTATGAAGAAATTACTGATAGGTCCATACACAAATAAATCTACTGTGAATTCTGCTCTGCCTCGTGTAAGAGAACGCATCAATAAAGGTGCCTTTGTTGTTACAAAGTAATGCATTATGCATAAAACATTACTATTTGACCAATTAACCCCTGTAGCACTTTATGGAAAAATAAAAAACATTTTTCCAAATAAAGTGACCATGCTCTTTGAATCTGTAGTAAATACTACTGAAGGAAATTTTTCTTTTATTACTATAGGTGCTCAAGAACGCTTAATCTATAAAAATAATATCACTTCATATATTGATACAGATTCAAAAAGACATACACTTAACGATGATCCTTTTTCATTTTTAAAAAAACATTATAAAGATATTGATGAAGAAGTGTATATAAACAAAGCACAAGAAGTTGGATTTTCTTTTGTAGATGGATTCATAGGATTTATCGCTTATGATATGGTCAAAGTTTTCGAACCTACCCTTAAAGAAAGTATGGATGATTTAGAAGACACGTTAAATACACCTGACCTTGACCTTGTTCGTCCATCTATCATCATGGCATATTCGCATAAGTCTTCCAAACTTACCATTATACTTAATGATGACAATATGAAAGATAGTGTAGCAGAGATAGAAGCTATCTTACATAGTACATGTACTCCAATGCCATTAAAAGCAGTAGTACTCGATGGCGAGGGTAGATTTAGCATAGATGAGGAACGCTACAAAAAACTTGTAGATGAATCAAAGGAAAACATACGCTCAGGAGATATCTTTCAAATACTTCTTTCTAACAGATATACACAAAAAGGTAAAATAGACCCTCTTAGTTTTTATAGAGTACTTCGTTCTAAGAATCCTTCACCCTATCTCTTTTTACTTGACTATGAAGATTTTTCTATTTGTGGATCTAGCCCTGAAGTTATGGTTCGTCTCACCGGAGATGAGATACTCCTTCGCCCTATAGCTGGTACACGAAAACGTGGTAAAAATGCAACTAGAGATAAAGAACTTGAACTTGAAATGCTTGCTGATCCTAAAGAGTGTGCAGAACACCTTATGCTCATAGACCTTGGACGTAATGATGTAGGACGCGTGGCAAAAACAGGAACAGTAAATGTCACAGATATGATGCGTGTAGAAAAGTATTCTCATGTGATGCATATGGTGACAGATGTGAGAGCAAAACTCGATGAGAATAAAGATATGTTTGACCTCTTTGCTGCAACCTTTACTGCTGGTACAATGACAGGAGCACCTAAAATTGAAGCTATGAAACTCATTGCATCCTTCGAAAGACTTAAACGTGGATTCTACTCAGGGTCAGTTGGGTATTTTTCTTTTGATGGTAATATGGATTCATCCATTGCCATTAGAACGTCACTTATCAAACCTGATAGTATTACCTTGCAAGCTGGAGGAGGAGTAGTGGCAGATTCTATTCCAGAACTTGAATACCTTGAGATGAACAATAAACTAGGTGCCCTGCTTGCAACACTCAAAGAGATGGAAAAACTTTAAAAATGCAAAAGGTTTAATTTAATATGAAAAAACTTTTTGCCATATTTGGTAATCCAGTCTCGCACTCTAAATCACCACTTATGCACAACCTCACCTTTCAAGGGCTAAATTATGATGCATGTTATACACGCCACCTCTTAGAAAAAGGTAACACCCTAAAAGAGACTTTCTTTACGCTAGGACTCAAAGGTATTAATGTAACAATACCGCATAAAGAAGCTGCTTTTAACGCCTGTGATACACTTGATCCTTTTGCACAAAAGATAGGTGTTGTCAATACAATTGTTGAGAGAGAGGGGAGTCTTCATGGCTACAATACAGATGCCCCAGGATTTTTAAAAGCAATTTCTGAATTTAACCATGTAAAAACGGTACTTTTTTTAGGCGCAGGAGGTACAGCACAATCAACTTCAAACATCTTACGTGATGAGGGATACGAAGTGACTCTTCTTAACCGAAGTGCCTCACGATTAGAGAAGTTTACTGCTAAAGGCTTTACTACCTATACTTTTGAAACTTTCAAGCCCAAAGTATATGACCTTATTATCAACATGACATCCGCAGGACTTGAAGATGACTCTTTACCTTGTCCTAAAGAAATACTTGATATGGTTATACCCAAAGCCAAAGCAGCTGTAGATGTTATTTATGGCAAAGAAACACCTTTTTTAAAATGTGCAAAAAGTTATAATATACCTACTAAAGATGGTTCTGATATGTTACTCTATCAAGGGATTATAGCCTTCGAATATTTTACTGAAAACACCTACTCCTTTGATGAGATAAAACCTCATATGCAAAAAGCATTTTTACTATAAAATAGTTAAAAAGATGTTTTACTTTAAAAAAAATCTACTGCTTATTGGACTATCAATCTTCATTATTGTTACTATAGTTTGGTACAATCTTCCTAAAATTACTCCCTATTACACACAACTTACAAAAGCACGTATATCCATGAACATTGATTTACAACCTGATTCACAAAAAAAATCACGCTTCGTAGGTTCTCATAAATGTAAAGAATGTCATAAAGAAGAACATCACGATTGGCAAAACTCTCTCCACTCTAAAATGATACAAGACATTCAGAAAAACCCAAATGCCGTTATAGCTGACTTTACAAAACTACCCAAAGATGCAGACTTTACACTTGCAGAAGCTATATATACTGTAGGGTCAAAATTCAAACAACGCTATATGATACCAGCGACTATAAATGGTAAAGATGATTTTAGACTGGGAAACTATCAATGGAACCAACAAACTAACAAATGGCAAAATTTCAAACCTTATAAATATTGGTATAAAGACTCCTACCCTCATGACAATAAAAATTTTCCAACATCAAATACTTGTGATGGATGTCACTTTACTGGCTATATGTCTACAGGTGAAAGGGTAGAACCTTCTATCTCTTGTGAGTCATGTCATGGTCCTGGTAGTGCACATAGTAAAGACCCTGAATCAGCTATATTTAAAGCAAGTCTCTCTGACCCCATACGTACTAATGAAGTCTGCTTACAGTGTCATATGAGAAATAGAGATAAACGTATAGAAACAAAAAAAATGACCGCTAAAAAAATATGGATGAGTGCAAAAGATTACCCCCATGGTTATGAAGCAGGTCGTCCGCTCATAGACTATAAACTACCTGCACCTTTTACATTTGGTCAAGAGACAAAAGAATTTTGGGCAAATGGGGCAGCAAAGAAGAACCGTACTCAAGGAAATGAATATGTTCATAACACTATGTACAAACATGGTATCACCTGTATTAACTGTCATGATCCTCATAAACTTACCAATACTGCACAAAAACCCCAAGGAAATACTGCGTGTATGAAGTGTCATACATTTGGATCTCTTATTGGTCCCCACCAAAACAGTTTAGAAGAACATACCCATCATAAAGAAGATTCAAAAGGCTCACAATGTATAGAATGCCATATGCCCAAAACTGCCAAACATACAGGAAAATCTCCACTTACTGTACGTTCTCACCTCTTTAGCTTTACCTATCCTGCACAAACTAAAGCATATAAAATGCCTCCTGAAACCAATGCTTGTTATGCTTGTCATAAAAATAAAACATTAGATACCTTACAAAAAAACTTAAAAGATTGGGGAATGCTTGAGTGGGGGAAACTTAAGCCACTATTGTAAATATTACAGAGTATTTGTATTTAATTAACCTTTTCTGACTACAATACTAAAACTACGCTATGAAAAGGAGTCACTACCTCATGATAAATATACTAATGATAGAAGATGATCCAGAATTTGCAGAACTTCTAAGTGAATACTTAGCACAATATGATATAAAAGTGACTAATTTTGAAGATCCTTTTTTAGGCTTAAGTGCCGGTGTTAAAAAATATGACTTACTCATTTTAGATCTTACTTTACCAGGTATGGATGGACTTGAGGTTTGTGAAGAAGTCATACGTAAATATGATATTCCTGTGATTATATCATCAGCTCGTTCTGATATTAACGATAAAGTTGAAGCACTCGCCATTGGAGCAGATGATTACTTGCCTAAACCTTATGACCCAAAAGAGATGTATGCGCGTATTATGTCTCTGCTTCGTCGTTATGAAAAATCAAATACAAATGAACAAAATACACCAAAAAGTGATTTTGATATTAAAGGTGATACTATCTATTTTAAAGGAAATGCACTTTCTTTAACGCCTGCAGAATTTGAAGTACTCTCTTTACTCGTACAACACCAAGGTATCACACAATCACGTGAACAAATTATCAACACCTCAGGAAATATGAGTATTGATTCTCAAGGAAAAAGCTTAGATGTCATTATCTCTAAGATTCGTACAAAACTTGGGGAAAAAGATACAGCTGATTCAAAGCGTATACAGGCAGTCCGTGGTATAGGGTACAAACTTGTTTGAAGGTTTTAAATCTCTAAAAAGTAAAATACGACTTATATTTACACTAACACTTCTACTTCTCTCTTTTTTGTTTATAGGATCAATCAAATATGACCAACTAAAATATGAAGAGAACAATGCCATACATGAGCGTTTAGTCTCACATTATCTTTATAATTACTACCTCATACATGGAAAAATAGATGAAGCTTACCTTGAATCACAAAACTTTTCACTGATTAAAGATAAAGAAAAAGTTGTACAAATTGAACACTTTTTTAAAAAGAAAGATAAATATAAAAAATATGCTGTAGACACCTATAAATTACAACGAATTATCCTTATAAATAATGATAGATTCAAACTTTTTTTACAAAATAAAAATAGAGCAAAAGTACCCGCTAAACGTATTTTAGTTTTTAGTATTGTCTTTTTACTTCTTATGTTACTGTACTTTTGGGTTATGAGAAGTTTAAAGCCTCTCTCTACACTTAAAAATAAGATTAAAACCTTTTCAGAAGGAAATTTAAACATAGAATGTAGTAGTAATAAAAAAGACGAGATAGCAGAAGTTGCCAATGAATTTAACCATGCGGTAACAATGATACGAGAGCTCATACAATCTAGACAACTCTTTTTACGTGCTATTATGCATGAGCTTAAAACGCCTATAGGAAAGGGCAGACTCGTCGCAGAGATGATCCATGATGAAAAAAATAAAGCACGCCTACATAGTATTTTTGAGCGTCTAAATTTACTCATAGATGAATTTGCTAAAATGGAACAAATTACCTCTAAGAACTTTCAGCTCACGACAAAACCATATAAAATATCTGACCTTATAGAAGCAAGTATTGATTTACTCATGTTAGAGCATCCTGAAAACCTTATTGAGCTACAGATTATACATGACTATACACTTGAAGTTGACTTTGAGCTCTTTGTCCTTGTCATAAAAAATCTTCTTGACAATGCCATAAAATACAAGACCCAAAACAAAATCATTGTACAAGTAAATAATAAAAAATTAGCCATCGTTAATAAAGGACCTAAGTTAGAAGAAGCTATGGAAAATTACTATAAACCTTTTCATACCTCTAAACAAGGATTAGGTCTTGGGTTATATATTGTAAAAAGTATTTTGGATATTCACCATAAGAGATTAGATTATAGATATGAAAATGAAGAAAATATTTTCACTATAGCCTAATCAAGAATTACATAGATTGATTTAATCTTCTTTAATCGTGTCTGAAAGCATAAAAGCAAGCTCTAAAGCTTGAGAAGCATTGAGCCTAGGGTCACACTGCGTATGGTAACGACTAGCAAGCCCTTCATCGGTTATGGCACAAGAAGTACTTCCTGTACATTCAGTAACATCATTACCAGTCATTTCTAAATGAATACCCGCTCCTATGGTTCCCATCTCTTTATGTATAGCAAAGAACTGTTCCACTTCAGAGAGTATATTATCAAAATTTCTCGTCTTAAATCCAGTAGATGATTTTTCAACGTTCCCATGCATAGGGTCTATCGTCCATACAACGTTTTTACCAGCATCTCTTACTCTCTTCAAAAGTGGTGGAAAATATTCTGATATCTTACTTGCACCCATACGCACAATAAGTGTTAATCTTCCTTCTTCATTCTCAGGATTCAACGCCTCTATGAGTTCGATAAGCTCGTCTTCTTGCATACTTGGTCCCACTTTACAGCCTATAGGGTTCTTTATGCCCCTAAAATACTCAATGTGTGCTTCACTTAAATCTCTTGTTCTATCCCCTATCCATAACATATGTGCTGAACAGTCATAATATTCACCACTTTCTGTGTCTTGTCTAGTCATGGATTCTTCATAATTTAATAACAATGCTTCATGTGAAGTATAAAGTGTTGTTTGATGCAATTGTGGCATCACATCAGAAGTCAAGCCACATGCAGCCATAAACTTCATAGAGTGGTCTATTTTATTAGAGAGTTCATCATACTTCTTACCAAGTGGATTGTCTTTTATAAACTCCAAGTTCCATTGATGCACTTTATTTAAATCTGCAAGTCCTCCACGTGAAAATGCACGTAAAAGATTGAGCGTTGCCGCAGATTGATTATATGCACGTATCATATTGTAAGGATTAGGTACTCTTGCTTCTTCAGTAAACTCAATACCATTAATAATATCACCTCTATAACTAGGGAGTTTCACACCATCTATTTCTTCAAAATCTGAAGATCTTGGCTTTGCAAATTGCCCTGCGATACGCCCTACCTTTACTACTGGTTTTCCCGTAGAGTACATAAGCACCATATTCATCTGAAGCATAAGTTTAAATAAGTTCTTTATATTCTTAGCATTAAAATCAGAAAAACTCTCTGCACAATCTCCACCTTGAAGTAAAAATGCCTCACCTCTTCCAGCAGCTGCAAGTTTACTTTTTAACTTTCTAGCTTCACCAGCAAAGATAATAGGAGGGTACGAACTTAGCTTCTCCTCTACTTCTTTCAAGAGTACTTCATCTTCATACGTAGGTTGCTGCTTTATAGTAAATTTTCTCCAACTACTTGGTGTCCAACTCATATGTTATCCTTCTGTGATTTAGGAAATATTTCTTACCTAAAATTAATTTTGAGATTATATCTTAAAAATGATGAAATTGTAAGCGCTCAGCGACAATAGAAAAAATATGATGATTTTTTATGATTTTTAAGCTAAAAAATACTTTTTCACATGGTGAATAAGTAGTGAATAACTCATATTAAAAAATGAAACCCGTGTTTTAGGGCATGAAACATTTTGAACTATTTTTTCACGACAAATGTCACAAAATTTGCCCATTGAAATACCGTTTCTATTTTTGTAAAACCTGCATCTTTACACATCTGAATATTTTCTTTTATCGTAAACGGTATAAGCACATTTTCTAGGGCTTCGCGTTTTTGTGCAATCTCATATTCACTATAACCTTGCTCTTTTTTGTAGTCATAATATATATCTATCATCTCTTTGTCTAAAGCTTTATCTTCAAAGACTATTTTTTCAGAAAAAATGAAAATACCATCGTCATTTAATCCTTCATAAATCTTCTTCATCAGCTCCAAACGCTGTATAGGGCGTATAAACTGTAAGGTGTAATTAGCCACAATCACATCTTCATTGTCATAGTTATATTCTAACATATCTGCAAGTTCTAGTTCTATATCTGCACCAAATGCCTGACATTTTTGATTAGCTCTATCAAGCATAGCAGAAGAGTTGTCTAGTCCCTTTAGTTTCATATCCAGAGTCTTCTTTGCATGTAAGTCAAGTAAGAATTTCGCCGTGGAAGAACCCAAATCAAGCACTCGCATACCCTCTTTTTGTCGTGCCAATATAAGTGAAATCACAAGCTTTCGTACCTCATCATAAAAGGGTACAGAACGGCTCAACATATCATCAAATACCGAAGCTACAGCTTCATCAAACTCAAATTTTTTATTCACCTTCTTTGTGAATACTTTGTCTTTTTCCATATTTACCCTGCCCCTATAAAATCTTGTACAGATTTGTAATATTTGTCATCAGAAGAGATATCAATATGCCCTCTATTGTCAATTATAATCACTTCCAGTTCTTTTTCCATAAATGCATCAATGAGGTTTTGTGTACTTTCTCTTGGGATAACCTTATCATTTTGTGCAAAGATAATCAATGTTTTCGCATGAATCATTGGTACGCGACTCAAAGAGTCATACCTCTCCTTTAAAAGTAATGAAGCAGGATATAGTGGGTACTTCCCTTGTGCCACATTCACTATACTATCAAAAGGTGTGATGAGTACAAGCTTAGAAACCTCTCTATGGGCAGCTACATATGTGGCTATTCCTGAACCTAGACTGCGTCCTCCTACGGAGATACGCTTGTGCTTAGACTTGATAGTGTCATAAAGTTTTAAAGCATCTTTATACAAGGCATCCTCACCCGCCACACCTGAACTTTTCCCATAGCCTCTATAGTCAAGTAAATACACCGTAAACTGAGGAAACTGCTTAGCAATGTAGTCTGCACTACCTACCATGGACTCTGCATTGCCTCCAAAATAAAGTATAGCATTGGGATGACCAACATTAAGCGTAATCACATTAATACTTTCTCCATCTACTTTTAAAGTGAGATTAGAATATTTCGTTGTGCCATCTGGTGTAGGGAAATAAAGAAAATGACGTTGATTCAAATAAAGATACACACCAAAAGCCACATACACTAAAAATAAAACTATACTTATTTTTTTTAACATATTTTTCATCTAAGTAGTTCTTTTGCTTTGCGTATGTCATCTTCTATTTGCTTTTTCAGTGCTTCTAATCCATCAAACTTCTTGTTTGCTCGTATATATTCCACAAGTTTAAGAGCCACTCTGCCTTTTACCACCCCTATGTCTTCACCAATAACATGTGTCTCCACAGCAAAAGAACCATCTGTACTCACACGATGTCCCAAAAAACTCACAGAATCAAGCCACTTTTCATTAACATACGTACGTGTTGCATAAACACCCTCTAAAGGCAACTGATACTCTTTGACATTGAGATTTAAAGTAGCCACTAGCTCCTTTTTACCTAACCCCTGTCCTTTTACCACTACACCTTCTAAACTATGTTCTCTACCCAACAGTTTATTCGCCATGACAATGTTACCCTCACGTAAATACGCTTTAATGGTACGAGAATGCACAGAGACACCCTCTACACTCACTTCATCTATGACTTCTACCTTGCCATTAAAAAGTGCTTTAAGCACCTTTGTATTGCCTGCTCTTTGCTTACCAAAAACAAAGTCATACCCCACAACTATCTTTTCTAGTTGAGAGAAGTCTGTTTGTAGCTTTTCTACAAATGCTTCAGGGCTTAAACCCTTGATGACATCAAAATGATAAAAACAACACATCTTAGCAGTAAAGTCCGACCGCTTGTATCCACTAGTCAAGTATCCACCATTACGCTCTATGATGACCAAAGCATCGGCTTTGTCTATAAGTGCTTGATGGGCGATGTGTATGCCGTCAAAAGAGCCTATAGCTATGGATTTTATTTGATTATTGTATTTCAATCATTTCTCCGTAGGGTGTTGTCCCACGACAACACCTTTTTAATTTCTATTATATTCACATTTTTGGTGTTGTAATGGTACAACACCCTACATCTTTTCAAAGTGATAAAGATACTCCTGATTACCCTCTTTACCCTGCACTTTTGAAAGTGCTTGGTACTTCTCATCCCAACCCATCTTTTTGGCACAAGCTTCAAACTCCTCTTTTCGTCTAGCTATGGTATCTACATCTTGTACCACTCCCTTAGCGTCACGTTTCACGTCTTTGCCTACTTCAAACTGTGGCTTGTAGAGTATGACGATGTCTGTTCCAGCTTGTGATAATCTATCTATATCATCTACTATCTTCAGCACAGAGATAAACGACACATCACATGTAATAATCTCAAACTTCTCATCACTCTCATAGTCACGGATGTCTGTCTCTTCATGGAGTGACACTTTCTCGTTTTCACGTAAAGAGATGTGCAACTGGTCTTTGCCTACATCCACACAGCTAAGTGAGGCAGCCCCATTTTCAAGTACTATCTGAGCAAATCCACCTGTACTAGAACCTATATCTAGGGCTCTTTTATTTTTCATATCTACAGTGTATTCAGCCAAAAAGTCTTCTAACTTTCGTGCCGCACGTGAGACATAAAACTTGGTATCTTTAACTTCTACGACTGTGTTTTCGTCTACTTTAGCAGAAGCTTTAGGCTTTTTACCATCCATAGTCACAAGCCCAGCTTTTATCGCATCATTCGCACGGTTACGACTCTCGAAGTAACCCTCATCTACTAGGTATTTGTCTAATCTCATTAAAATCCATTCACTAAAAAATCTAACGCATCTACTATCTTGGTACGATACTCTTCTATGTTGGTTACTTTTACACTTAAAACATCTTGCATTACACTTGTCATATCCATGGTATACATCACTACCGTTTGACCTTCTATCTCAAAGACGGGAGTCAAATGCCGTACAGGCTTTTCACCTACCACCAATGGCACTACAAGTCTACTATGTAGCCGATTATGCAAGTTACTTTGTAACTCTAATAAATATGGTGCTTTTTTAGATGTTATTTTACTAGGGTTTCTATAGACATCAAACTGAGCCACTAAAATCTCCTATGTTCATCAGAAAACAAGCCCTCTTTTTGTATGCGTTCATTATATGCATCTATAGCTTCAATATTTTCTTCAAGCCACTGTTGCTCTTCTCTTTTTTTTACTACCTCAGCCAAATAAGTTTCAAAACTTTTAGAGATATTGATCTTGTAACTTTTTGCTTTTTGGAGTAAATCAGAGTTGATAGTCACATTGGTTGCTTTTTTTATAGCCGTTTCATCATATATAGCTGACATGTGTATCCTTTATGTGGGTATAGTATGTGTATTATAACATCCTATACTAAAATGTAGATGTATGAAAATTGATATACATCAAATAAAAAAAAGCAGGAACTTGATAAAATTTATCAGGAGTCAATCATGAAAAATATTTTAGTTTTACTGCTACTCTCTAGCCTAACACTCATGGCTGAGAACAATGAAAGCAAGCAAACACAAACAGAAGAAAAAAACAGTCCCCAACAAAAAAATGCTACTGAAGCATCCATTCAAAAAGTGATGGAACAAGAGAAGAAATTTGCAAAAGAGAAAAAGTTTTATAATGCAGATGAATACGACTTCAAAGGAGCCGAAGTAGACCCCAAATCACTCGACAAGATAAAAGCCCCAGAGCCTGATGATGATTTTGATATGAGTACAGGGGTGTATGATTAAAGTCCTCTTTTCTCGATGTGAATGTCACTCTCGTTCCCATCGCTCCTGCGTGGGAATGTATATGGTAAGTTGATTAGATATAAAACATTGATTACATTATTCACTTTTAAGTATGAATTCCCACCGAGGACGGATGGGAACTAGAAAAATCTATTTCTTCTCCAAATGTTTTAAAAACAACTGCATAAAACTTACTATTCTATAAAAGAAATAATCAATTTGATTATTGTCTATAATATTATTTTTATCTGTTTCATGATGTCTTATTCTAAAATCATTTCCTATATTTGTCAAAGCAACTGCTTCATCATTTAATAATTTCATATACTCTGAATTAGTACTTGAAACTTCTTTTATCAATTCTGTAATAGATTCTTTTTTATTTTTTTCTTGATAATATGTTTTCATCCTCTCAAATGCATCCCATATCTTTTCAAGAGCTATTTGCCTATCTTCAATTTTTGGCTTTAAAAAGTTATCACAAGCTTTCTCAACCAAGCTATTTAACTCATCATCCCCAGTTAAATATATTTTAGATACTAGTGGTTGTAAAGCTTGTGGAATTGTTCTTACTATCTTACCATCTTCTTGAAGTTCAAAAACTAAACCGTTTCTTCTAAAAAGTGTATTTATATCATTTCTAAAAGCTTTTTTTTCACTATCACTTTCTTCAAATGTATATGAAGTTGCATAGCTTGTATCCGAGTTGTAACCATTGTCATATGGAATTCTTTCACTTTTTATAGCTTTTTTAATATTCTTATAGCAAAATTGTATAAAATCAAGAGTCGTATATTGATCATAGGACTTATCTGAACCATCTTCCCATATACTTTTAGGATACACTATATCAAAATTTGGTATTTCTCCTTTTGCTAAGTTGAGAAATTTTACGTTATTAAATCCACATATTCCAGGTATGCCATCAGGGCAATCAACTGGTGCAGACTCCGAAAAACAATTTTTTACAGCATATTTTTCATACACTCCAACTATCCTATTATGAATATCTTCAGTAATCTCTTCTGAGATTCTTTCTTTTTCACCTAATTCTATATCACTAAAGTATTTCATTCACACCATCCCCCTCATCTCCCCCTCAGTAAGCGTAGCCACCCCCAACTTCTCAGCCTTAGCCAACTTAGACCCTGCATCCTCACCATAGATGACATAATCCGTCTTTTTAGACACTGAACCACTCACCTTAGCCCCCAACTTCTCTAACATCTCTTTAATCACCCCACGGCTCACAGACATTGTGCCTGTGAGTACTACCGTTTTGTCTTTAAACGGATTCTCTACCGCTTCTACTTTTTCTTCTACCGTAGGTTCGATAACATCGAACAGTTTTAGCACAAAGTCATGGTTTACTCGCATAAACTCTAGCAGTGAGTTCGCCATCTCTTCGCCTATGCCGTCTATGGCTACTACCTGCTCTAGTGTAGCATCTACTATGCCTAGCCCAAACTCCAGTGCCAGAGACTTCCCTGCTACCTCACCTATGTGTTCTATGCCCATAGCAGAGATGAGCCTGTGTAGTGGCACTCCTTTGGTAGCGTGTATGGCGTCTAGTAGGTTCTGTATACGCTTCTGCTTGAAGCCCTCCATGCCCTCTAGGTCTTCGTACTTTAGGTGGTAGAGTCCCAAGATGTCTTTTATCTTGCCTTCTTTTACCAGTATTTCCACTATCTTAGAGCCTAGCCCGTCTATGTTCATGGAGCTTTTTTTGGCGAAGTGTATGATGGAGTTTACCACTCTGTCTGGACAGTCTAAGTTTTGACACTTGATGAGCGTACCCTCGTCTAGCACTTCAGAATGACAAGTAGGACACTCTGTCGGACGGCTTATAGGTTTTTCCGTACCATCACGTCTATCGTCCAAGACTTTGGTAATCTTGGGTATCACATCACCAGAGCGTATCAGTATGACGCTATCGCCTATCATGAGTCCTTTGCGTTCTATCTCATCGAAGTTGTGTAGCGTGGCACGTGCGATGATAGCACCGTCCAAGTCTACTGGTTCTACCTCTGCTACAGGGGTCAGCACTCCCGTTCGTCCTACTTGTATGGTGATGTCATTGACCTTGGTTACTTTCTCTACTGCTGGGAACTTGTAGGCACACATCCACTTGGGTACTTTGACTGTGTAGCCCAAATCCTCTTGCAGGCTCACCTCATCTACCTTGATAACCATCCCGTCCATCATCATAGGTATCTCATCACGTTTGCTAATGAGGAAATGATAGAACTCTTCTATCTCCTCTATGGTATCACACGCTTTTGTGTAGGGTGGTTTCAAAAAGCCCTGCTCGTAGACAAAGTCCATCTTAAGAGAGAGCTTGGTTTGAGGTAAGCTATTTTCTCCTAACCCCCATGGGTAAAAGACTAACCTACGCTTGGCAGTCACGCTAGAGTCTAGCTGTCTCAAGCTCCCTGCGGCTGCATTACGAGGGTTTGCAAAAGGTGCTTCGCCCTCTTCTAGTCTCTCACGGTTGATGATTTCAAAGTCATCTTTACGGATGACTACTTCTCCACGTATCTCTATACGTCCTTGGTAATCGATACTTAGTGGCACAGAGCGTATGGTACGTACATTATCTGTCACCTCTTCACCTATCACACCGTCCCCTCGCGTAATGGCACGAATGAGCTTGCCATCTTCATAGAGTAGATTCATACTCGCCCCATCAAACTTAGGCTCACAAAAGTACTCCGTCTGCCCTACATTTTTAACGACCCTATCTAGCCACTCTTGCACTTCCTCTGTAGTAAATACATCCTCCATACTCCACATACGTTTGATGTGCTTGGCTTTGCTAAACTCATCACGCACCACGCCGCCCACACGCTTGGTAGGTGAGTCTGCTAGTGCTTGGCTAGGGTTCGCTGTCTCGAAGTCCAGTACTTCATGGTAGAGCCTGTCGTACTCTTCATCTGTCGCACAAGGGTTGTCTTCTACGTAGTAGGCGTGTGCCCACTTGTTTAACAGTTGTGTTTTTTCTTGGTATTGTTTGTTTGTCATTTAATCACAGCTTCTTTTTTTTAGTACAATAATTATATCAAAGACCGCTTCATCCTAACAACACTAAAAGATAATGCACTATTAAGCCCATACCTTATAAAATAATACCAAACAAGGATAAAACACAATGAAAAGATACGCCTTCATACTCAGCTTACTACTCATGAACCTCACACATGCCCAAGTAGCCCCTGAAAATATATTACTCCAAAAATGTCTCTTTACCTATACTACCCATTATAAATACCTCAAAGGAGATAAAGCCTTTGCTTATGCTAGAGTAGCCTTAGGTGAAGAAGATACATGTACATGGGCACATAAAGCAACAAGTCCTAAAGATGCCAAGTCTATCGCACTTAAAGTCTGTAAACAAGAAAATATAAATGCCGAGTGTAAAATAGTTGATCTTAACAACAAATGGCTGGTACAAGAAGGAGATTTTTCTACTGTTATTCCTCCAGATAATACACCTTTGCCTTCAGAGAACATCAAACAACTCAAAACAAAAGCAAAAACCATTGTTTTAGGTGAGTGCTTATCACTTTTTAATACCCATCTTCAAGACAAAGGCCATAAGGTTTTTGCATACAGTGTGGATGAAGATGGAGCGTTTACTTGTGGTGTTTCCCGTGAACAACAGACACTAAGACAAGCCGCAATTATAGCCAATAAAATATGTGAAAAACAAAAAATATCTATGAATACTAAAGCCCCTAAACACCCTTGTCTCTCGCTATCTGACGGAAAAAAGATACTTGTCTCCGCAAAAGACTACAACATCACTCTTCACCAAAAAACCAATAAACTCCTAACTACCCCAAGCTATAACACCTATATAAGTAAAGCAAACAAACATTTCTCAGGTTCCTGTCTCACGCAATACAAATACTTTTTACGTATTAAAGATCACAAGGCCTTTTATTTTGCTAAAAGTACCGCAGGAAAAGTTGTATGCAGTTATAGCTTCAATCAATTCACTATCAATGCAGCCAAAAAGAGTGCACGCAAAAAATGCGAAACTGCTGCAAAATTTAAAAAAATCACACAAAAGTGCCAACTCTATAGTCTAGATTTACTCACTACTGAAGAGTTGAAAAGTAAACGTATGATAAAATAGTTTAAGATTTAAACTTGATCTTCTAATATCAAATACTCTTCTATAAGTGCAGTTACTTTGTCCACACCTGTACTTGCCGGTTCATGTATACATGTTTTAAAATGTTTATCTATACTAGGATCAGGATCCAAGTTACTTAAAATAGAATTTTTCACGATTTGTGCAAGTGATGCAGTGTCAATCACTTGTCCAGATGTACCAAGCACTACAAGCATATCCGCTTGCTGACAAAGCGCAGATAAAAAAGCATACTTAGGTGCATCTTCACCAAACATAACTACATTATGACGTACGTTATCACTATGACATTTGGGGCATTTCAACCCTTCTTGGCTTTTGTATCCTACATTAAACTCTTTACTACAATTCTCACAGCGAAGATCAGTGAGTGTTCCATGTAGATGTATCACTTCATCACATCCAGCTTTTTCTAACAAATTATCTACATTTTGTGTCAATAAAACGATATTATTTGAATACTTTTTTTTCAACTCTGCCAATGCATAATGTGCACGGTTTGGTTCCTTATCTTCTAAGTCTGCACGTCTAGCATCATAAAAGTCAGATACCTTTTGACGGTCATTCTCCCAACCTTGTACTGAACATACTTCTTCTACAGAGTAGTTTTCCCATAAACCGTCATTGTCTCTAAAAGTTTTTATACCTGACTCTGCACTAATACCTGCACCCGAAAGTATATATATTTTTCTTGTTGTTTTTGCATCTTTCATCATTTTCTCCTATTTTTTACAAGTACTTTTTCTTGCAAATGCGGCACTTTTTAATGCCCAATCTAAATTTTTCTTTTTACAGTCTTTACTCTTTTTACATTTTTGAGCATAAATATCTGCTGATTTAACAAATTCACAATCACGATTATGCCATTGTGATGCTGTAATTAAATACCATATATGTGACTTTTTATTCCCAAACTCACTAGCTTTTTTCAGCGATTCTGCAGCAAGACGATAGTTCTTTTTTGTATAGTAATGTATATACCCTATATATGTATGTGTCGTTTTGTTCTCATATCCATAAACCAAGGAATCAGTCAAGTCAAGCAAAGCGTGATCTTTATGTTTCAATTTATAATAAATAAGACCTCTTGTTTGTAATGCTTTAGGATTCATTTTGTCATATAGTATTGCTTTGTTTACATCTGATAGTGCAAAGTCATACTGTTTTAATTTATAATATACTTTTGCTCTACCTTCTAATAATTCACTATCTTGCGGAAGCATTTCTAGTGCTTTTGTATAATCTTCTATAGATTTTTTATATAGTTTCATATATCTATATACTTGAGCTCTCCTATTTATGTATTTAGTATAGTTACTTTTTGATATCGCTCTATCGAAATACTTTAAAGCTTTTTCATATGCATTATTTTCATCACTTGTAAATATTTTATCTCCCTGAGCATATTCTAAAAATCCATCTTGTATAGATAAAGCAGGATTCTTACTATAAAGCGTAGATGTCTCTCCTAAAAAATCTTCTATCTCTTTATATGAACCGCCCCACTTAGGCAGTAAACCTACAAGATACGTTGTTCGTATCACAGATGAGAGAGGATTATGTTTTATGGCTTCTTCAAATAATTGTTTTTTCTTTACTCTCACTGCTGTTTCCACACTAATCAATCCTGCATAAGCAATGGAAAGTTTTGGATTTTTATCAACCACCCAAGTCAATTGATCTTTTGCCTCTCTAAAATGCCCACGCATTTTAGCAAACTGCTGCGATGTTGTATCTGTACTCCAACGACTACCACGGGATAACCAACCCAAATGAACATGATACATGCCATACGCTAAATGAGAAAAAATAGAATCAGGTTTCTCTCTCAACCATAATGCCAATTTATTTTCCAATAAAGGATCACTATTTTTAAATGAAGTTAATGCATATAGTAATTTCCTTTCTCTGCTTGCATCATTCTCATAAGCTACTTGTAGAATATTTAACTTTTCCTCTAAGATATTGTATTTTTTATCTTCAAGTAATTGAATCCAATACGCTTTATCTTGTAAGAGATTCGCAAATAATACTTCACTAAAACCAAACAGTAACATTACTACAAAAACTATTTTTTTCATATTTGTATTTCCTTTATTTATAGTAATACTTTATTTACTTCCAAAGCCTGCACATGCTCTTTCACATCATGACAACGCACAATACTCGCTCCATTTTCCACAGCTTTTAAATGTATGGCAAGTGTCCCTGCCAATCTCTCTTCCACAGACGTAGATATAATCTTATCTATCATAGACTTACGACTTGCACCAATTAATACTTCACAACCAAAGACTTGAAAGTGAGCCATATTTTTGATGAGGGTAAGATTATGCTCCAGAGTTTTACCAAAACCTATACCCACATCTAGGATGATATTTTTTCTATCCATGCCCAATGCTTCGCACTTGGCTATACGCACTTCAAAAAACTGACTCACTTCCACCATCACATCATCATAACTAGGGTTTTTCTGCATGGTTTGTGGAGTGCCTTGCATATGCATGATGCAGAGTTTGGCATCATATTTTACAGCTAGTTTTATGATAGCTTCATCACTAGCACCTGTAATATCATTAATAAGTGTAAACCCACTTTTGAGTGCATACTCTACCACCGATGGCGTATAAGAATCTACAGAAAAAACCACTTTCTCATAGAGCTTTTCAGAAGCTATAACATCACAAATAAACTTCATACGTTCCAGTTCTACAAGTTCACTGACCACCTGTGCATTGGGTCTAGAACTTACAGCCCCTATGTCTATGATGCATCCACCATCATCTATCATTTGTTTTATCTGTGCTATGGCATCTACTTCTTTAAAACGACTTCCCACAAAAAAACTATCATCATTTGCATTGATAACACCCATAATTTGCGTAGGTACATCTTTCACTGCTAAAAACTTTTTGAGTTCACTTGCAACAGTTTTAAGTCCAAAAGGCTGTGCCAATTCTTTTTTGGAAAGTACTTCCATATGCTTACGAGTACCCACAAGTATGCAGTCATACAAAGGCTTTTCACAAAGTATAACCCCACCTGGTACTGCCAAATCAGCCCCTATACTCAGTGCATCTTGCTTAAGGATGTTTGCCGCTGGACATTTAAGATCTTTGATGAAAAAGTACATCAACTCCATCTTCTTAGCCATAATCCCCACCCCACCAGACTCCACACCCAATGTTTTAAGGGCTTGTTTTTTATCTTTAATAGTTCCTAATTTATAAATATGCACAAAAGCTCCTTATCAAATCACGCAACGCGTGCTCTGTTGTCTCGAACACCCTTGAAAGCAGAGCGATTTGAGAGAGACAACGATTTTTTGCTTCGTTTTTTCTAAAAAATGAAGAGAGAAACAACGCCACAAATTTATAATATGGCAATTCAGAAAAACAAATATAAATATTCTACCGTTTTTTTCTTGCTAAAAGTTTCAGCAAAAGCACATTCAACACGAACTGAGGTGGAGAACCCATATCTAACGCCACATAACAATCACTAAAAAGTGAAAGTGACTTTGCATCCAAGTCATAGATTCCAGAGACAATGGCTTCTTTGCAAATGTCTTCCACTAAATGCTTCATAGTAACAGCGTCAGTGCGTTTATGCTCTTGTATAAAAGCATAGACCGTTGCAAGAGAAAGTAGTTTAACATCTAATCCAAAATCCTCCTCTTCATGTTCACTACTCAATATTGTTATGGGTAACCGTGACTTGATAGTCCCAAGTATCGTTGACTTACTGTGAGTTACAAGTATAAATTCTTTATTTAAAGGAGGTTCTTCTATCACCTTAAGTAGTTTGTTTTGAACAAGAGGAGAAAATATCTTAGCACTAAGTATAATGACTGTAGTCTCTTCACTAGCCATATATGATTTTTCTATAGCTACTTGTGCATCTTTTACTGAAAATATTTTATCTTCTTCTAATATCTTAACAATACGTTCATTATTTTGAAGTGACTCTAGCATAGCAATCGTCTCTTCTATATTAGTGGTAATGATTACTTGGCTTGTAAGTTTTTGATTTATGAATTTCATACGTCTAAATCTAAATCTCCAAAAAGAACTGCCGAAAGCGTATCGTCAAAAAGTTTAAACAGCTGTAAAAGCTTAATATCTAGTAACGTGTCTGATGAACGAAGTGCAAAACTATTTTGTACTTCTTCATCCAGTATCCATAAAAAATTTTCTTCTTTTCTAAAAGCCAATTTGGTATAAGGATGGTCCCCTTTTCCTATGTACCATACATAATAACCATTGGGATAAGAGATATCCAACATATCTTCCAAAAGCTGTAAGTCCTGTGTATTATTATTAGTATATAAATTTGGGAAAGATTCAGAAAGCTGATAAAAAGGCAACAGAGGTCTATTTTTCTGCATATCATTTATGGAGTTTACAATATACTTTCCAAACCACTTTCTAGATTCATCTGTAAGTATCAGTACTGTTTTACCTTCTATACTTTGCGATACTGCATTCTTAACAAGTGGTGCCCACTCATAACGATACTCTTCCATCCAGGAAAAACATGAATCATCTTCACGTATGGTTTCGAGTGTCCATTTGAGTAGCTGCTGCATATAATTTACTTATCTAACTCGTACGCTTCATGTAAGGCACGGATAGCAAGTTCACCATACTTTTCATCTATAACCATAGAAACTTTTATTTCCGAAGTTGATATCATTTGTATGTTGATATTTGAATTTGCAAGCACCGTAAATGCTGTAGCTGCCACACCAGAATGAGACTTCATACCTACTCCCACAACTGAAACTTTACATACATTCTCATCAAAATCTACACCTTCAACGTCATGATCAAAAGAAGCCATGAGCTTTCTTGCTTGTTCATGTTCAGATTGAGGTACCGTAAATCCAAGGTTTGTTGAACCATCTGTACCCATATTTTGAATAATCATATCTACGTTTATATTTTCATTTGCAAGCATCGTAAAAATTTCTGCTGCTATCCCTGGTCTATCTGAAACACCTCTTAAACTTACCCTTGCCTGATTTTTATCTAGTACTACGCCCGATACCAATACTTCTTCCATATTGTCACTCTCCTCTGTTATCAATGTGCCTATATTGTCTGAAAAACTACTTTTTGCGTAAAGTTTAACTTTTAATTTTTTTGCCAGTTCTACAGAACGACTTTGTAATACTTTTGCTCCCAAAGAAGAAAGTTCAAGCATTTCGTCATAGGAAATACTCTCAAGTTTCTTTGCATTAGGCTCTATACGTGGGTCTGTCGTATAAATACCATCTACATCAGAATAGATTTCACATTGGTCTGCTTTTAATGCACCCGCAAGTGCCACAGCGGAAAGATCCGAACCACCACGCCCAAGTGTCGTAATAGAACCATCTTTATCTACACCTTGAAAGCCTGCTACTATGACAATCTTCCCTGCTTTAATCGCATTTTGCATCGCAGTTGGATCTATAGAAGTAATACGTGCATACGTGTGTGTATTGTCTGTTACTATCCCAGCACCTCTTCCTGTCATAGCAACGGCATCATAGCCACGAGCTTGCAAAGCAATAGATAGAAGTGCCGCTGTTACACGTTCTCCAGATGACAGCAACATATCCATCTCTTTTTTGGCGGGCTCTTTGGTAAAATGTTCTGCAAATCCTATGAGCTTATTCGTCTCCCCTGACATAGCTGAAACTACAACTACTATATCATTTCCTGCTTCTCTAGCTTTAGCTACACGATTGGTAACATTTTCTATACGTTCAACATCACCAACGCTTGTGCCTCCATATTTCTGTACTACTAACATCGTTATATTAAACCCTCTTTTATAAAATAATCAATCACTTTCTTGTATACAGGCCGCTTAAAATACGTTACCTTCTTGAGTAAGTCTTCATATCTCATATATTTATATTCTTTAAACTCTGGAATTTCATAGGCATCCAAATCTATCTCTGCATCTTCTAATAATCGTACCAAAAAATACTTCTGTGTTTGACCATCAAAGTTATAGAGTTTTTTATTTTTTGTTTTCTCAGGAAAATCATAAGTTATCCATTCTGGAAACTCACCTAGTACCTCTACATTATCACAACCTATTTCTTCTAGTAATTCTCTTTTCAACGCTTCTAGAGGAGTTTCACCATCGTCTATACCTCCTTGCGGAAATTGCCACACATTTTTTATATCGCATCTATGTGCCACAAAAAACTCTTGTTTGTCTGGATAATTTGAAGAGAGTATAACGGCTGCTACATTTGGTCTATAGCTTTTCTTTCTTTCCATTTTTATACCCATTTCCAATCAATTTAAATATCAAACTTCAACAGAAGCCTTTTAGTTTTCTGATATTATCTTATCTAAAAAACGGTTATAACCATTTGAAAGGGGTGTTGATTTGTTATTCTATATACACATCCCTTATTGTGATTCAAAATGTCACTATTGTTCTTTTAACACTTATGTAGATAAGTTTGATACCCGTGATGACTATATGCACGCATTACACACACAAATAGTCTTTGAACTAAAGCGTTTTAATGCAAAAGAAAATAGTATAACAACACTCTTTATTGGTGGGGGTACTCCTTCTACTGTTTCACCTGAACTTTATAAACCTATCTTTAAACTCCTTTCTCCATATTTAGAAAAAAATGCAGAAATCACCACTGAAGCTAACCCAAACTCTGCTACCAAAGAATGGCTAGAAGGCATGAAAAACCTTGGAGTAAACCGTGTGAGTTTTGGTGTACAAAGTTTTAATGAAAAAAAACTCAAAGCATTAAACCGAGCACACAACCCAAAAGAAGCAAAAGAAGCGATACTCCAAGCAAAAGAAATCGGTTTTAAACACCTCTCTTTAGACCTCATCTATAACTATCAAGGGGATACTAAAGAATTACTCTCCCACGATATAGACACTGCCTTTAGTCTGCCCATAGACCACATCTCAGCGTATGAACTCACGATAGAAGATGGTACCAAGTTTTCAGCTACTCCAGAGGTACGACAAGACAACGAAAATCTAGCCTTTTTTGTAAGTGATGAGATAGAAAAAAAAGGTTTTAAAGCCTACGAAATCTCAAACTTTGGAACATACCAAAGCAAACATAACAAAGGTTATTGGGAAATAAAAGACTACATAGGGGCTGGAGCGGGAGCTGTAGGATTTTATAAAGACAAAAGGTTTTATCCTCAAACGAATATAGATGCCTACATCAAAAATCCTTTACATATTACAGAGGAATTACTTACCGTAGAAGAATTACTGACTGAAAAAATATTCTTAGGCTTACGCTCAATCATAGGTATAAAAAAAACCTTACTAACGACAAGTATGCAAAATAGAGCCGAATTTTTATGTGAAGAAAATAAATTACGTTCTAACACAACACACTATTTTAATGAGAATTTTTTTCTAAGTGATGAGTTATCCCTCTACATTTTAGGATAATTGGTTAAAATACAGTAATTAAATTCTTAAGGTTATGTATGTTTGGCATCGGATTTACCGAGTTACTTCTTATTTCTGTTATAGCAATACTTTTTTTAGGCCCAGACAAGTTACCAGAGGCACTTGTTGATATGGCAAAATTCATCAAAAGTGTCAAAAAAACCATTACAGATGCCAAAGACTCATTTGAAGAAGAGATAAAGTTGAATGACCTCAAAGAAGAGGCACTTACTTACAAAAAACAGCTAGATGATGCCACAGCTGAACTCAAAAGTTTTAAAAACATTTCACTCGATGACTTTGACAACGAAAGTTATGATGATGAGGTATCTGACATCTCACCTATGGAACATGTAAAAGCCACACAAAATGCGAGTAAACCATATGCTGAGGCTCCAAGAGAAGCAAACAAAGATACAAGTAAAAATACAGAAAAAGACATGCCCAAAGAAATCTCTTCTAAAGAAAGTAACGTTGAACCAAAGAACACTACTGTGACATTTAAGAAAAAAAAGAAAACCACAACAAAAAAAGAAGACAAAATGAAGTCAAAGGATGATAATTAATGTTTGATGACTTAAGACCTCACCTCGTTGAACTACGTAAAAGACTCGGGCTTTCCGTACTCTCAATATTTATTGCATTTATCATTGCATTTACTTTTCATACAAGCATACTCGAATGGATTACCGCCCCACTGAATGAGGCACTAGAACAAGTGGCTCATCTTTCTAAAAAAGCTGCAGATGGCATGGTCACCACACATCAAGTAGGAGGAGCATTTTTTGTTGCCTTAAAGGTCTCTTTCTTTGCAGGCTTACTAGGTGCATTACCTTTTATACTCTATCAAATTTGGCTTTTTATAGCTCCAGGCCTTTACAATGAAGAGAAAAAAATGGTTATTCCTTTTGTAGTGGGTGGCTCTTTGATGTTTTTCATCGGTGTGCTTTTTGCTTATTATGTAGTAACACCATTTGGATTTCAGTTTCTCATTACCTTTGGGTCATTCCTCTATACACCTCTTATTAACATAGAAGATTATGTAGGATTTTTTACAAAAATCATGATGGGCTTTGGTATCTCCTTTGAGCTTCCAGTTTTTGCCTACTTCTTAGCACTTTTAGGACTTGTAACAGACAAAACGCTCAAAGACTTTTTCAAATATGCGGTACTTTTGATTTTTGTACTCGCAGCACTTTTAACCCCTCCAGATGTGCTAACACAACTACTCATGGCTGCTCCTCTCATACTTCTCTATGGATTGTCTATCCTCATTGTAAAAGCTGTAAATCCCCATATTGAAGACGAAGACGAAGATGACAGTAAGTAATGTCACTTGATTTACTCACAAAAAGTTATGACTACACTCTCCCTGAAGGCTTCATAGCCACATCACCGGTACAACCTAGAGACCATGCCAAACTTCTTGTATATGATAGAAAGTCTGACACCATCACACATACTACATTTAAATATCTTCTTGATTTTCTTCCGAAAAATTGTGATGTCTTTTTAAATGACACACGTGTCATCAAAGCAAGAATATTTGGACATAAACAAGCAACACATACTAACGCAGATGGCTTCTCTCAAGGTGGAGGAAAAGTAGAATTACTTTTCAATAAACCTCTCGATGCACATCACTACCTTGTCATGATAAAAGGTAAAGTACAAATAGGAACCATACTACTATTTGACAATACATTAACGGCAACCATTACAAAACTCAATGATGATGGATCACGTGTAGTAACGTTCTCCTATAAAGAAAAAGAAATACGTTTTGAAGAACTTGTTCAAATCTTGGATAACATAGGACACCTTCCCCTCCCCCCTTATATGCAACGTGAAGATACAAAAGAAGATGAGACAGACTACCAAACTCTCTTTGCAAAAAATGCGGGTGCTGTGGCTGCCCCCACTGCTTCCCTACATTTTACAGAAGCACTTTTTAATGATTTACAGAACAAATACTCAACACATACCCTCACATTACATGTAGGAGCTGGAACATTTAAGCCTGTGGACGCAGAACACATACTGGAACATCCAATGCATTCTGAGTACTTTCACATACCTGAAAAATCCATAAAATTTTTAGAAGGAAATAATCCAATCTTGGCTATTGGTACGACTGTAACTCGAACTATAGAATATTATGTGCGTACACAAAAAAGCCAAGGCGAATGTGATTTATTCTTAAACCCTATTAATCCTCCCCAAAGGGTCACGCACCTTTTAACAAATTTTCATCTACCTAAAAGTACACTTATTATGTTGGTATCTGCCTTTATTGGAAGAGAAAAAACGTTATACTTATACAAAGAAGCTATTGAAAAAAAATATCGTTTTTTCTCTTATGGCGATGCTATGCTTATACTTTAAAAATAAATAGTTGAAAGGTTACAAATGAAAACCCTTGTAAATTACATATTTATCTCATTTGTAGTCATTTTATTTTTTACATCATGTGCACAAAAAAAACCTTACAATTATCCAAATTACTCTATCATCAAGCCAGAAAAAATATGTAAACCAAATAGAAAAAATATTCAAAAACTTCTTCTATCTTATTTAGGTAAACCTTATGTTTGGGCAGAAGAAGGACCCGATGCATTTGATTGTTCAGGACTTACCTATAGTATCTATGGTCAAATGGGTATAGAAATACCACGTGTTGCAAGAAATCAGGCTAAAGTAGGTAAAACAATAGCATTTCAAAATCTAGACTATGGGGACCTTATCTTTTTTGGAAATACAAACAAACAAAGTAGCTATATTGACCATGTTGGTATTTATTTAGGTGAAGGTTGGTTTGCACATGCCAGTAGCCAAGATAGAAAAGTCACTGTCTCACATTTTCAAAAAGAACCTATTTACCTAAAACGTATGAAAAGCTGCAGACGATATCTAAGTAAAGATGAAAAAGCAAAATATATTAATTGTAATGCAAACTTAAAAAAAATAAAAACAACAAGTACACGCTACACTACACCTTGGAAAACGGGCATGAAACTACCACAAAAAGCAGTTCCCAAATAAAAAATGTTATTTAAAAAATCTATAGGTATATGAAAGTATGAAATTAAAGCAGTTTTAAACGCAATCGCCTATAATACACGCTATGAAACAATATACTTATGCCTTACTTTTTATTGTACTACTTTTAGGATGTACCCCACCACATCATCCGAAGAATCCAAATTATGGCATAGAGAAACCTAGCGTTAAATACCAACCCAACAAAAAAAATCTAGGTAAGATGGTCAAACAACTTCAAGGTAGTCCCTATGTATGGGCAGAAGAAGGACCAAGTCAATTTGACTGTTCTGGTTTTACCTATTATATGTATGGGAGTATGGGAATCAATATTCCTCGTGTTGCAAGACACCAAGCAAGGGTAGGTAAACGTGTTTCACCTAAAGATTTACGTTACGGAGATCTTATATTCTTTGCAACCAGTAAAAAAAGCAATAGAAAAATTACCCATGTAGGTATGTATTTGGGTGATGGGTGGTTTACCCATGCTAGCACAATAAAGCATGAAGTCATCTATTCTAACCTATTTACTTCATCTTACTATAAAAATAAACTACGTGTATGTCGTAGATATTTACCTGAAAATACTAGTAGAACTGCTAAAGCTTCTACTCCAGTATGGAAAAGAACAAAAAGTGCAGAAGTCATCACTAAACCTAGCATTATTGCCACAATACAACAACCTGAGATACCTAAAAAGGGTTCATCTGCCAAAAAAGCTATTGTGATACAAGCACCCATAGAAGAAATAGAACAAACACATACAAGTGGAAATTATTATATTCAAGTTGGTTCGTTTATAGGAAACCCTAAAAATACTTTAATTAATAAAATAAGAAGACAAGGTTTCAATCATAAGATTATAAAATTCCCAAAAGGTGATAAACAAATTTCAAAGCTTCTTATAGGTGCATATGTAACACAAGCTGAAGCAACTTCTGCATTGAAAAAAGTAAAAATAAGTATTCAAAAAGATGCATTTATCGCAGAAATTCGTTAATTAAAAATCTTTGTAACTCTAAAATAAAGAACCTTTACCTGAAACTTGCTATACTATTTTCATGAAATTAGCCAGTATAGATGTAGGACTCAAAAGAATTGGTGTGGCTATATGTCTAAATAGTGACATTGTCATACCGCAAAATGCCATTTTACGTAAAAACCGTAACCAAGCTGCACGTGAAGTAAACCTATTTTTAAAAGAGTGGGAAATAGAAAAACTTGTTGTAGGTCTTCCTCTTAATGCAAGAAGTTCAGAAGAAATGGAACGGCGTATCAAACATTTTGTATCTCTCCTTGATATCTCTATCCCTATTTCATACCAAGATGAGCAAATCTCAAGTATAGAAGCCAAAGAACTCACACAAGGAATATTCAAACATAAAAAAGATGGGAAGATAGATTCTATTGCTGCAAAAATAATATTAGAACGTTATCTTATAAAAAAATAAACTATTTTCTTCTAAACTTTTTATATAATCCAAACAAGATTGGGCCATATCTAATTACTTTCCATATGATATTTTTCATTTTTTCTCCTTTACAGTTTTTCTTTTAATTTTTGTATACGCGTGTATGCTTTTTCTATAGTCTTTTTTCTTACTTTACCTGATTCTATCAAGTTTCTAATTGTATTCACCAACTTTTTAGTTGTTTTAACACGTTTAGAATCCAATTGATTTCCTATTAAAAGAATATCGTTTCCTGCATTGATTGCCAACTGAAGTGTATTTTTTAAACCATACTTTTTACTTATAGCACCCATTTGTAAATCATCAGTTATTACAACCCCATGATATCCTAACTTCCAACGCAATATTTTTGTTATCGTCTTATAAGAAAGACTTGCTGGGTATTTACTATCTAGTTTTTTATTAAACACATGTGCTACCATAACAGTATCAGCCTTATCTTTTAGCAGTCTATATGGTTCTAGTTCAACCTTTTTCCAAAGCTTAGTAACATCCACATAACCTTTATGTGTATCTCCCATAGAGGAGCCATGCCCTGGAAAATGTTTTATCGAAGTAAGCACACCATTTTTATGCATAGCATCTATAAAAGTGGAAGCGTATTTAGCAACAATTTTAGGATCTTTTCCAAAAGAACGTCCTAATCCATGGATAACATGATTCTTCATATTAATGTCTAAATCTACCACAGGCGCTAAATCATAATTAATACCTACGGACTTAAGTTCTAAACTCATTTTTTCATAAGTACTTTTAATCTGTCCTTGATTCATCTTTATAACATCAGAAGCCTTTGGAAACTTACCATAAAATCCATATTTTCTTTTTAAACGCTGTACTTTACCACCTTCTTGATCAACTGCAATGAGCAGTTTACCATCTTTACTACAGTCTTGTAATTCTTTTGTAAGTTGCTTTAATTGGCTTTTTCTTGCAATGTTTTTAGGTTTATTTTTATTGACAGGATTATAATCAAAAAGTATGACTGCCCCTATATTATATTTTTTTATATCTTTACAAATTTGACTGTTCTTATCTGCAGTAGTACCATAGAAACCAACCATAAGCATCTGACCTATCTTTTCTTCAAGTGTTACTGCATTTAAAGGGTATATTACGCCTATCGTAAGAAGTAAAATCTTTTTTATCATTTATATGTCCTCTATTTTAATTCAATATTATAGTGTAATACTCTTTATTTGCATACGGTTAACCTTAGTAACTTATAATACTTCCATAAGAGCATTTGGGCTATCTAAAATATTCCCTCCCTATCCCTTTATTTTAGATTTCTCCTTTTATAATTTTCCTAAAACATTTACCAAATGCTCTTTAATTCGACACACAAATAAAAAATCATTGAAAACTACACAATTATTACATAATATTTATTGTATAATAAAAGAAAAAGGCTCATTTATCATGAAACATAACATAATTAAATTACTACTATTACTTTCATTTTTTACCATGTCTCAAGCAGTAGAAAAAAAACCAGCACCACTGATGATGTCTATGACAGATATCAATGGTAAAACGTATAATGTTGAAGGAACAGAACAAGGACTGAACATTCAAGGACTTAAAGGTAAAGTAGTCTTTTTAGAGTTTTTTGGACATAAATGTCCCCCATGTTTAGCATCTATCCCTCATCTTATCAAATTACAAGAAAAACATAAAGATAAACTTGCAATTGTCTCCATTGAGGTACAAGGCTACAACAGCGAACAAACAAAAAAGTTTGTCAAAGAGAAAAACATAAACTATATTGTACTCTCCGAAGAAAAAGCTTCTGATGTTGTAAGATATATTCAACAAAGAGCTCAATGGAAAGGTAGTATTCCTTTTCTTGTTGCACTAGATACAAAAGGGGATGTCCAGTTTGTACAAGCAGGTATGCTTCCGGAAGCATCACTAGAAGACCTTATACAACAATTATCAGAAAAAAGTATAGATACAAATACTTCAAAATAAAGCACAAAATCTACAGTTATTAATTCAGTCTCACGGTACCATTATGTACCGTGATGAGTCCATCAAGTTCTGCTTCATACACTCTGTCACCAAACTTACTTACAGTCGCATCAAAACTTGGTGATAACTGACAAAAGTAAAAAAAATCATCTTTTACTACATGATTCTCTGCCCTCTTTCCAAAGTGAGATACAAAAGAGTCTATATTTGTAATGGCTATAGCTTTACCTTCATCTAACAGTTTTTGTGTCCCTAAGCTCTCGGTTAATCTGTGGGGTAACACATAAATTTGTTTGTCCATTTTTAAGGCATACTCAACTGAACGCATAGACCCACTATCTAAGTCTGCTTCTGTTACTATGAGAATATCCCCAAGTGCTACGACTAATTCATTTCTAACCACAAAACTCCAACCTGTAGCCCTAAAAGCATCCTTGAATTGACTCAATACTAAGCCATTTTCTTCTATCTCTTCTATAAGGTTTTTGTTTACCGCAGGATAGCGAATATCTAGACCATTTGCTACAACAGCTATAGTGCTATCACTTCCTGCTCCCTCATGGGCAATAGCATCTACACCCATCGCAGCACCACTGACAACACAAACGCCTCTAAGGGAAAGTTCTTTGGCTAATTTATATGTAAATTCTCGTGTATATGTACTTAAGCGCCTACTCCCTACTATAGATACTTTGGGACGTTTTAGTAAACGTAAATCACCTTTATAAAAAATATTTTCAGGATATTTTTTCATACTTTCTAATGCAATAATATGTTCTATGATAGTTTGATGCATATTAGACCTTTAATTCCATTTTATGCATCATAACAAAGAAAAACACGTATGTATAAAAATATGTCAGATTGTCATACTTTATAAAAGTAGGTCCCACAAAAAATAAGCAATCAATGTAAGTACTGTCACCCCAATAAAATTAAGTTTGAATCCCACACTAGCCATTTGCTTTATACTAATCACTCGAGAAGACATTACAATAGCATTGGGTGGTGTAGCAATAGGCAACATAAAAGCATAAGACGCTGCTACCGTAGCTACCATTAGAAGCATCATACCCTCTTGTTCAGGCATTGTTTTTGCAAACTCATAGAAGATAGGTATGGCTATGGAGGTCAATGCTGTATTGGATGTTATCTCTGTAGAAAAAGTAACAAAAAGTGCTACTACTATAAACATACCCAAAAGAGGGAAAGACGCTATAAAATCTAATTTTGTAGCAATATTTTCTGCAAGCCCCGTCTGTATAAAGGCTGCAGCAATAGAGAACCCAGCTCCAAACAAAAATATTATTTCATAAGGCATGGATCGTGTATCTTCCCACTCTAAAAAACCAATGCGAGGTACAAACATCAAAAGACCAAAACCAAGCAATACCAACTTTTCATCTAAAGCCATTCCAAAAGATTGTTTCATAAATGTATTGGCTATTAAAACTATTGCGAGTATGACAATAATACTATACAACCTTTTTTGTGTAGAGCTAAGTTCAGGTACACTGTGACTTACATCTTCAACAGATTCATCATTGACCCCTATAGAGAGTAAATAAGGCATGATAAGCAACATTAACCCTACGACAGGTAGCATTACCATCACCCACTCACCAAAAGCGAGTGTAGGTAATTTATGCTCTTCTAAGAACCCAAGTAAAATAAGATTTGGTGCTGTACCTATAGGAGTTAATATGCCTCCTATACTTGCTCCGTATGCTGTAGCCAACAAAAACCTTACTTTTAATTTTAAATTTTCACTTAAAAAAAGTGCTATAGGCATAAGCATAAGAGTAATAGTCGTATTAGATAAAATAGAACTGAGCAACGCAGAAGTAATCGCCAATGCATAAATGATCCCTCTTGCAGTTTTAGGGAAAAGACTCAATAGTTTTGAAGAGAAATACTTGTGTAATCCTATCTTTTCTATGGCTATGGCAAGCATGAAACCGCCTAAAAAAAGAAATATAATAGATTTTGAATAATTTGCAGTAACTGCGTTGGTATCTAAGATACCAAAAATAGGAAAAAGAAGTATCGGTAAAATAGAGACTGCCCCTAAAGGCATCGCCTCATTTGTCCAAAGTGTGACTAAAAATGCTACCAAACCTATGAGTGTTGCATGCTGTACACTAAACCACAATAAAGCTAAAGCAAAAAAGACAATACCTAAGATGATAGCAATAGCAATACCTTTCATCTATTTTCTTCTATAAATTTCATCAATATATACCAATTCTACATCTTTTAAAATAGATTTCGCATGTTTGAGTGCTTGCATAGTTACTTTGTGAGGATGTCCTATGGCTATGGCATAACCTTTTTTCTTTGCTTTTTTTACTGCTAGTTGTAACTTTTTTTTTATATATTTTACAGTATGCACATTATCAATAAAACTATCTCTTCGTACATAAGCATCTCCATATTCATCTGCGATTTTTTCCACTTTTGAAGAAGCTTTTGTAAAACTATCCACAAAGACAAACCCCTCAATCCTAAGAGCAGTATAAAGCTTTTTCATAACACCATAGTTAGAGGTAAAAACAGAACCTGTATGATTATTTACATATTTTCCCGTTGGAAAAAGTGTACGAAGCTCCATGACACGATCTGCTATCTGTTCATCTGAAAAAGATTTCATAAGTGTTTTAGTCTGTCTATTAAACTTTTTAGTCTTAGATTCCATTGGCAGGTGGATCATGTAATGTTTCAAATCCTTTGCTAAAAGATGACTTTTTTTAGACAAAGAAAAAGAAGGGAAAATAGAAGGTGTTATTTTCATCTTTAAGTTTTGAATCATTTTCAATTGTTTTTTAGTATGCACATCATCTATTACGATAACTAATTTAGGTTTATTCCCTTTATACGCTAAAAGAATACGCTCTTCTTTTGAAAAAGATTTCGTACTTTTTTCTTCTTTCTTTATTTTTTCTTTTTTTCTCTCATCTTTTATTATCTCTTTGTCTTTGAGGATAACAGGTTTTTTAAGTTCTTTAGTGTCTTGTGGTTTTACAATAACCCTTTTAGTCTCATCATCAGGTTTTTTAGTTTTAGATAAGTCTTTTGAAACATTGCCCTGCTTCATAGGTTTTGTTTCCGATTTTTGCCCTAGAAAATAGCCAAATACAACTAAAGCAATTACCAACAATACAGAAACAATAATAAATAGACTTTTTTTAAACGTAGTTTTAATTTTTTTATTTGATGTTTTGTGTTGACGCTTAGGTGAAGATATTTTTTTAGGTTTTTCTGCCATAAGTTCCGCTACTATATTTTTAAAATATTATAGCGAATAAGCATTAAGATTTGGAGGAGGGAGGCTACAGAGTAGTAGCTGACTGAACACACCCTCCGAAGATGCTCTCAAATAAGAAATCTGTGAAATAAGAAAAAAGCTTAGTTAGTATCTTGATTCACTATTTTACCCGCAGATATCCACGGCATCATCTCACGTAGTTGATTACCAGTTTTAGTGATAAGTTTTTCTTTATCAGCATTTCTTTCTGCAGTCATAAGAGGGTAACCTGTTTCGCCTTCTTTTATGAAGTTTTTAGCAAATGTACCATCTTGTATTTCTGTTAGGATGTCTTTCATCGCTTGTTTTGACTCAGCATTGATAACTCTTTTTCCAGAAACATAGTCTCCATACTCAGCTGTATTTGAGATAGAGTATCTCATATCAGCTATTCCACCTTCGAACATAAGGTCAACGATGAGTTTAAGCTCATGTAAACATTCAAAATATGCAAGCTCTGGTGCGTAACCAGCGTCTGTTAATGTTTCAAAACCAGCTTGAACAAGTGATGTAACACCACCACAAAGAACTGCTTGCTCACCAAAAAGGTCAGTCTCCGTCTCATCTTTAAAAGTAGTCTCGATGATAGCAGTTCTACCACCACCAATAGCAGATGCATATGAAAGTGCCAATGCTTTAGTACTACCACTTGGGTCTTGCCCTACAGCGATAAGGTCTGGTATCCCTGCACCTTTTACAAACTCAGAACGTACTGTATGTCCTGGAGCTTTAGGAGCAATCATCGTTACGTTGATGTCTTCTGTAGGGTTTACACGTCCATAATGGATGTTAAAACCATGACCAAATGCAATCGTAGCACCAGACTTTAAGTTTGGCGCAATTTCATTGTCATAAATCTCTTTTTGATTTTCATCAGGAAGAAGAATCATGACTACGTCACCTTTAGCAGATGCTTCAGCAACAGTGAGTGTTTCAAAACCTTTTGCTTCAGCTTTAGCCCATGAAGAACCGCCTTTTCTTAGTCCTACAACCACAGTTACACCAGAATCTCTGAGGTTTTCTGCATGTGCGTGTCCTTGGCTTCCAAAACCAATCATTGCTACTACTTTTGACTTGATGATATTGATATCACAATCTTTGTCATAATATACATTTAAAGTTGACATGTATTATCCTTATGTGTTTAATAAATTTTCGCGATTATACCTAAAACTTGCTTATTCTCTTTACTTTTTATACAGCGATTTTGCTATTAATCTTTTATGATATAATTAATTTAAATAAAACTTAGGAGTTATTATGATTGAATATTTAGATCTAAATATTATATGGTGGCACTGGCTCATCATAGGTTTTATCTTACTTATCTTAGAAATGAACACTGGAACTTTTGTCATCTTAGGTTTAGGTCTTTCTGCCATCATAGTGGGTATACTAGATTTAGTCATGCCCATGACTTTTATGAACCAAGTTCTTAGCTGGATAGTTCTTTCTTTACTCTCACTTTGGGCATGGAAACGCTGGGTAAAAATAGAACATGTCAGTAATACTGGGCAATCCAACTATAACCTAGATACCCTAGGAACTGTCACATCATCCATAGCACCAAATAGCCGGGGTAAAGTCACCTTTGATACACCAATACTAGGCAACACCACATGGACTGCAACCTCAACACATAGTATAGACATAGATTCACGTATTAAAATAGTCGAAATACACGGACAACTCATTGAAGTTGAAAAAGCATAACACAAAATTAAGGAGAAATCATGGAAGCATTAAATGTAGTAGTCATCTTGGCGATACTTGTCGTAGTCACCCTCTATAAGGGTATCAACATTGTTCCACAAGGTGAAGAGTGGCTCGTAGAAAGACTAGGTAAGTTTTCACGAGTACTGAACCCTGGATTAAACCTCATCGTACCTTATATTGACTCTGTACGTCAGAAGATAACCACACGTGACATCATCTTAGACATCCCACAACAAGAAGTCATCACACGTGATAATGCTGTGATTCTTACTAATGCTGTAGCATTTATAAAGGTAACTAAACCAGAAAATGCACTCTATGGTGTAGAAGACTTTCGCGTAGCTATCCAGCAACTTATCATGACAACACTTCGTTCTATACTAGGAGAGATGACTTTAGATGAAGCACTCAGTAACCGTGAACACATAAAAACCAAGCTCAAAGATGCCATTATAGATGATGTAGCAGATTGGGGAGTCACTGTAAAATCAGTTGAGATTCAAGATATCAACCCAAGCCAATCTATGCAAGCTTCGATGGAAAGACAAGCCGCAGCAGAACGTGAAAGACGTGCTATTGAGACCACCGCAGAGGGTAACAAAAATGCTGCCATTTTAGAAGCCGACGGTAAACTAGCAGCCGCAGAGCGTGAAGCCAAAGCACAAATCACCCTAGCAAATGCCTCTGCCGAAGCCATCAGAATGATAAGCGAAAACATCCAAGACAAAGAACTCCCTGCAATGTTCCTGCTCGGAGACCGCTACATCAACTCACTTGAGCAAATAAGTAAAAGCGACAACTCAAAGTTCGTCATCTACCCTGCTGACTTACAAGGGGCTATTAAAGGTATGTTGGGAAATGTGTTTAAGAAATAAAGTATTAAAAAAGCCTTGTTATTTTTTATAAAATATAAAGCAAACAAGGAAGAAGAGTAAAGTGCCTACTCTCCTCCTCTCACACACCTCACATATTTTTTATAATAAGAAGACTTAGAATAATAGTCACTATTCCCACTATCAAATCTAACAACAAAGGCATATCTTGTACTATCTGCCTTGGTAGTTGATGACCAATAATTGTCTTGTGCTGTATTTTGAAACACCAATGTAATAGCAGGGTTTGCACGTGTATCATCTACAATAGAGTGAAGCTCTCTTATATTTGGCACTCTCCAATCCGTAAACCCACCTAAATCAAGTGCCGCACACTCTTCTATAGCACGTTCCCAACTAAGTTCTTCACTGATGGTATCATCTTGCCACTGCAACTTTGTGATACTGTCTGTAACAATACCTCCTTTTTTAGTCAGTCCTGCAAAAAGTATCGTGCTTAAACCCAGTATTATTAAAAACATTTTTTTCATCTTATACTCCTTTTATCTTTCTAATCATCATTAAGTATAGCTAAGCACTTACTACTTAACTACACCACTCTCATTCTCTACTTCTATTTACTTGTTCTTACACAACGCACATAATTTTCACTGGTTAAATAAAGACTAATTTGTATTCCAATATTAAATGAAACACACCATGCATCTCCATTACTTTTTACTTTTTTAGTAGAAGTAAAATAATAATCACTAGAAAATGCCGTATTTTTAAAGATAGGATGGATGGATGGAGAGACCCCTGTATAGTAGGTCAAAGACATAAGCTCTTTTCTTGTAGGCAATCTCCAACCACCCCCATCAAGCTTCAATTTATAACAATAGGTTTGTGCACCTTCCCATGTTCTTTTTGTATTTTTAGCTGCTGGATCATCTTGCCACTGAAGACCAGTAATATGATCACTCACCACATCGTTATCTCTCGAATAATCAGGAGTTACCCCTTTTTTATAAAAACCATCATCAAAATCTTTATATATGGTACCTTGTCCTGTTTTCATAAGACGCAAGGCTTCTGCCGAAGCACTTTTAATGGTAACTGTAACATTTGTACTTGCAGTTTCATTATCAGTATCGGTAACAGTAAGTATGATATTATGTGTACCTACTGCAAGTGTAAGTGTCGTAAAAGAGGCTGCACGAGAGAGTATCTTGTCACCCTCTTTCCACTGATACGAAGTAATTTCTCCATTAGAATCACTACTTTTAGTGCCATCAAAAGAGATGGCCTCACCTTGTGACGCTGTTGTAGGTGTTACCTTGGCTACTGCTATTGGCATACCATTTTTAGCAGGTGTCGATGTATTAGAAGAGGTAGATGTAGTACTAGCATCTTCTTTCGTTGTAGCAGGAACACTCTCTGAAGAGCTACCAGTATTCTCTGTGGTCGTAAGGTTACTTTGTGAATCACTCGCTGGTTTTCCCTTAGCAGGTGCACTTCCACCACCACAAGCACTCAAAGCAAATAGTATCGTTACTATCCCTAAAATTTTATATATGAATTGCATTATTTTCCTTTTATCATAAATTTTACACTATTAAGTTTATGCTCTTTAAAATTAAATTTTGCTGATAATGTAAAAAGAATATTTAAGAAGATAATATATTGAAAAATATAAAATAGATTAGTTACAGTCTAGTTATAGATACTAAACCGTCATATATGAATAAAACTATTTTTTGATTAAAAGTGGTAACTAATACCTATGTTTATAGCATCAGATGAGACATCTACATTTTTGTTTACAAATGCTGTTGCAGATACATCACTCGCTACTTGTATATAATCAATGTAAAGAGAGATGTTTTCATATACTTGGTAGCTTACACCTAGTCCCCACTGTAAAGATACATCATCTGCAGATATATTTTGTCCAAAATGATTTGTCCCAGAAGCATCAAAACCACCTATTCCAATCAATCCATAGATTTTAAAATCTTCTGTAATTGGATACTGTGGTTTGACATAAATACCCCAAGAACTTCTATCTACAATGTCTTCTTTGGCAATAGAAACCATATAACGCGCCTCTAGGCCAATATATTCATTCCAGTCATACCCTAGTGCTAATGAGATGTCACCTGTTCTATCCTGACCTTCGGTAATACTAAAAAAGTCTAAATCTTCTTCATGTGTACTTACCGCACTCACACCTAATCCTAGGTAAAACCCACTTACAGATTCATCCACAATCAGAGGTATTTCTACAATGGGATCAACTGTTCTTGTAGTATTTGCACCAGCAAAAACAATATTTCCACTTACTATCACCGATAACAAAGAGAGTCCTATATTTTTCAAAGTATAAGCCTTTTAAAAGTTTTTAGAATATTAACAATAAAAAGTGAGTGAAGTATTACTAAGAAAGAAAAGAGGAACTACAAATTACCTATGCTCCATGTTTAAATCATACCTTTCTTATATAAAGGTATGATTTTTTAGAAATGTTTATTAAGATTAAAAACGGTACGAAATACCTATTGTAATAGTATCTGAAGATACATCAACATTTTTATTTATAAATGTTGGCATACGAATATCCCTAACAAGATTTAAATAATCAACATAAATAGAAATATTTTCATATACTTCATAACTCAGACCAAGTCCCCACTGAAGACCTGTAGATTCAAGATCTACCACAGTAGATTTTCCACCTGTCTTGTTTGTGAGGGAAAGATTAAATCCACCATATCCTAATAAACCATACACTTTAAAATCAGATGTTACATAATATTGTGGTTTTACAAATATTCCCCAAGATTTTTTACTATTACTGTCTATAGTATCCTCTTCAGAAACAGACATTTGATAACGTCCTTCTATAGCCACATACTCATTAATTTCGTATCCTGCAAGTACAGAAGCATCAAATGTTCTATCTTGACCAACTTCTTCGTCAAAAAAAGTCACATCTCCCTCACGTGTACTTGATACACTTGCTCCAATACCTACATAAAAACCACTTACCGATGTATCTGTATCTGCAATTGCAGGTATAACTACCGCAGGTTCTATTGCTTTTTCTACGCCTCCACCTGCAAAACTTAGACTTGTTAATGCCATTGCTGTTAAAAGTGATAATTGTAATTTCTTCATATAATTTTCCTTAAAAATATTTAATAAAAAGATGATACTATTTAATATCTTAAAGTATACTTACACTTATTTTTCACTTCGAAAAATGCTGGTAATCCTTATATGGGGTAAAATCCCCACCCCACTTCCATCCATATTTTTCAAAAATCTTTACTACTTTATCTTTTTTTAATAACAATGCTCTATCTTTAAAAGTACTATTTCTATGGATTCTCTTTTTATACTTATAAGATTCAACATGAGATATTCGTCCTACTTTTGAAACAAAAGGATTTTCTATAGGATTGATATCTATAGCTTTTCCATACGCATGTTTAGACCATTTCCCACTCTTAGTTGATGTCTTTCTACAATTAAAAGCAGAAGTATTATCCGCTTCTATTGACCGCCAATCATTCCCCATAAAATCACTAATGAGTCTCATTTGACGTATGGGGTATCCTATCTCATACAATTCACGAAATATATTCACAACATCATCTGCCAAATCTTTATGTACGATGAGCTCTCCCATTTTCTCACCACGATAAAAGTTATGATGCTTCACCCGTATATATCGTAAATCTGAGATACTCACTGGACAACCTTTATGCCAAGACTTTCGTTCAACCATGCGTTGTTTTATATATTTGTTAATAGGCTTTATTTTTGCTTCAAAAGCACCAAATAACCACACGGAAACAAAACTAAAAAACAATAAAATCTTCACTTGTAAATCCTCAATTTTATAATGACAGTTGCAATAATAACATATATTGTTCTTTACTCTTGTCGTGTCTCAATCTCTACATGATATTTTTCTTCATCAAATGCAACTCCCAGATATTTACAAATGGTATGTGCATCCTTTAAGGCAATAGCTAAAGAGGTTGTTGCACCAGGGCTTGGCGTCATGTTAAAAATAATACCACTTTCTTCTATCTTGGCTTCACCCATTAACAACTCTTTATTGACTCTATCAATAATTTGTGGTCGCATACCTCCATATCCTTCTGCAAATTTAATATCTTTTACATGAAGTGAAGGGATGATTTTTCTTGCATCACGTATAAATATTTTTTTACCCATCACAGGTATCTCTTCCAAAAAATTCTTAAAAATATAACGTCTTATCGTTTTATCTTTAAAAAGATTCATATAAACTTTTGTTACAGCTTTTCCTAAATGTAAGGCACGTAACAAGTCTTTTAAGTGTAAGCGATGATAACGTTCTAGCTTTGGTAATGCAAAAGCAGTAGGCCCAAAACGTGTATTCCATGATTGTGTACAGTCAGGGTCTGCATGTATAGCTGCAAAAGGAAGTTTTGGGTTTTGCATCGTGTACACCTTAGTATTTAAAAGTTTTTCTTTTGTAAAAAAGAAAGATCCCCCTATCGGTAATATAGCATACGCTTCACCATATCCCATGGATTGCGCAAAAAGTAAAGAGTATGCACCAGCATTAACCACAACTGTTTTTGCATTAAAATTACTATTATTAGTGTGTAGAGTAAAAGTGCCATCATTATTTTCTACAATCATCGTGACCTCTTCATTGTAATGAAGTTGTATGTTTTTATCTGTATCTAATGCCTGTTGAGCAAAACTTTCACTTAATTTTTTATAATCAACAGTCGTTATCTGACCTCTCACACCAATTGCCATAATCGGTTCTTTTCTTTCTTCCATTAATTTAGGTTCATATTCAGATAAGAAATCTTCATCCCATAGTTCCAAGTAAGGATAAAGAGGTAAAAACTCTTCATAACGTTCTTTGAGTTGCTTAATCTCTTTTTCACCCACAGCAAGAATCATCTTATCTCGTATAAATCCAAAATCATCAATTCCATTAAAATTATAAATATAATTAGCTACCAATGAAGAGTCTTTTTTCACCTTAATTGATTTATCAAACGTATAGTTTGTCTCTATATCTCCCACATGTAAGGTTTGTGAATTGGCTTTAGGGTTTGAATTAAGTTGGGCAAGCTCATCATACTTTTCAAATAATATAATATTTTTCATGTCTGTATATCGAGAAAGTGTGAACAGAAGAGATGCACCCGCCACACCTCCACCAATAATCGCTGTATCAAAAAGTTTGTTTATATTCATGTGTAATTTCCGTTTCAATAAAAAGATTGCGAATTTTACTATATTATTCATTATAAATAATACTTATTTAAGAATTTAATTAAATTGATGTATATTTATAATCTTAATGAAACATGTTTGTAACAAATAAATTTAAAATTACAAAATCTTACATGGAACAATTAGAAACTTTAAAACATCTATAAGCTATAATCTTTCTATGAATTACACAACACTCTTATACTTTTTAAAAGGCACCAAAATATGAATGCCTTCGCCATACAACTTACAAACGGATGTCTAACGTCTGACATAGAACAAGAGGATAAAAATACCTTTCAAGCATTACAAAAAATGGGTGCTATAGAAGAGGTAAATGGTCTATGGAAACTGCACTCCCTTTACCGTGCAGGACGTCTTTACATTGGACAACAAGGCAAGGGCTATGTAGAAGCAGAGTTCAAAGAGCAAAAAGACCTACTCGTAGAGCCAGACCATCTAGGTGATGCCAAACATAGCGACGAAGTAGTGGTCAAACGTATCATAGCACGTCGTGGACGAGCCAGTGGTAAAGTCGTGGCCGTTATAGACAAAGCCCATCTCTTTACCATAGCTTACACCCACCGTGATGAACAAGGCAATTTTAGCATCCTGAACATTCGTACGGGTGAGCCCACACATGCAGTCATGGAAGGCATGGACTTAAAAGCGTTTAAGCTAGGCACCGTACTGAAAATTGATATCGATGATGACAAAGTTTTAGAAGTTTTTGGACACTTAGGTGATGCCAGAGTGGATGAGAAAATCTCTCTAGCACTCTACAATAGAGAAGATGCCTTTCCTCCTGAGTGTGTGACGGAAGCCCTAGAGGTAGAGAGTGAAGTAGATAAAAGTGAGTATCCTGAGCGTGTAGACCTCACACATCTTGACTTTTGTACTATTGACCCAGTCACTGCCAAAGATTTCGATGATGCTATCTATTTTGACATGGAAGCCCATACACTCTACGTCGCCATAGCCGATGTGAGTCACTATGTACCCTACTTTACACCCATAGACAAAGAAGCGAAAAAACGAGGATTTACCACCTACCTACCACATAAGTCCTTTCCTATGCTCCCACGAGAGCTCAGTGAAAATATCTGTTCACTTAAACCTCGTGTGGATAGACTGGCATTTGTAGCCAAGATAGAGCTAGATAGAAAGACGCTAAAGCCCATAAAAGAAGAGTTTTTTGAAGCTATCATACACTCTAAACATCGTTTTAACTATGATGATATAGACAAAATTATAGACAACAATGGTAGTGAAGCCATAGGTAAAGTGGCAGAAATACTCACCTACTTGATGCCGCTGTATGACATCACCAAAAGACTAAGAAAAGAACGGCTCAAAGATGGATTTGACTTTAGGAGTGAAGAGACCAAAATCGCTTTAGATGAAAACCATCTTCTCAAAAGCACAGAGATAGAGACAGGTACACCCTCTCACTCACTCATAGAAGAGTGTATGCTTCTAGCCAACCAAGCAAGTGCCAAACGCTTCGAGGGGGATGGAGATAGTATTTTCCGTATCCATGAGCCACCACAGCTGAGTCGCATAGAGCAACTACTCACAGAACTAGCTGCCATCGGGCTGTATGTAGAAGAGTACGAAGATAGCCCTTCACTTATACGTGCCATCCAAAAAGAGGCAGACAAAATGGGTCTAGCCTCAGAAGTAGATGCAATGGTCATAAAGTCTTTACGCCAAGCACAATACGCTGCACACAATGTAGGACACTTTGGACTAGGGTTTAGCCACTACTCCCACTTTACCTCACCTATACGTAGATACGCTGACCTCATTTTACACAGGCTCATCAAAACACAACTACGCACCGATGAAGAGGAAGCAAGCTACCTGCTACGCAACATAGAACCCCTAGCTGCGAGAGTATCTGAGCTAGAACGCGAAGCCACCAAAGCAGAATGGGACTTCAGAGACCGTAAATTCGCACGCTGGGCAGAACAACATTTGGGTGAAATATTCGAAGCAGAAGTCGTAGAAGCTGGCGAATCAGCCAAAGCCGTACTACTAGGTGACATCAAAGGTATCACTGTAAACCTACATGGCGATAACGTCATGCTATTTGATAAAATACGTGTAAAGATAAGTGAAGTAAACATCGCTCAGGCTGTGATTATGACGGAGTTGGTTGAGAAATTGAGTAAAGAAGAGATGGAGTTGTAAAAATATGGCAATTTGAAAGATTTTTTCTTCTTTCACTTTTTTTCAGATAAACTTACATCATCAAATAAATAGAGGTACTATGTCCAATATATTAAAAGCATTTATAAACGTTGTCAATAATTATCAACAAGATATTTCTAGTATAACTAGTGGTAACAATAGAGCTAATAATATGGGTGAAGGACTAGAACACTATATTCAAGATATATTTGCCTCTACACACAATATTACCAATGAGACACTTCGATTAGAAAAACTCTCTGAAATATACTCATACCAAGGCAACAAAAATAATCCACCTGATTTAATGCTCAAAAATTCTGATGCTATTGAAATTAAGAAACTTGAATCTAAAAATTCTGCTATAGCCCTTAACAGTTCATATCCAAAAGCTAAACTCTATGCTGATAGTCCTATGATTACCAAGGCTTGTAAAGCTTGTGAAGAATGGACTACTAAGGATATGATTTATGCTATTGGATATACAAATCAATCTTTACTAAAATCACTGTGGCTTGTCCATGGTGATTGTTTTTGTGCAGATAAAGAGACTTATGAACGTATCAAAGATACTATCTCTTCAGGTATCACCAGTATAGAAGATGTAGAGTTTACACAAACTAAAGAACTAGGTAAAGTAAAAAAGGTAGACCCATTAGGGATTACTGATTTACGTATACGTGGTATGTGGCATATTGACAATCCTAACAAAACATTTTCATATCTTTATGAGTATGATGAAAGTGCAACATTTCAACTTATAACCCTTCTACTAAATGACAAATATAACTCTTTGCCTGAAATAGATAGAGAGCATATAGAAACTTTGAATAATGATAATTTTGTCATAAAAGATGTTAAAATAAAAAATCCAAATAATCCTATTGAACTCATAGATGCAAAACTTTTGATATTTAAGGTCTAAATAATGAATATAATTTCTCTCTTCTCAGGTGCGGGTGGTCTTGACTTAGGTTTTGAAAAAGCTGGGTTCAACACTATATGGGCAAATGAATATGATAAAGACATATGGGAAACCTATGAAAAAAACTTTCCTCATACTAAACTTGATAGACGTAGTATTACCAAAATACCATCTAGTGAAGTGCCTGAAACACTAGGTATCATCGGTGGTCCACCATGTCAAAGCTGGAGTGAAGCAGGTAGTTTACGTGGAATTGATGACCATAGAGGACAACTCTTTTTTGACTTTATCAGACTTTTAAAAGACAAGAAGCCTTTATTTTTCTTAGCTGAAAATGTATCTGGAATGCTTGCATCTCGACATAGTGCTGCATTAGAGAACATCAAAACCCTTTTTAAAGAAGCAGGATATACACTATCATTTAAAATGCTCAATGCCCATGATTTCAAAGTACCCCAAGATAGAAAACGAATATTTTTTATAGGCTATAGAGAAGACTTAAATATGAAATTTGAATTCCCAACTGGTTTTGATAAAAAACGTTATTTAAAAGATGTCATTTGGGACATTAAAGATACTGCTCTACCTGCAAAAGAAAAGAACTATACCAACGGTGACCTTTGCAAATTAGCCAATCATGAATATGCCATAGGTACATTTTCTAGTATGTATATGTCACGTAACCGTGTACGTGCATGGGATGAACCCTCATTTACCATACAAGCAGGAGGAAGACATGCACCTATCCATCCACAAGCACCTAAAATGGAATTTGTAGAACAAAATAAACGTATTTTTGTCACTGAAAAAAAATATCTCTATCGACGACTCTCTGTACGTGAATGTGCTAGAATACAAACATTTCCTGATACGCACAAATTCTATTACAAAAATGTAATGGCAGGATACAAAATGGTAGGAAATGCCGTCCCTTCTTATTTAGGATATTATCTTGCTCAAAAAATCATGGAAGACATGAAAAGTCTAGGCTTAGCCGATGAAAATAATAAAATGATTAAAGCAGCCTCCTAATGTACCAAAGAGAATTTGACCAACGTATCAAACAAGGCCTACCTAAAGCTGTACTACTCTATGGTGAAAATGACTATCTTATAGACCACTATATAGCGCTGTATGTAGGGAAGCTTGATGCCAAAGAGTCTATGCTCTCCCTCTACCATGATGAGTGGAATTTTGAACAAGCGAAGAACTTTTTATCTCAGACTTCACTCTTTGGGGGGACGAACCTTGTCGTGGTAAAACATGAGAAGAAAATACCTAAAAAAGAGCTAGATGTACTTGTGGCACTAGCCAATAAAAATAGTGATAACTACTTCATCTATGCCTATGCAGGCGCAGCGAAAGATGCGAAGAGTATGCAAGCTGCCTTTACAGACAAAAAAGGTGGGGTGTGGGTACGATTTTTTGAGCCTAATATCCGTGATGGTATCGCTGTGCTTCAACAAAAATCCCTAAAAATAAATCTAGACATAGACCACTATGCCCTACAACACCTGATGCTTGTACTCAACAACAATCTAGCACTCTGTGCCAATGAGCTAGATAAGCTGGCTATCTTGGGTACTAAAATCACAGGTAAAGACATAGATAGACTTGTCTACTCTACAGCACCTTTGGCTACAGAGCAACTGCTCATTAATTTGTTTAACAAAAAGCCTATCACCGATACCATTACCAAACTACTAGAAATCGGTGAAGATGAAGCATCTCTGCTACGTTCCACACAGTACTTTGTGAACCAAATATTTTTGTTTCATGCCTACATCAAACTCAATGGACATGTAGACTCAGCTGCTATTCTAGGCTACAAACTACCCAAACAGATAGAAGAGCAAAAAGCACAACTTGCCCTGAAAGTGAAATCAGCCTCATTACTCAAAATTTATGAACATCTACTACAGAGTGAACTTGCTATAAAAAAAGCACCTAATACGCAAAAAGAAGTGTTGATTTATAGTATGTTGATAAAGTTGCAGGGATATCTATAGGAATTAGGAATTAGGAATTAGGAATTAGGAATTTTTTCAGAAAAAACTTAAAATAGATAAAGATTTCTGATTAGTTATACTTAGATCTTGAAGTTTGAGTAGGTGAGTTAATAGTAAAATATTTTTTATGAGTTGTGCTTAGATTTTTTGGTTTGAGTAAAGGAGCTTACGTTGGTAAGTGACTGCACTCATCCAAAAAAGATGAGTGCAAATCATGAAAAAGATGAACTATTATGCGAACATTTCTCTCATTACGCCGCCAAACCACTCTCTAGTAGCTTTAGCTGTACCTGCAGATCTAAATTTACCTTTTCCATCTTTTGGTTTAGGCACATTTCCTGCACCTTTAAGTACACCAGATTTATCTGCTGTAAATGTATGTGTTACCATAATAGCTTCTTCAGGTTTACCACCTACCATTGAGAAACATACGTTTGCTGCTTTCGCTGGAAGACCTTCTTTAGTATCTTTTACCTTACCATTAAGTTGAGCGACTATTTGACCTGTTGCTCTATGAGCTCCCCAGATAGCTGTTTGTCCTGATGGTGGGATTTTATGTGTCACAGCATCACCAATAACATATACATTTTTATCTGATTTAGATCTAAAGCTGTATCCGTCCATCATAGCGTACCCTGCACCGTTGTGCTCAATGTCAGCCATTGCAATTACAGGTGAACATTTATTATTAGGAATCAAGTTACATACTTCATATTTTTCAGTTTTAACTGTACCTTTTTCATCATCTACATCTTTAAACTCTGTAAATGTAATAGTCTTTGCAACTGGATCTATATCTGTTACTTCTGTAAGACCTTTATACTCAATAAAGTCTGCAAATAAATCTTTCCAAGACTCTTTAAATGCTGCGGCTTTAGCAAATTTACCACCACGTGTATCAAGAACAATAACTTTCCCTTTGATACCTTCATTTTTAAGATAGTTAGCAATCATAGCTGTTCTCTCATATGGTGCTGGAGGACATCTAAATTTACCTTTTGCTGGTGGTACAATATATACGTTACCATCATCCATATTTTCAAGTTGTCTTTTAAGTGCTATGTGCTCATTACCTGGCATAAGTGCTGCTGGACACGCTTGTGTTACATGAGCAATTTTCGTAGCATCCCATTTTGGAAATTGTTTTTCATAGTCATACGCAATACCTGGAGAAAGTACAAGAATATCATATGCAATATCTCCAGCAGTTGAAGTAGTGACTGTTTTTGCTTTTCTATCTATAGACATTACTTCTGAGTTTACAAAAGTATAGCCATGCTTCATTGCTGGTTGACCATAATCACCTACGAACATGCTAAGACTCATGTTATCAAGTCCACCAAGTAATCCATTTGATAATGGACAAGCCATGTGCATAGATCTTTTTTCGATGAGTGTAACTTCGATGCTCTTGTCACTTTTTCTAAGTGCTTTTGCCATTGTAAGTCCACCAAAACCCGCACCTATAATTACTACTGATTTGCCAGTTGCTTTTTTTGCTGCTACCTTCTTTTCGCTAGCTGTTGCCATTGTTGGGATTACTGCCGCTGCTGCTGCAACACCTGCAAGTTTAAATGTATCTCTTCTGTCCATTGCCATATTGTCTCCTATTTTTTAAAGTATTGTTTATCTCTTTATATTACATAAAGTAATTATATTATGTCATAAAGTACAGAAATATGCAACCAATTTAAAGAAATATATCAATTATTTTGTACTTGTAACAAAATATCACAGTAACTATAAAAGGAGTTTTTTTGAAGTTATAAGAGTTATAATGTATAGTAAACTTACTATACATTATATATAATTTTTATGCTTGTATTAGCTCTGCTGAATAGTTTTTAAGGGTTACCACTTTAGCTTCTGTTGCTATAAGCTTTTTAGCGCCACGTCTTCCAAATTCTGCTTTATGTTCAGTCTTGAAAGCATCAAAAAACTCTTGAAACTTATTTGGTCCGAGTACTGCTACTGCCCAAATATTATCATCTTTGTCTATTTCTAGTACAATAGATGCTAAGCCTTGATTTGCTGGTCCACCAACTACCTTACCACCTTGCTTTGGATCATACGCAGCAAGGTGAGAAGAACAGACGAATACACCTGGTTTCTCATAAGCAAGTGTTTTACCTGTTGTTGGTACATACTGAAACATACTCATCGCTTTTTGAGGATGTGTAAGTTGATGTGCACAAATAGCTGAAAAAGCTACAATAGTACCTTTTGAACCTGATCCACTTGTATAAATATATTCTGTTCCATCTTCTGCTTTTAATTTAACTTCTTTCTGCGTAGGTTCAGGAAGATCAACTAAAATAGCAGGTGTTGCTGCATGTGGATACATAAAAACATAATTTTCTTCTTTAACAAGCTTACTCGCTTTAAGAGGATTACCCTCTGCATCTTTAAGTTGTACTTTTTCATACGCCTTAAATAATGCTTTGCCATCTTCTGATTTAAGTGTTTCTGCTATAAGTGATGGTGAAACTGCTACCGCTGCTGCCGTTGACGCTGAAATCTTTAAAAAACTTCGTCTTTTCATAATATAATCCTTTTTTAATAGTTAACCTAACCAAATAATACAATATTACTGATTAATTTTAACTAGTTATGTCAAATAAATATGTGATAATCATTTAATGTGCGACTAAGTGCTCTTATTGTAACATACTGCTTCCAAAAATTCTTGCTCATTATTGGACAAAAATTATTATAGCCTTCATAAGGAGGTTCACACGACTAGTCGTTCTTATAATAATATTTGCATATATGGGCTATAAAACCAAAAGGAACCCTATGAATTCTTATGAAACACTGTTTGTAGTAAAACCTACGCTTACAGAAGAAGAGATAGCCGCAGCTATCACTAAAGTAAAAGATATACTCTCCAAAGAAGGTGCTGAACTTGTTGGCACAAATGATATGGGTATGCGAAAACTTGCATACCCAGTACAAAAACATGACAGAGGTTACTACACAGTTCTTTTTTATAAAGCTGAAGGTACTATCATTACTGAACTAGAAAGAAACCTTAAAATTTCTGAAGATGTGATTAAATTTTTATCTATTAAATATTCAAACACAAAAGAGATGGCACAGTTCAATAAACTTGTTACTGCTACAAATAAACCTGAAGCAGTCAAAGCTACAGCAGTAGAAACTGAACCTGAAAAAGTTACAGAAACGGAAGCAACTCCAGAAACTGAAACTACACCAGAAGCTGAACCAACAAAAGCGTAATTAAAAGTATAGGAGCAACCTTATGTATAATAAAATTATTTTAGCAGGAAACCTCACTAGAGATATTGAAGTAAGATACACTCAAAGTGGTGCAGCTATTGGTAATACTGCCATAGCAACTACAAGAAAATTCAAATCTCAAACAGGTGAACAAAAAGAAGAGGTCTTATTTGTAGACATTACTTTCTTTGGAAGAACTGCCGAAATAGCAAACCAGTACTTACGTAAAGGTAGCAAAATTCTAGTAGATGGCAGACTAAAGCTTGACCAGTGGACAGCACAAGATGGCAGCAAACGTTCTAAGCACTCAGTAACCGTTGAGAGCATGACGATGCTAGGTAGTAAAGGTGACAATGAAGGTGGTGGATACAATGCTGCTCCTTCTGGAGATACCTATGCACAACCAGCACCGCAAGAAAACTACGGAGTACCTAGTCAAAATGCACCAAAAGCTGTACCACAACAACAAGAACAGGCGTCTAACATCCCAGAAATCGACATCAATGAAGATGAAATACCGTTTTAGGAGAACACCATGGCAGAAAGAAGAAAGTTTAAAAAGAGATTTTGTAAATATTGTGAGCAAAAAGTTGAGTTTATCGACTATAAAGACTTAGCAGGTCTTAAATTTTCACTCAGTGAAAGATTTAAAATCATGCCTAGAAGACTTACAGGTAACTGTAAACGTCACCAAGAGCTTGTAACTGTAGCTATCAAAAGAGCTAGACAAACAGCATTGATTCCGTACATCGTAGATAGAAAAAATGTTGTAGAAAACCCATTTGAAAATGTAAGATAGTCTAAAACTATTTTAACATACTAGGGGTCGATATAAATTGACCTCTACACTTTCGTGAAAACCACAAACACCTTATCCGCTTCACCCAAATCATATAAATTCACATCATCGCTAGCTAATAACTCAAATCTAGAGTATTACACTTAAAGCTACAGCTTAGCAGAAATTGGCACTTGTTACTTTGGAGTTACAAGATGACTTAGGATTACGTTCATCTGACTCCTATGCCTTTTATTTTCATCATATTTCTATACTATAAATTGTCTATTTTCTCAGCAACTCGTCCCAAATTATATATGCACCATATAAAATAAAAGCTGATAGTATCAAAGATAATGTAAAATTAATTTCTATTTTTGATACTCCAAAATAAATAGGTAGTGTTTGTGTAAATAGTATGCGGATACTACCGTATATTAATACTGCAATTATTAAATACCACATAATTCTCATAATTGATGAGTTCCTTTATCAAAAATCTTTCTTATTAAGTTTGTCATATCTTTTAAGATATCTATTGCTTTTTCAAATTTAATCGTATTTTCAAAAGAAAACAAAAGTAGCATTATCATCACCCTACTCTTACTTCCCTACTTCTATTTTTATTCTATCTCTAACTTTTTTAATATCATCATGATTAAATGCTCCATGATCTAAAATTGCATCAGCAATAGATTTTAAAAAATCTTCGTATGAATCAGCCCAAACTCCCAATGTATCAAATTCTTGATAAAGATATAGTACCTGCCCATATTTCTCACCAATATTTTCACGTAAATCTAATAAAGCCAACTCATCACAATTCCATGAATAAATCGGTATCCAAGCATTATCCCAAACAATGTCTTTAGGAAGAATTTTAGTGTCAATATGCTTATACGCAAATCCATCAAACATATATTCTTTAAAATCTTGATGTGATGTTTGAATTTCATCAATAGTATAAAGTGTACCTCCTCCCCCTATCATAAAACATGAGCTCTTAATAACATTTGTTGGTTCAAGAGGATATGCATTACATCTTTTAAGTCTCTCTTTAAAGTCACTTGGAAGTTTAATTTGCAAATATTCTTCAAGCTCTAAAATCTCTTTTTCTGTTGCATTATTACATCCAACAAAATTTGTCTCAAAAGTTTTCCAATACTTAAATAAAGTATCCCATATAATCTCAATTTTACTCATTAAAACTCCTTTATATAGTAGACTATTCCATTGTCCTGATTTTCTCTATTGAATTAACTTCTACACTTTCGTGAAAACCACAAACACCTTATCCGCTTCACCCAAATCATATAAATTCACATCATCATTTGCTACCAGTTCTAACCCAGACAGTTTTACCAACGCTTCTACACTATGATAGTATTGTCTAATCGTCTCTTGAGACTTTTTAAAACAACCTGCTTCTTTCTCAAAGAGTGTAAACTCAGATATATATTCACCATTTTCAAAATCGCTATCTACGGTGAGAAATCTATCTTCATCATCTACGATGAAAGAGCCTACTGCTACATTTTCAAACCCATATAATGTGTTGATGTCACAGAGGAATAAGCCTCCATCATTTAAATGCTCATACACACAAGCTAAAAATTGCTGAAGAGCCTCCTTAGTGAGATAATTTAGCATATCAAAAACAGCTGTAATCACATCATATTTCTCTTCTAAGTCACAAAGGTCTACAGAGGTAGCATCTATACCTTTTGACGCTGTTTTAGAGACCATCAGAGGGCTTAAATCGATACCTTTTACTTCTGGTATATCTAAAGCTTGTTGCATTTGGAACAAAAAGTCTCCAGAGCCACAACCTACATCGAGTAAGCTATCAAACGCTATAGGACTTAAAAAAAGGAGGTAATGGGCATAGAGACTAGGTGCAGCCTCTTTTACCCCAAGTAGATCCTCTACTTTTGCATACAGATCAAGAGAGTCGTGAGTGTTAGGCATTTCTTTCTACGACTGCTTTTATTTTTTCATACAAAGAGAGTATCTCTTCTTTTTTTGCATAAAAACTATTTTTATTAGAGATGAGATGTGCCGAAGAGTCCATAATGTCTTCTGCTACTTTGAGTCCATTCTCTTTCATGGTAGCACCCGTCTCTACAATGTCCACTATCGCATCAGCAAGCCCTACTAATGGAGCCAACTCAATAGAACCATAAAGCTTCACTACTTCAACCCCTACAGCCTTTTTAGCAAAGTATGCCTTAGTAATATTTACCATCTTTGTGGCTACCTTGATGTTAGGACGTGACCAATCAAGTTCATCTTCATTTTTAATACCAATAGCTACTTTACATTTACCAAGCTGCATATCAAGAAGCTGGATGATGTCTAGCTCTTTTTCGGTGATGACATCTAAGCCTACTACACCGATATCTGCTGCACCATGCTCTACATAAGTAGGTACATCTTGGTTACGTACATTAAGAAAACGAAATCCCTCTTTTTCCATAATAAGTTCACGCCCTTCGAACTTAAACTCTCCACCGAAAATCTCTGCAAAAATTTCTAATGTCTGCTCTGATATTCTTCCTTTTGGAAGTGCTACTGTTAACATATTATTCCTTAATCACTTTTATCATTCCTTGAAAGACAAGAGTTTCATCATAAAGTGCACCATCAAAAAATGTGGATAAAAACGCACCATCCCCACCTGTAAAGTAAAGTTGTTTTGTATCACTATGTTTTTCTATAAGTGCTTTAATAGACGCGATTATACCATAGCTTATCTGCTCTTTTGTTGTAAAAGGAAGTCCATCTAAATCTATTGATTTGTCTAAATAAGTGTCTAATGCGGGAGATATTTTTTTATACATTTGTATATATCCTTTTAGACCTGGCAAGATAAACCCTCCTTTATATTCTCCTTTTTCTACAACGTCGACAGTAATCGCAGACCCTGCATCTATAAAAATACCACTTGTATGGCTTAGGCAAAGTGCTTTTCTATCTACACCCATCGTCTCATAATAGCCCTCTAGTCTCAAAGAAGAAGATATATTTTTCCATATTTTTAACTGAGAAATGTTATGGGAGAGTTGCTCTTTCACGGAAATATAATATAAAGAAATATCTTTATATTTTTCTATTGCCTCAGCATGTGAAATATGCTCTACTTTCTTTCCATCATATATATGAACATACGTGTTACCAATATCAGCTAATATTAAATTACCCTTCATCATATACTTTCCATCCATTCTCTTCAAGCAATAACTTTGCCTTTGAACACAAAGGTGCCTTAATAATGATATACTTTTTTTTGATGACAGTATCAATATATTTTTCTAACTTTTCATGCAATAACATAAGTTCTGTAACTTCCTTACGTAGTACCCTACTTTTTTTTTCAACCTGCATCACATCAACATAATATCCTTTTAAATCTACACCTAAATAAATATCTACTTTTTTACGTGAGCCTAACTCTTTTGGTGTTATACTTTTTAATGATTTAAAAATAATGTGTTTTTGTTGTAAATACTCTACTAAATTTTTCATTGCTTATCATACCTAAATCAACGTAAAGGGTGAAACTGATTCATAGTATCAGCCAAGTTTTGTTTTTGTATATGTGTATAGATTTGTGTTGTCTCTAAAGAACTATGTCCCAGCAACTCTTGAACCACTCGTAAATCAGCTCCACCGATAATAAGCGAAGAAGCAAAAGAATGTCTCAATACATGGGGAGAAACACCCAAATACTTCTTTACAATTTTATATGCAGAAATACGAGAAAGTGGTTCTCCTCTATAGTTTAGCCACAAATAAGGACTGGACATTGTTTGCTCCAACAAATAGCGTTCAAGCGCTTGCGTAGCCACAGGTGCCAAGGGTACTACCCTCTCTTTCTCCCCTTTAGCAAAACGTATTTTAAGCCATCCTTCTACAATATCAGCACGCTGCACATTTAAAGCTTCACTTATACGGCAACCACTCGCATATAAGAAAAGTATGAGTGCATAGTCACGTAAGCCCATAAGTGTACTTCTATCTATCAGATTAATACCATCGAGTATCTCTTCATTATTTACATATTTTGGAAGGTTTTTAGGCACTTTTGCCATAGGTATTTTAATCTTTTCATGGGAAAAACTTTGCACATGACAAAAATTAAAAAAAACATTGATAGATGAAAGTTTTCGGTTGAGTGTTCTCTTATTTTCAAAGGTTGCCAGAAATGCTAAAATATCTGTTGTATTTAGTTTTGTAAGAATTTTATTTGAATGATTCTCAAGTTGTTGTAAATCAGAAAGATAAGAAGATATAGTAAGAGTATCTAGTGCTTTTGTAACACTTAGATATTCTTCAAAAGCAACTAATAAATTACTCTTACTCATAACCTAATTTTGACAAATCAATCACTTTTCCATCTTTATAAAGTTTTGAACCAGTCACAAATGATGGAGTCACAACTTCACCTATGTCATATATTTTAAATTTACTTAGATTTGATGACAATACAATAAGAGAACCTTTTTGATCTAACGCATACACTTTATTACTATACGTTGTTGCAGCAGAAAAATGTGCGAACTTAAATTTCTTCTCAACTTGCACATGAAGGTTATGGCTCAATCGCATAATTTTACCTTCTTTTGTAAAGAGATAAATATGACGATTGGTACTTGCAACTTCAGATATATTAGCATGATATTCATGTTGTCCACTATTTCCTAAAGTCATAACCTTTTTTGGTGTTGCTGCTATTAATGTATTACCTACACGGGACAAATAAATAATATTATTAAAAGATTCATAACTACTCAGATAGACCACTTTTGCATTATCCGTATTATACATATCAACAATAATTAATTTCCCATCCAACATTGGCATAACTGCCAAATTATCAATAAAAATAGGACTTGGTACCCTTGTATCTATGGCATATGTCACTTCAGAAGGACTCTCAATTAACTTTTTCTTTCTTGCAATATTATAAAGACCAAAGGTATTATTGTTTAGCACATATGCAATAATGCCATTTTTTATACTAGCAGCAACAACAGGAAAATCTAAAGAAAGTTCATGAACAGGTTTTCTATACTTTTTACTTATTACTTTTAAAATACCTTTTACATTCGTAACTAAAATATATTTATTTGTTTCGCTTAAGAATCTATACCCTTTGCCTAAATGTATTTTATTTATACCCGATTTAGCAATATGCTTTCCACTTTTCAGTGTTCCACCATCACGACTTACACTAACGATGCTACCCCCATATGAATGTGCAGGTGCATTATATGCTTTCTTTGGTTCAAAGTATTGTTTACCACTACAAGCTGTGAAAATAAATACTGTTACAACAGAGAGAACAAAAGTGATAGATTTCATTATTTTTCCTTAATAGTGGAATGTTTTAGTAATGATGCCAACATATAAAGTGGTGTATCTTCTTCTATAAGGTCTAACTTTTGTTTTGCTGATTTAATATCACCAGTTTTAATGTCAAGATATGCCTTTTGAAACAATGTTAGTTCAGCATAGAGTTTTGAATCTTTAGGTGCTTTTTCTAAAACAGAAGAAACATAACTACTAGCATCTGCTATCACTTTGTTTTTACTTGTACTTAAATCTTTGAGTACAGTTATATTTTCATTCTTCACTGCCTGTGTATAGTTAAAAAGTTCAAATAACTTTGGATTCTTATCTTTCAACGTTGCAAGTGCCTGTGCATCATCTGCTTTAGTTTGCAAAGTTAAAAATGCTTCATTTGCCTCTGATAAATTAGATTCATGTGCACTTTGCATATATGCTCTACCAAGGAAAAAAACAATAATCCCAATCACAAGTGCCCAAAGTAAATATTTATATTTTTTATAGTAAGTTTCTAACTTAAAGACATTCTCTAATACTTTTTCATCATTGCTTAATTCTTTTTTTATCTCTTTTCCCGCATCTGCTAAATTCACAGTGTTCTCCTCACTAAGTTCATTAAATTATATTATACCTTTTGGAGTTAAATATTAGCTACAACTCAACGACTGTAATACCCAAATTACCAGGCATTCTATAAAACTTTCCTATTTTAGGATGTTTTTTTAGATACTCACTCACAAGCTTAGACAACACTCCCCCACCCGTACCATGAATAATCTGAACTTCATTCAAATGATTCACCAATGCATCAGAGAGAAACTTATCTACTGTATCTATAGCTTCGTCTGCATACATTCCTAATAATTTCACAGAAACCGTCGCACCTGATTTTTCTACAGATACCTCTACTTTAGGTTTACGTGGTTTAGGCTTTAATTTTAGCTGTGGCATATCACCTCGACGTTTAAGTTGTGAAAGTGGCACACGCATTTTAAGTCCATCTACAATAATAGTCGCATCTTTCCCACGCAAAGAGACAATCTCACCCTTATGCGAGCGATACTTTACTTTATCTCCCTCTTTCAAAGGCTCGGTATCATTTTTTGATAATTCTTTTTGTGTAAAATCTTTTCGTTTATGGGCAACGTTAAGTAATCTTCTACCCTCAGTAGATTCTTTCACTTTTAAAGCTTCTCGTGCTTTTTTCGTTGCTGCATTATAACGATTCTCAAGTGTTGCTATAGCTTTTCGATGTTGCTCTTGAAGTTTGAACTCTTCATCTTCTAGTTGGACTTTTCTATTCTCTACCTGTTTTAAGTCTTCATCTATTTTTGTAATTTTCAAACGCATTTCACGTTCTAGGGACGTGGACTTTTCTATAAGTTCGTTAAGGTTTTCTTTATCTTCCCCATATACTTCTTTTGCTTTATTAACAATAGCCATAGGTACCCCATACCTCTGTGCTGTCTCAAAAGCATAAGATTTCCCTATGCTTCCTTGTAAAAAAGTATAAGTAGGTAACCTACGCTCCTCATCATAAAGTGCGGCAACAAGTTCTACCTCATCATCTACTGCCATAAGTGAAGCCAGACGCTTATGGTGTGTTGTTACTATGAAATGTATGCCCTTTTTCCGTAACTCATCTAGCATAACTCTAAAAAGTGAAGCTGCTTCATCAGAGTCAGTTCCAAGTTCTATCTCGTCGACTCCTACGATGGCATCTTCTTTGTTAAAAAGTTTTGCAAACTCCTGCATACGTCCTGCAAAAGTAGAAATATCATTCTTCACTGACTGTGGGTCATCTATCACAGCTTCTATGCTTTTATAATGTCCCACTTCTGTTTTAGATGCATCACATTTAAAAGGAAGCAGGTACTTAGACATATACACAGCACTTAACATAGACTTAAGCAACATCGTTTTACCCCCAGCATTGACCCCTGTAACCAACATAATTTGTTTGTTAAAATCCATACTTATAGGCACTGGGTTTTCTAGAGCTGGATGTGAAAAGTCTGCTAACTTAATACGCTTAGATTTCGAAGGTAAGATAAACTCATATTCTTTTGCCCTTGCAAAGCTCACCCGTGCCTGATAATGATCAAAACGGTCATATTCTTTGTTGATAAAATGTAAAAAACGTTCCCACTTAAAGAAAATATCTGATATTTCTTTACAATAACGGTAAAGAATCTCTTCTTTATTTGAAAGTAAAACAGATTCTTTTTCTTTCAAATGCGAGATACTCTGAGGTAAAATATAAAAAAAACCTCCCGGACTACGGGCTACTACAGTAGCTTTTATAACATTGTTAAATCCACCTCTTACAAGTAGTGTCTCTTCTCCACCATTAAAATGTACTTGTGTATCTACCAGATAGTCTCTTAGCTTAGAAGAATGTGCAAGTTTATACAGCGTCTCTTTAATGTCGCCTTTGTTATGCTTAATAGCACGTTCTAGTTTAAAAAGTTCAGGATCACGTTCAGGGTTAATGTCTCCCTCATCTGTAAAAAAACCTATAATTTCAAATATCTCTTCTGGTATCTCAATTTTTTGTATCCATGAAATAAGTGGTTCAGTAAATCCAACAGTTGAGAGTGTATTAAAATAAGAAAATATTGTAACAAAAGCATAAATTTCATCTAAACTCAACACAGCTTGTTTTTTAATCCGTCCTAGTTGGGCATCTAAGTTAGGAACTGTTTTTGGCTGAGGAAACTGTACACGAGAAAGTGCTTGAATATAACGGTAGTGTTGGTTAATATCTCCCATCATCGCTACAGGCTTTTCTCTTGCAAAAAATGTTTGAAATTGCTGAATATATCTATCCAAATCGAGTTTTTGAATAATAGACTTTTCGTTATATTGTTCTAATTCCACCAATCATTTCCTCTGTGCTTAATGATATGAATGAGGTTAGCGTTAAGCCTCTCCACGTATTTGATAAGTAATGTCTCCAGCACCAAAAGCAGTGACTAAGCCTTCAGAATATTCACGTATCACATTACCATCACGAAAAACTTTTACTACACCATCTTCTTTAGTCACTGTATCTGCCATAAGTAGCTTATAACGAAAAAAAGCACCTTTTAGGTCAATGTCTACTTCAAGTTCACCCGCTGCCCAAATAGGTAAAATAACCAATTCATCAACGCCTTCAAAACACTCTACAAATGCTGACAAGTTATCCATCGTTCTTGAATATTTATGCGGTTGCCAAATAACATTTAGTTTTGTAAAATTTCGTAAACTTTTATAAGCTTGGAGTGATTCCATTGTTACTTTTATCTCTGTAGGGTGATGTCCATAATCATCTATGACCACACATTTTTCTCTGTTTTGTACAATATCAAAACGTTTTTTAATACCTTTATAATTTAGTAGGTTTGTACGTATATCTTCTAAATCTTCACCCAACTCTAATGCAGCCAATACTGCCAGTGCTGCATCAAGTGCAATATGGTTACCAAATCCAAAAACTTCAAAAATACCTAAATCTAAAAGTTCAAATCTGGTATAAGGTTCACCATCTACCAAAACAAACTCTATATTGGAAATATCTTTACTTGGATAAAGCTTGATACTCTCCATATCTATAGAAGAGAGGAATTCGTCTTCAGCATTTATCACACGTATATTGGCAAGGCTTAAAAAGTTTTTATAGGCATTATAAAAACGCTCTTCGTCATACTCGTAGTATTCCATGTGTTCAGGTTCTACATTGGTCACTATTGCTAAATGTGGGTTAGAATTTAAAAAACTCTCATCACTCTCATCCGCTTCAAAAACTACTTTGTTATTTGGATAATTACGAACATTAGAACCAAACTCTTTAGAAATAGCCCCTATTAACGCATTGGAATGTGGAATTATAGAAGACAACATTGCTGAAGTTGTACTTTTACCATGTGCCCCACCCACGGCATAGACTTCTTTATCTCCAAGTATAGATTTTAACGACTCTTTTCTTGAAAGCAGTTCGATACCAAGTTCTTTTGCATTCATGTATTCAGGGTTGTTAGGACGAACCGCCGCTGAATATATAATACTATCTACTCCAACAACTGCTTCTTCATGGTGAGGTATGGTTATCTTTGCCTCAAAATTAGTTGCTAAATCATTGGTTATTTCTGTTTGCTTAATGTCTGAACCTGAAATTTTATGCCCGTCATTATGTAAAAATTTTGCTAAAGCAGAAAGTCCTATACCTCCTATGCCTATAAAATGTATTTTTTTCATTTAATCCCCTTGTGAATCTGCAAAGACACGAATCTCTTCTCTTGCAACTTTAACTTCTTTCTCATACACATCAAACATTTGAGCTATAGACTGTGTAAAAGTTTGTACAAAAAATGCCAAAGGATCAGTTTCATCTACTTTACTCACATCTACAATGGTATCTATAAATTCATCAAAACTCTTGCCTGATATAACAACCGCGGCATGAAGCAACATAGCATCTTTCAAAGAATGTTTATCTACGCTGTGACTTAAGATTAAAAATATTTCTTTAGCCCCTTTTTTATCATTCTCACTATAACGTTGCATACCATGTTCATAAATTGCCCGTGCCGCTGCTCTCTCTTCTTCATTTTCCATAGTAAACATTTCAAAAGTAGAAAGTTTTTGTGCCAATCTATCAAACGCAGTGTTGACTATAAAAGTAAATATCTCATTTATCTCATCTTCTGGTGCCTCAATAATCAGCTGCGCATCCAGAAGTTGATATCCTTTAGCGATACTCTCTTCTTCTTTA
>JAKIUE010000046.1 GCA_021647715.1 Sulfurovum sp.
GTACCATACTTTTCTACTAATGCATGTGCGTCAATATTCATCTATTTTCCTGTCTATTATTGATTTAATTTTAAAGTAATCTTACCCAAAAATGACTAAGAGAGAGCTAGCCACCATACGTAAAAATTGTAATTATTAATATATATCAATAAACATATACCTCTACTGAAGATACAATGTATTGTGTAAGAGTTTAAGCCAAACTCTTTTCATCTGTAAAATAGACATACAATGCATAAATCCATAACAACATGATGGGAACTATAGTAGAAAGTTCTGGAGACAATACACCATTTGCCCCTATTTGTCCTAGTCCAAACAGTATGCCCCAAATAACAAACGTAGCTCCTAAAGAGAGTGCTATGACTCCCCCTATACTGATCATTCTTACATGAAAAGGTAATTTAAAAAATAAAATGACTAACAATGCCAAAGAAAAAAGAGGAACAACTACTTTGTCATAAATAGAAGCCCGTATTTTCTCTGAATTTAAATTTTGTTTTTCTAAAAGTTCCCATGTATAGTATGCATCTATAATGTTAAGTACTTTACCTTCATGAAGTGACTCAATGATTTTAGGTTTATAGCCTGTTAATGTCTTAATACTTTTTTGATGTGTTACTGTATACTTTTCTAATTTACCTTTTATATAATTATGTGTTTTAATGGTCGCATTTTGTGCATCCCACTCTTTACCATTAAAGACTGCACTCGGGGCATGTATCGTAGAACGTACTTGATTTCCTTCCACTTTAAAGATAGTCATGTCTAAAATCTTTTTTTCTATAGGATCTAGTTTATTTATATATACAAAGGTACCATTATATTTAAAAAAAAGATCATTTACATCATAAGCTTGTAATTGATTTTTAAGTAAAGACTCTGCTTTATTTTTAGCATAAGAAAATTCTGTCGTATGCAAGAAAGTAAATAGTCCGTAAGTCAATAGTGCCACTAGTATCAGAGGAATGAGTAATCTTTTTTTGCTATAGCCAAAAGCATGTAAAGCTCCCATGGTATTATTTTTAACCAAAGCCAGTTTAGTCATAATAAGTGCAAATACTATGGCTAAAGGATACAACAACCCCAATGCTTCTTGCCACATATAAAAGATATAAAGTATCTTATAATTACCCGAAACATCAAGTTCACTAATATGTTGAAAATAGTCAATAGCTGCAAAAGAAAATGCTAAACCAAAAAGGATTGCAAATAGATTTTTAATGTATTGTTTGGCAAGATAAAAAAAATAAAGGGATGGCATAAAAGAGCGCATCACTTTAATCCTTCAATAGATTTAAGGCTATAATTTGATTTTACATATATTAATGTTTCATTCAACAATGCATTACAAGCTTTAGCTACATAATTAACCAATGCATCTAAATCTTCTGATTCTTCTTTAGAAAAATCATGTAATACATAGTCAGCCACTTGTGTGCTGTGTTCGGGTTTGCCAACACCTATTCTTACACGTATATACTCTTTACCTAGAACAGCATCAATAGATTTTAAACCATTATGTCCCCCATGACCTCCACTCTTTTTAAAACGCAAAGCGCCAAAAGGAAGATCTATATCATCATGAATAACAATAGTAGTGTCAAGTTCGATTTTAAAAAATTGTTTTACTATCAAAACAGATTTTCCAGAAAGATTCATATACGTTGTAGGTTTCAAAAAAAATAGATTGTTTGAGCGATATAAATGCCCATGAAAAGTGGTTTTAGATATATCCCTAGCTTCAAAGTTATTTACAAGTTTATCAATAACCTTAAAACCAATATTATGACGTGTCTCTTCATACTGTGATCCTGGATTCCCTAGACCTACAAATAAAACCATAATGAACCCCTTAAAAGTGACTAATCACTTGAGCCCCCCTGCTGAAGAGAACACAGCGTTAACGTAGCACATGGAGCTTTGCTTTATGTGCGTTCTACTTGAATAGTTATTTAGATTTAATGACACCACAAATAGCAACATCTGCTCTATCCATTAATTTACACTTTGCAGGTGCTTCAATAGTCTTCACAAGAATTGATTGATCTCTGTCTAATGGTTCCACATTAAGATCAAAGTTTGAAGGCATATCTTCAATAGCACCTCTTACTTTTAATCTTTTTTTAGAAATAACAAGTACACCTTTGTTTTTAAGACCAATAGGTGTTCCATGTGTAACTACAGGTACAAGGAAATTTGTCACTTGTCCTGGCACAGTTATTCGTAGATCAACATGTTTTACATCACCATTTATAGGGTGCAGTTGATACTCTTGAATCACTACATTTAACTCTTTGTCCCCTACTTTTACTGGGAATGCTAGGCTCTCCTTATTTCTCACTGCTCTTACAAACTCACCACGTTTAAACGCTGCTTGAATGTTCTCTACGCCATTGGCATAAAGGTTTGCAGTCAGATAACCATCTCTTCTAAGCTTCTTTGCAGTAGTCTTTCCGATACTCTCTCTAACGATACCTTCTAACATTTTTTTTCCTTAATAAATAATTCTCATAGAATTGAGACGCGAATTATACCGAATTTCTATTAAAATATTCTTTCTATGCTATTATCCGCGATTATCCTCATCTTCATCATCCTTAAAGTCAAAAACATCTTCATTCAAGCCTGCAATTTTATCTTGTACAATAGCCCCCTTACCAACACCTGCCATTTTCAACTTCATATCCGCAGCATTTGAAGCATATTCTAATGCAATTTCATCAGTGATTCGGTTATCTCTTACTAAATCTAATAATGCTTGATCAAATGTTTGCGTACCATAAATCTCTTTACCTTCGAAAAGAGCATCAGGTATTTCATAATCACGGTCTTCCATAATTAACTGCTCTATTCTAGATGTTTTCTTTAACACTTCAATAGCCGCTGCTCTTCCACCTTGTTTTGTCGGAATAAGTCGTTGCGAAATAACACCTTCAAGTACTGATGCCAATGATCCACGAATACGATTTTGTTCTTCTTTAGAAAACATACCCACAATTCTATCTATGGTCTCTTTTGCATCAAGTGTATGCAGTGTTGAAAAAACCAAGTGTCCTGTATTGGCAGCATGTAGTGCAATATCAATCGTCTCTAAATCCCGCATTTCCCCAACAAGAATAATATCTGGATCTTCTCTCAAGGCGGCTCTTAATGCATCAGAGAAGGAGTGAGTATCAAGTCCTATAGCTCTTTGATTAATCAAACAACCTTTGTCTTTATGGATAAATTCAATAGGATCTTCTACGGTAATAATATGTTTTTTCTCTTCTCTATTTATTTTGTCAATAATTGCTGCCAATGTTGTAGATTTACCAGAACCAGTTACCCCGGTAACAAGTACTAATCCACGATGAATGTCTGTAAACGATTTAATCACTTCTGGTAAATTAAGTTCATCCAGTGTTGCAATCTTAACTGGAATAATACGAAAGACAGCAGAAAGTCCATCCATTTGGTGAAAAAAGTTCACCCTAAATCGATGTTCGTCTCCTAATACATAAGTAAAGTCAAGATTTTTTTCATCTTTTAGTTTATGGTATTGATCATCTGTTGTAATATCTTTTACTATACCTTCTACCATCTCAGCTGTTAACGCCTCTTTGCCTAATAACTGTAAGACACCATCAACACGTACTCTCACTATTGCCCCAGACTTTATATGAAGGTCTGAACCGTTATTACTTATCATTGCTCTTAAGTAAAGTTTTAATTTCTCTTCCACTCAATTTCCCTTTTATTTTCTATAAAGTATCTAACATCTCTTGAAATGCTTTTTCAAATGCTACAAGACCTTCATCTAAAAGCTCAGTATAAACTTCATCCATATTAAACCCATTATCTGAAAGCTTAGTAAAATATCCATTAATTTCTTCATCATCCAAAGGAAAATGAACATCAGTTTCTGGATTTTGAATATAATGTTCAATCGTAGCAAGAGGTGCAGTATTGACAGAATTTGGAGCAAGAAGTGCCCTCATATAATAATCTGCAGGCAATACGTTTCCTTTCACAGCTGTACTAGCAAAAAGTGTTCTTACCGCAGGTAAATGGTAATTCTCAACAAGGTTATAAATTTTTGCTGCATTATAGATGCCTGTTTTAGAAGGTTCAATGCCTACTGAACTTAAATCTTTATCTAGTAATCTATCAAAACGACTTACAAATACAGAAATAACTGCTTCACAACGTCCTCCACCAGATATTTCAAATGCATCTAGTCCTTTTTTCATTGCTTTGAGACAACGCTTCGCCTGTTTTGGAGAAAATACCAATGTTGCATTGACAGAGATACCTGTACTTAGTAACTCTGTCATAGCATCATATCCAGCTTCAGTTGCTGGTACTTTCACCATCACGTTAGGCTCTCCTATAGCTTTAAAAAGTCTTTTTCCCTCTTCTATAGTACCCTCTGTATCCGTAGAAAGAAAAGGATCTACCTCTATAGAGATATACCCATCATTTCCCTTCTCATAACTTTCACTAAGTGCCTGAGCAGCCATACGAATATCGTCAATAGCAAGTGCCTCATATTTTTCTTTTGGACTTTCATTTGAAAGTGTTGCTAGCTGTTCTTTATATGCTGAAGAAGTGGTAATCGCTGAGGCGAAAATAGAAGGGTTCGATGTTGCCCCATTAATAATACCTTTTTCTATCAGCTTTGAAAAATCACTTTTCAAATAATCTCTTTCAACAAAATCTAACCATAATGAGAAATTTATATCTCTATTTAGCATTTAACCTTCCTTATATTTCCAATAAAAATCATTCCATAGACCCCGCTTTGTAGGCTTTACTATTGTTTCAGAAAGTATATCTAAAAAGATATCTCTTTCAACAATCTCAGCACCTAAACGTACCATATGATCTGTTTTCATTTGACAGTCTACAAAATCATAACCTTTGCTACCTAAAACATCACTTAGTGCTTTAAAAGCTACTTTAGATGCATCCGAGACCAAAGAGAACATCGACTCACCAAAAAAAGCCTTACCTATAGATACACCATAGAGTCCACCCACTAATTCTCCTTCTAAGTATACTTCAACAGAATGGGCGTAGCCTTCTTGATGTAGCCTATTATATGCCTGTGTCATTTGAGGTACAATCCATGTAGATTCCTGCCCTTCTCTAGGCACAGAAGCACAATGCTTAATTACCTCAGAAAATTCTTGATCAAATGTCACTGAAAATTTTCCAGAACGTAAAACACGTCTAAAAGATTTACGAACTTTGAATTTATCTGGATAAAGTAAAAGTCTAGGGTCTGGTGACCACCAGAGTATAGGATCATTTGTAGAGAACCAAGGAAAGATACCCTTACTATATGCTAAAAGTAATCTTTTTGTAGAAAGATCACCTCCATAAGCAAGCAACCCACCCTCATCTGCATAATAAGGGTTAGGGAAAGCAAGAAAATATTGGCTTAACTGCGGTACATAAAACTCATCTTCCATTTATTGTATAGGGTTACTTTGCTGTAAAGTCAAATGTTAATTTATCATTTTTGAAAGCTACTTTTACAGAGCCTCCTTTTTTAAGCTTACCAAAGAGCATTTCATCAGTCAATGGTTCTTTCACCTGTTTATCTATAACCCGAGCAATATGTCTTGCACCATAACGTTCATCATAACCTTCATTTGCCAAGTGTTCTTTTGCTGTTTTAGATAATTTTACTTTAACTTTTTTAGATTTTAGTAGTTTATTTAACTTGTCTAGTTCTCTGTCTACAATCTCTACTAAAGCATCTAAGTTTAATGCATTAAACTCTACTGTAGCACTCAATCTATTTCTAAATTCTGGAGAGAAAAATGAGGCTAAAGCTTTATCTGTTTTCATAGAGTTATCTTTGTTGAAACCCATGACATTTGCTTCTTTTGTACCAATATTTGATGTCATAATCAATATAACATTTTTAAAATCACTGACTATACCATTGTTATCAGTTAGTTTTGCACCATCCATAACCTGTAGTAAGATATTCATAATATCTGGATGTGCTTTTTCAATCTCATCTAGAAGTAGTACTGTATGTGGATGCTTTTTTATCATCTCTGTGAGTAGTCCGCCTTGCTCATACCCTACATATCCTGGAGGTGCACCTACCAAACGAGAAATTGTATGTGGTTCCATATACTCTGACATATCTAGTCTTTCAAAGTGTACATGCATTGTCTTTGCAAGTTGTGTAGCAAGTGCTGTTTTACCCACACCTGTAGGTCCTACAAAAAGAAAAGAACCTATAGGTCTATCTTCACCATTGAGTCCTGCATAAGAACGTTTCACTGCAGTTGAAAGTACTTTAATGGCTTCATCTTGCCCAATAATATGTGCTGCCAAGTCTTTTTCTAATGTTTTCAACTTTTTTGTATCATCAGAGCCTATCACAGTAGAAGGAAGTTTCATAATTTTTGCAACAGACTTTTCTATATCTTGAGGTTGCACTTTCACGCCTTCTATGCCTTTAAGCATAAAATGTGCCCCTACTTCATCTATGATATCCATGGCTTTATCGGGGAGAAACCTATCATGTAGATACTTCACAGATAAATCTATAGCTGACTGTAACGCAGCATCAGTGAACTTGATATTATGGTAGTCTTCGTACTTATGCTGTATGCCTTTGAGTATAGTAAATGTATCTTCTATGCTTGGTTCATCTACATCAATTTTAGCAAACCTTCGACTAAGTGCCTTATCTTTGTCAAAGAAGTTTCTGTACTCTGCATAGGTTGTTGCACCTATACATTTTAAATCACCACGAGCAAGTGCAGGCTTGAGTAAATTTGAAGCATCCATGCTCCCACCACTTGTTGCTCCTGCACCTACCATAGTGTGAATTTCATCTATAAACAGTATGGCATCTTCTTTTTTTGAAAGTTCTGCAATGATCCCTTTAAGACGTTTCTCAAAATCACCCCTATACTTTGTACCTGCAACCAAGGCTCCCATATCAAGAGCATAGACTTTAGAATTTTTAAGAACATCTGGTACATCACTTTCTGAGATGCGAAGTGCTAAACCTTCTGCGATGGCTGTTTTACCAACCCCTGGTTCCCCCACAAGTAGAGGATTGTTTTTCTTACGACGACAAAGTGTTTGCATGACACGTTCTATCTCTTCTACACGTCCTACAACTGGATCTATTTTACCAGACTCTGCAAATTCTACAAGTTCTATGGTAAATTTAGCTAAAAATGACTCCTCTTTCTTGTCACCTTTTGTACCTGACTCACTTGTTCTGCCTGTGTCATAACTATGCGAAATGACTTCTAAAATATCGACTCTTGCTATGCCCTCTTTTTTCATCAAGTACACTGCATAAGAATGTTCTTGCATAAAAATAGCAGCTAACATATCGCCTATGCTAGCTTCTGTTCTTCCTGAAGAGTGTATTTGCGTCATCATATCGTTAATGGCACGTGAAAGTGCCACCGTTTCAAAAGGCTCAACCGCCTCTTTAAGTGATGGTATGGTTTTTGTAATGTGTTCAACTATACCAGCTTCTAGTGCTATGAGGTCGGCGTTAAGTGTTGACAGTATCTCTATGCCTGCTTCAGCCCTTACTAACGATAAAAAGACATGTTCTACCGTAAGATACTCATGTCTATTTTCTTTTGCATATCCTACTGCTTGTTTAAATACATCATTGAGTGCAATACTAATCATTTTAATCCTTTATTAGACTTCATCTACGAATCTTCTTCTACTGTTGCCAACAGAGGAAACTCGTTTTGTTTTGCTCTTTTCTTTACTTGTTGTGTTTTAGTTTGTGCTATTTCAAAACTATACACACCACATATCGATTTACCAAATTCATGGATTTGCAACATGATTTTCTCTGCATCTTGCTGTGATTTATGAAAAACACCTGTGAGTATTTCCACTACAAAATCCATACTGGTATAGTCGTCATTGTGTAAAAGTACTTTAAACATTTGTGGTTCTTCTAGTTCTATAGCTAGGTCTAATTCTTCTTGAAACTTTGGCATATTGTGTTAAACTTTCCTTATCTATGATTCGATTTATCTATTATACAAAAAAAATGGAGAAATACAAGTGCAATCACTTTTCATCACTGCAACCAATACAAATGTAGGAAAAACACACACAACACTCAAACTTATTGAAGCATTTTCTTCGAAAGGCTTTCGTGTTGGTGTATTTAAACCTATTGAAACAGGGGTTACAGATACAGCTCCTGATGCTACTATACTACTTGAAGCTTGCCAAAAGGTTAATGAGAACTTTAAAGACTTCACTCCAGAGGACATTACGGCATATACATTTCCTCTACCCGCTGCCCCATTTTGTGCAGATACAGAACAAATTATCGACATTCAACATATCATAGACAAGTATCATGCACTCTGTAAACTTTGCGATATTCTTTTAGTAGAAGGTGCTGGTGGTCTCATGGTTCCTATAACCAAAGACTACATGATGATAGACCTCATCAAAGAGTTAAATATAAAAACACTTTTAGTAACACCTAGTCGTTTAGGTTGCATTAACGATACTTTACTCTCTATGGAAGCATTAAAAGCACGTGAAATTGACTTTGACTGGTGTGTGAATTTACATGAGGATAAAGAAGACTTTGCCAAAGTGACACAACCTTATTATGATGCTGTGTTTCCTGAGTGGTGGTCTCTTGATAATGTATTCAAAAGCTTTATTAGTAGCTATACGATATAATATCCCTAACAATCTATGCAAGGACTGCCATGCAACATTTAGTAGACACCAATGACTTCTCAAATGCTCAAATCACACAACTTTTACAAGATGCTAAATCTTTCAAGGCACACCGTCCCCCACAACTACTACATGATAAGCTACTCATCACTCTTTTTTTTGAGGCGAGTACTAGAACAAGAAGTTCTTTTGAAGTAGCAGCAAAACGTTTAGGGGCTTCTGTAGTACACCTAGACCCTTCTAGAAGTTCTGCTAAAAAAGGTGAAAGTTTAGAAGATACTTTTGCAAACCTTTGTGCTATGGAGCCTGATGGTATCATAGTCAGACATTCTCATAATGATACACCCAAAATACTAGCAAACATGCAAAGTACTCCAGTCATCAATGCAGGTGCTGGCAACTATGCACACCCTACGCAGGCTTTGCTTGACCTTTTTACAATGGTAGAGCATTTTGGGGGCAATGTAGAAGGGAAGACTATCGCTATTGTGGGTGACATTGTAAGTTCAAGAGTCGCTAGTTCAGGGATTCGGTTATTTCGCCGTATGGGTATGAATATACTTCTTGTAGCCCCTGAACAATTTATGCCAGACTCTACACTAAAACAGTACAAAAACCTAGAAGATGTCATGGACAAAGTAGATGTCATCATGAGTTTACGTGCCCAGCTAGAACGCCACGAAAAAGAGCTTTTTGAAGACTACGATGACTACGCATCTCAGTACTGCATTAGTAAAAAACGAATGGGGGATAGAAAAATATTACTATTACACCCAGGGCCGGTGATGCGAAACATTGACATCTCTGATGAGATGCTAGAAGATCCCAGATGTCAAGTCTTGACACAGGTTAAAAATGGTGTGTTTATGCGTATGGCTATTTTGAAGTTGTTGTTATTAGATTCATAATGATAGGTGCATAAAGAATCTAAACATTCATATTATTGACATATATCAAGTTATTTTTTAACTTTTTTGTTTATCATTGTATCTATTACACAAGGAGTCTATTATGGCATTACTATACGCAGAACAAGTCGAGTATCTAGATGTTGAGCAGATGCAAGAGACACATGAAGAAGAGATAAAGATTTTAAATGATGTCGATAAACTGGCTATAGCTTACAGTATGGATAAAGCGAAACTACCTGAACTTGAAGCAAAACTTGGTGAATATTTAGAACATGTCAAAGAACATTTTGCAAGTGAAGAACGTCTTATGAATAAATATGATTTTCCCAACTACGAAATGCACAAAATGGCACATGATATGTTTTTACTAGATATCGGTATCACCATCAAACAATGGGGAAAATTTGGTAATATAGATAAAGTAGTCAATTTCATACGAAAGTCACCTGAGTGGATAGTTTTACATATCAACACTGTAGATGCACCCACATCAGCATACATAGCACAAAAAATGAAAGCTGAAGAAGCATAAGAATACTTTTGTATACTTCATATAAACTATACAATATTATGGAGCATACATGAAAATTATTTTACTCACTATATTCATTTTAACGACCTTCTCTTTTTCTGATGTTACTATGAAAAGGGGCGTAACAACACAACTTTCCATTGAAGAACTTAAAGAAATAGAAGCACTTAAAAATAGACATACTCGCCCTACTATAAGGCATATTACTGCACCTGTTATTATCCAAGACAACTATTATCATACCAATCAAGTATCTAATTGTGATAGATATCTTGATATCATTGCCCAAAAAGATAAAGAGATAGCACGCTTAAAAAATGAACTTTACCCACTAAGAGCGAAAGAACAAGCTCGTCTTTCAAAAGTATTGAAAGCAAAAGATGCTGCAGAACTAGAGAAGTTTGAAAATCGTAAAAGTAGTGTCCCTAGTAAAAATAATATTACAATCTCTAAAGAGCCGATAAAGTAAAATACACAAGTGGCATTTATTTAAATCTTAAAGTTGAAGTAAATCTCTCATTGGCTATCCATTTTCTAAAAGTTTCTTTTGCTTCAAGTGAAGAGTCTACGCGTATCTTCGAAAAAGTACCATCTTCATTTTTCCAATTCTCATGCCATGGACTAATAGCAGAAATTTTCATATATGGATTATCTAAGATTGTCCTATATGCATCATCTAGCCATTTGCTTTTGTTCCCATCTGGATGATTATCTGTAACACCAAACTCAAGCAAAGCTATAGGCTTGGTATCACTTATCTCTGCTATATCGCTATAATGCATTTCAAGCTGTGTAGAAAAAGCGTATCCTTCCCATGCCCAAGTTACTTGTTGTGCACCATATATAGTAAAGCCTATCCAGTCAATATAGTCATCTCCAGGATAATATTTTTTTGGTTTATTCCACGCTTCATTAGGATAGGTTCCATGGTCAGCATGGAAAAACCATGTAATATGATGCACATTTTCTTCTCTAAAAATATCTATAATATGCCTATACGCATCTCTATATCTTTCCGGACCATCTGGATAGCTAACATCTCCATACCCATCTGTTTTTGCTCCTCCATGAAAAATTCCACTCCACTGAAACCAGTTACCATTCATCTCTGGTGCAAACTCTGCTAACATAGGGATATTATCTTGCTTGGCATCTCTTGCCCATTGTCTTAACTCTTTATCGAACTTCCCATCAATGATATTTTGCAGCGTAAAATACTCTTCTGCATATCCTTGTATACTATTTGTTCTAGGCATAAGACGCACAAAGGGAACACTACCACTCTCTTGTATCACATGTACTTCAAGCTTAGGGTAAGTAATCCCATCAAACCAATTTTGAGAGAAATATGCCCAAGCCATTTTCTTACCTGAAATGGCTTCAAAACTTACTATTTTTTGACTGCTTACATTATTTTCATAACCACCAAAATCAGGAAATGCCCCAAAGTATATCTTCCCTTGGGGAGGAGGTAAAAGTTTATTCTTTTTTATTTTGTTATCAACTATGTAATTATTGTCAGTCAATGATGTTGTTTCGTGGTCATCCATTCCTCTACTCGAATAACTATTTCCACATGAGACTAAGAATATTATTAAACTCAATATATATAACTTTTTTATCATGTATTCCTGTTCAATTTTGGCATCAAATATACCCTTGTTATTTATGATATAATTGTATCGAAATAATAAAATATATATCTTGTATCCCTAAACAAATATATCTGTTATCATATCATACTGATTGAGATAAATTCTAACACAGCAGCAATAGGTAAAAATGAAGAAAATTAACCTTTTTAAAGAGACTTTTGAAAACATAAATATCCTAGGAAAATCACGTATATCTTTCCTTTTTATCATCTCTTATGACCAAAATAATATCTTTGCACAGCCTCTGAATGCCCTTGACAAGGATATCTACTATAAGCTAGAGTCATGGCGCAACTACCCAGTGGAAAAACGAACAAAAGACTTTAGCTTTTCTAAATTTCCTGTGGACTTCAAGACATATAAAAAAGCCTTAGACTCTATACTTGAAGAGATACGCTCTGGCAATACCTACCTCATAAACCTCACTTTTAAAACACCTGTTCAAAGTAGTTTTTCACTTAAAGAGATATTTACCTACTCACGTGCTAAATTTAAGCTTTACTTTAAAGATGAATTTACTTGTTTTTCTCCTGAGCGTTTTGTGGAGATAGAAGGAGATACCATAGCCACTTACCCTATGAAAGGTACTATAGATGCGAACCTTAAAGACGCAGAAAAAAAGATACTCGCCGATAAAAAAGAGATGGCAGAGCATGTCATGATAGTAGACCTCATGCGTAATGACTTAGGCATCATAGGCTCTAGCGTGAAGGTAGAGAAGTTTCGTTATGTAGAGAAGATAAAAGCTGGGAAAAAAGAGCTGCTTCAAGTAAGCTCTAAAATCACAGCAAAACTTCCAAATGACTGGCGAGATAACATAGGTTCACTTTTAGAACAACTGCTTCCTGCTGGTTCCATTACGGGTGCACCTAAAAAGAGTACAGTAAACATCATAAACAAAGTAGAAAACTTTGATAGAGGGTTTTACACGGGTGTGTTTGGTGTGTTTGATGGGGAGTCGCTTCGTTCAGGGGTGATGATACGTTTTATAGAAAAAAATGAGGATAAACTCTATTACAAAAGTGGTGGGGGCATCACCATAGATTCTGATGCTAAAAGTGAATATGATGAACTTATAGACAAGATTTACCTCCCTTTTTAAATAATATTTATGTATAACTATTTGTATTTTTTATATATTTAATGTAAAATAAAGTTAGACTACACAAAAAGGAATGAAGATGCTAAAATTATTTACAAACTTTTTAATCGCTTTTTTATTGATTATCCCTCCAATATGTGTTGCAGAGGAAGGTAGTGTAGAAGCATTAATGGTACCTGAAGATAAAGCAATATTAGAAGAAGTATCTCTAGATACAGAAGCTCCTGAAATACAAGAAGAGATACCTACCGAAGAGGTACTTGAAATATCTACAGAAGAAATGCCCCAGACTACGCCAGAAGAAACCTCACAATCACCTCAAAACAATGATACCGAGGAATCAGTATCTCAAGAGGAGAATATGCAAACACATGATAATCCTCAAGACGAACAAGAGCAATCCCCACAACCCCAATCTGAAGAGCCTACGCATGCTGAAAATGCACAAGAAAAAGAAAATGAGCAACCTTCCGAAGCAGTGAGAGAAGCACAACTTGCAGAAGAGGCTGAATTACGTGAATTAGGTGTAGGTGAAGAACCTTTAGCAGAGTAACCCTTTACTTCAAAGTAAAGGGTTCTCTTGCTTTTCTTCGTTTCCATCGGTACATAGGATCGTGCTCTAGTTTAATAAAATACAACTTTCCTGACTCTCTCCATGGGTCTATAACGATGCCACCACGGATAGCATTTGCATCTTTTTTCACCACAAGTAGTGCATTGTGTTCAAAAAAGTATTTTCCTATATTTGCCCCTATTAAATAAAAAGAAAAAGATTTATAGTTTTTTGCTTCTAAGTGAAGATAGAGTGCATCACTCCAATGATAGCAAAGACCTTTATTGCGAAATCCCATATTGACTAAGAAGTTATGCCACAAAGGGGGTGAAGTAAGTTTATACTCCTCAGTTAACCTTCGTGTTTTCTTGAAGATATCTGCAGAGAGGTGTTTACGTTCTTTATAGGGTATTTTACTGTCAAGGGATTTAAATAATCTAGTGAGCTTGTCTACTTCATTTTGTGGTGTGGGTACAGGCTTTACACTACAACCTAAAAGTAAAAAAAGTAAAAAAAAGTATTTAAAACAATGTTTGTGCATATTGAGTAGGTAGGTATTGCATAAAAGCTATCATCACAAGAATCATTGAAAATACATAAATCCATAACCATTTATGATTTCTAGAAATCATAAATCCACCTATGAACCCTGCAACTAGCCCCCCTATATGTGCAGACATATCTACAGAAGGAATAGAAAGTCCTATCACAAGATTTATCCCTATAATGATTGCAAAATCTTTCATAAAAGCTTTTGTATGTTCTTTTATATGCTCTCTATGTGCAAGGAAGAAACCTGTTAAGCCACCAAAGACACCAAAGATAGCACCTGATGCCCCAACACCTACGCTTTGTGGATGCATATATAAAGAAACCAGAGAACCGAGAATACCAGAAAAAATATAGATAGCTATGTATGATTTTGTATCAAAATACGATTCAAACCCTCTTCCTATGAGGTAGAGTGAAAACATATTCATAAGTAAATGCGTCATACCTCCGTGCAAAAACATCGCAGTTCCTAAACGCCACCATTGTGCATCTATGACTGTATAGGGACCAAATATCGCACCCATATTTACAAGTGTTTCTATGTCTATATCCATAATATTTTTACTTAAAAATGCCGTTATGAAGTAAATTATAATGTTTAATGCAATAAGGGTATTGGTAATTTTATATTGCATGAATGCGTGTTTCATATTAAACTAAGCTATGGCTGAGGGAAAGATGACACCATCTATACCAAAATGTGCTATTTTAGGTATCTCTTTTTCATCATTTATAAGTACGAGGATACGTGTATCAAAGAGGTACTCTTGTGCTATAGGTTGTATACGTAGCGCATCATCTTCTTCACATACCATATATTCAGCGCCTAACGCATTGGCAAAGATAGCTTCTTTTAAAGAGTTTACTGTCACGGCAAAAGTAATCTCATTATCTTTACAGTATTGAGCCAAATCATGTGAATTCACAATGGGCTCTAGCAGTACTATATCATTCGTTTGGGATTTTTTAATATCCTCTGTTGAAAAAATTTTATGAAACTTTTGACTCTCTATCCATGGGTGTCCAACAATAATCATACTATTTCCTTTTTGCTTTTTAGCCTGCACATTCTTGTGAACAGTAGTATTTACCTTGCACGATAATACTTTCTTTAACAGTTACATAAGTATCACACTTTTCACACTCAACGAGTGTGTCATCATCTAGCTTTTTCTGCGATGCGTTTCTGCCAAGGGAAGGTAGTCTACCTCCAAAAAATTTGTATATGAGTGTTGCAACAATGGCAAATATCAGTAGTTTTAAAATCACACTTGACCTTTAATATATAAATAATTTCTCTGGTTATTTTGTACTATATCATACTCTAACTTATGCCCTACGTCGGCTACTTCATCAAAAACACGTGACCCTTTATAAAAAAGATACTCTGTTTTTTCATCTGCAATAGCTTTTGTTAATTCTAGTAATAACTTTGTGTTTGTTACTGCGCGTGAGCTTATCATATCAAATGCATCATCTTCAATGTACTCTACCCGTTTTGCTTCTACATGTACATTACCAAGCTCCCCATCAATAGCAGCATATTTTAAGAAGGATACACGCTTTTTCAATGGCTCAGCAAGTACTACTTCACACTCAGGCATGGCAATCGCTAGTGCCAAGCCAGGAAACCCTGCACCTGTGCCTACATCTAAAAGCCTCTTAGGTTTTTTTATAAATGTCAGTGGATATAATGAGTCTATGATATTTATATAAATGGCATCAATGGTTTTTGCCCCAGTGAGGTTATGTATCTGATTCCAGTCATGAAGTAAGGATGCAAATTTTTCTAATTTTACAATGGTATCAGAGGAGAGAGTTATTTTCTCCTTATCTAAGTACTGCGACAAGTTCATATTAGAGCATGTGTCCCATCTGGTTTTTCTTTACATTGAGGTAGTCTTCGTTGTATTTATTTGGTGTGATTTGTATAGGTAAACGCTCTACAATTTCTATGCTACCTAGGCTTTCTAGTTTTCGTGGATTATTGGTTAAGAGTCTCAGTTTTGAGACCTCTAAGTACTTGAGTATAAACTCTACTATTTCATAGGTACGTTCATCTGCTTTAAACCCTAGCTGATGGTTCGCCTCTATAGTATCAAAGCCTTTGTCTTGCAGTGCATAGGCATTGACCTTGTTTAGTAGCCCTATGTTACGCCCTTCTTGACGGTGGTAGATAATGAGCCCACCCTCTTTTGCGATGACTTCCATCGCATAGTCAAGCTGCTCACCACAGTCACACTTTACCGAGCCTAGTACATCACCTGTTAGACACTCTGAGTGCACACGTACAACAGGTGTGTCTGAAAGGTTATCTGAGTATATAGCCAAATGTTCTTTGTCCATTTCATCTTTAAATGCTTGGATGTTAAAGGTGCCATATTTGGTTGGTAGGGTTGCGACTTGTGATATTTCTATGCTATTCATGCTTAGATTATACCTAAGAATTAGGAATTAGGAATTAGGAATTAGGAATTTTTCGTTAAAATATACAAAAGATTACCAAAGGTACCCCACATGTTTACAAGATTTAGAAGAAAAAGAATCAACCCAGTACTGCGTGACTTACTACAAGAGACACATCTAAGTGTGAATGACTTCATCTACCCGCTCTTTGCTAAAAGTGGTACAGGTATCAAAGAAGAAGTAGCTTCTATGCCAGGCGTATTTCAGATGAGTATCGATGAGATAGTCAAAGAGTGTGATACCCTTAAAGCCTTAGGTATCAAGTCTATCATCCTTTTTGGTATCCCTGATGTAAAAGATTCTGTAGGTAGTGACGCGATGTGTGAGCATGGCATCATCGCTGAGACTATCCGTCAAGTAAAAGCTTCACATCCTGACATGTTTGTTGTCACAGACCTGTGTTTTTGTGAGTACACAGACCACGGACACTGCGGCGTGATAGACCCTGTACTCGAGACTGTTGACAATGACACTACACTTGATAACCTTAGTAAACAAGCAGTTGTCCATGCCAAAGCAGGTGCAGATATGATAGCTCCAAGTGGCATGATGGACGGCATGATACAAGCCATAAGAAATGGGCTAGATGAAGCAGGTTTTGTAAACTTACCTATCATGTCTTACTCTACTAAATTCTCTTCAGCATATTATGGTCCATTTAGAGACGTAGCAGAAAGTAGTCCAGGCAAAGGTGACAGAAAAAGCTACCAAATGAACCCAGCCAACCGTAACGAAGCCATAGCAGA
>JAKIUE010000146.1 GCA_021647715.1 Sulfurovum sp.
CCACACCTCTGTTGATAACATGATACTTTCCTGCTAGCTCTATGCGTGGTCTTCTTGCCATGTTTACTCCTTAGAGGGAGTATAGCATAGGTTTTATTAGGTTGTCATTGTCACCTGACCCCTATGCTCTAACCCTGCCTATGCTTACGCATCCTAGTTACAAGCCCACCCACTCAAAGAAAGTAAAAACACTACCCTTATAACCTAAAAGGGTACGATAAATTATAACAAATCATATGTATTTGTCTGCTAAAATACTTACACTTATCTCATATATTTGGACAGTTATTTGTACTACTTTATTTTATCTTTACACTATCTTTTTTACTGCATACGAAACTACTTTAAACCCAACACATACTATAAAAAAGAAAAGAAAACTAACTCCCAAAATAAGCCTTACATCTCCTACACTCATCCTCATAAAAAACCTTCATGGGTCAAAGAAAAAGTCATCACATTAAAAGTGCACCTACCACATGATGGATGTAGAAAGATAGCTACAAACTTTAATACACATTATGCACACACAGAAGTAACAGTTTCTAAATCCTATGTCTATAGGCTACTCAAAGAAAATGCTTACGAGATAGTACAGCAAAGAAAAGAACAAAAAAACAAAGAGCCATACCCCATGGCTAAAAACCACCGTTGGGATATGGACTTAACCAGCATAGACAAACAACAGATACTCGGTATAGTAGATAGTGGGACAAGGGCTTTAATCTCATTAAAACACATAAAAACAAAGCGTACGATTAATATCTTACGTGTAGTCTTAGACACCATAGAGCTCTATGGAAAACCAAACACTATTAAAACAGATAATGAGAGGGTATTTACTTCTAAACTTATGAAGTTTTCACTCTATATACTTGGGATAAAAAAACAAACCACACAACTAGCCTCTCCCTGGCAAAATGGAAAAATAGAGCGATTGTTTGGTACGATGAAACAAGCGTTTGAAGATTTAATCTTTCCCAACACACAAAGTTTAGGCGAAGCACTTCAAGAGTTTAGGCTATTTTACAACCACATACGCCTGCACCAAAACCTAGACTACAACACCCCTGCCAATGCTTGGGATAACAAAGCAAAATCTACAAGTAAAACACACAGTCAAATAATCTACTTTAGAGGGTTGTGTGGAAACATTGCAGGGTATTATTTTTTAGAATGAAGATATACTTAAACACAAAAAAGAAGATACCGTCCCAATACTTTCACATCCTAGTTATGGTTTGTAGGCTAGAAAAGTGTTACTTTTATAGTAAACCGGGTAAAAAGTGAAAGATATTTGATGTGAAATTACTTTATAATAGAAAAAATGACTGAGTTTTTTTCAAAAAGCAGTTACTTTTTAGAGGGATGGTCTATTGGGACGGTTGGACAGGACATTTAGCATAAAAGGTTTTAAAAATATGACACAACATCAAGGCATATACTGATAAAAATGCGTCAAAAGTTTAAAAAATGGCTTGTTTTTTATAAGAGTGCTACTTCGGGCAGTTCGGGCAGGACATCAAATAGCAACCTGAAATCTTACTTTAAACTCAAATTTTATATATTTCTTTCAAGGTTTTGATTTTCTCTTCCGAATAATATTCCAATAATATATTTTTTAATTCATCATTCATAAACCCTTGAGACTGAATTTTATTAAGTACTCTTGTAAGTCTATCAACCGTTATATTTGAAAAACCACTTGCAGAAATTATGTTAATATTAGATTTGTCTGGTTGATCTTTTATCTTATTATATAATGAAAGATACTCTTCTGTAGTACCAAGACGATAATAAAAATAAAAGACTAAATTACAATTATTTTTTGTTTCAATTAAAACAATACAATTGTCTTCATTTGTATTCTTTGCGAGTATTAATGTTAGGCTGGATGTTTCTTTTGAAGAATTACAATCTTTAGATGTATGATATATATCATATATAGCATCAGAGAGTCTATCTACAATATATTTTTTGTATTTAGTTTCAATATTCTTTGGTATTATATTATTTTCAAGAGATCCATATAGTTCAGAATAAGGTTTTAATATAATTAATTGATTTAAAATATCAGGCAAAGAATAATTTTTTATAATCTTTTTTTCAATAACACTACATGTATTATTCATATGTAGTGACAACATTTTTAAAATAGACTCTGTATTATTGTTTTTTGATAAAAAAACTTTACCAAAAAATTCATAATTTTTTCCACTCATGTCTGACAATGCATTGAGATAACCATTTATATAGTGTATCTCCTTAGTATCTATAAAATTCATTTTTTTCCTTTAGTTGCTTCCACTACAAAAACCTAATGCTAAATAACCTGCTAATTTTTTGCTTTGATCTTCCAGTAGTTTAATACGCTTTAAATGTCCTTGATAGGTAGAACTTGCAGAGTTTAAATCACCTTTCCGCCATTCAATTTGTTTTTCCATTTTTTTAATATAATCTTTCATCGTTTTACATGGATCGTGAGGTCCCATATCTAAAAATTCATTTTCTAAATCCTTATACGGTGATTGTGTAGTTTGTTTACCTCCAGCCGTAACCACCAACCCTTTATCAGCACTTGCATCCTCGGCTTCAATTTTGGATATTTTTGAAGATATGGTATTTATTAATTTTTCAACATAAGGAGTTAAGATTGCTGCACCTGCAGCAGCACCTGCATATATGAGACCTCCTAGTGCTGCTAACTCATCTGTAAATAACCCACTAGGGTCATTCCAATTCACCGGATCATTCCCCACATACCTATAAAAGTTAAAATCCCCAGCCAAGAACTCAATAGGGTCTGAAGAGATAAACCTACCTAGTGTAGGGTCATAATACCTAGCCCTATAGTAGTATAAGTCTTCTCTGTCAAACTCCCTTGCTGTGTAACAGTAAGGGTTGTGTGTCTCTTCACTTTGTGTATGTTCTAGTATTG
>JAKIUE010000047.1 GCA_021647715.1 Sulfurovum sp.
CTTCTTGAATAATTTTTTTCTTTTTAGCTGTTTTAGACAACTTTTTAATATTGATAGCATCTCCATCTTTGGCTTGTTTAGAAGAGTTTCTTCTTAAAAAGATACCAAAAACACCTAAAAAATCACGCGTAGTCGCAGAGCAATCTCTACATTCATAGCTTCCGCCCCACCCATAGGGTTCTGCGTAAAACTCCTTTGCCAGTATGGCAACATTAGTAGGAGTGAAAGGCAAAGGTTTCTTGACTAAATAGTATGGATTAGTAGGCTTTAGATGGTGAATTTTTGCATGTCCTTTACTATTTCTTCTGGCAAGTAGATAAGATTTTCCATCTTTTGCTTTAGGAAAGAGTGCGCCAAGTTTCACAATAGATATGGGTTTATTTTTTGTATCATAAAGTCTAAGATTGTCTTTAATACTCATAGCATAATTATTATTTTTAAATGTCTCTACAAATTTTTTATCCACCAGTGCTAAATCAGCACTTTTAATCCAGCCAAAGGCGTAAGATGCTCTTACAAAAGCCCAACGTCTGTCTTTTGAAAAGTGAGAGATATGAAGAGGCACATTGATATGTAGTGCAGAGTTTTGATTATAATCAAAAGGAAAGCCTTCACCTGTTTTTTTAGGGTCACGGTAAAATGCATCTGAGGTAGGTAGCGCTTTTACATTGGTACGGCGTACAGTGATACCTTTATATTTTTTAGTATCAATATTTTTATAGTCGGCATTTATAAGCCATTTGTTATAGGTTGAAGCAGTAATTTCTCTACCATTAGCTCTATAGATAGGCTTTTTTTGTATAAAACGTATTTCCCACCCTAAATCTTTTGAGGAGATATCAAGTTTAGAAATCGACCATGGTTTGAAATACTTTTTATTAAATTCTTGGTCTAATTTATTTTGTTCTGATTTAGAAAAAGGTTTTATTTGATTGGCATAAAACGCAGGATCTTGAGGGATATTTTTCATATCTGCAACACGGCCTTTAGGCATATGGTCTATTTTACTTTTTTGGCGCTTACTATTTTTTAGTATGTATGCATTTTTAAGTGAATTTTTCTGTTTTATTGTAGTCTCTTTTGCATATGAAGAGGAGAGCATACCCATTAGTATGATGATAAGCATTATTTTTTGATGCATGTTTAGATTCTTTTTACATTTATCATAGTCTATTTTTCTTAAAAGAAAGGAGAGGTTAAATAGAAGCTAAGTATTTTTCTATGTCTAAAAATAGAGGACGTTTTTTATTTTCAAGTGTTAAACATGATTCTTTTAGTTTGTTGAGTTTTGTTTTAACTGTTTGGTTAGTATTGTCTTTTTCAGAAAGTGAAAGTAACTCTTCTGTTAGATATCCAAAAGCACGCACTTCTAAACGTTCTAGGGCTTGATGAACCTCTTGTTCTGTAGGCTCATAGTACGAAGCACCACCAAAGTCACCCAATATGCTATTGGCATTTTTGTCTATCATAATATTGTGAGCATAAAAATCTCCATGCATGATGCCACGTTCATGCATATGTGTTGCAGCGGAGGCTATGCCTTTTAGTATTTTCAGCACTTCATGGAGTGTGAAACTTAAGGTGTCTGGGTATACATCACGTGAGCAACTCTCAAATGTAGGGGGTAAGCCTAAATTAAAAAAAGAAGAGGGGATGAGTTCTAACATCAGTACATCTTTACCTTCAGGGTGTCCAGTAACCTTTGCAAGTACGTCTACTAGGTGAGGGTGTTGTCCCATGGAGATGTTGATATCCATCTCTTCTTGAGGCAGGCCGTCAGAAGTAATATCACCTTTAAAAACTTTCACAGCTACTTCTTTGTCATCATAGCGTGCTTTACTTATGAGCCCTGAAGCACCTTCACCAAGCACAACACCAAGTTCAAGTTTATCCCAGCCTATCTCTTTGAGTGCTGTGTTACAGTTAGGGTGTTTGGCACAAAATGGGTTTCCACCATAGGCTAACCATGAAAGTTTTGGCAGTGTGAGTAGCCATAATGGCAGTTGCTCTAGCTTATTGACTGCGATACGTAGCAGCTCAAGGTTATGACATTTGACCATACTTTCAGGCAGAAAGGTCAGTTGATTACCTGAGAGCATACACTTTTGTAGTAATGTTAAGTTACCCATAGACTCAGGAAGTGACTTGATCGCATTGTCTGTGAGTATAAGCCAACGCGTACTAAGTGGTAGAGCATTTTCTGGCACAGTTTCTATGCGGTTATTACGAAAACCTATCATGGAGAGGTTAGGGCATTTGGCTAAAACAGCAGGTAGTTCTGTAAAGTTGTTGTCTGAGAGAAAGAGTATCTTTAGCTGTGTTAACTTGTGAAAGTCATCAGGCAGAGCATCTAGTGCATTACCCGTCATGTCAAGACGTTCTAGTGTGTCAGCCAATGTAAGTATCTCATGGGGAAAGGCAGTGAGATTTTCACAGAGTTTAAGCTCCTTGGCTCCTGTAAGTTGTCCAGATTTTAGTTGTTTTAGTGTTTGCATAATGGTATTTTATCTAAATGCATCAGATTTTAGTACGTTTTTTTAAAATTTCTAAAAGTTTAACATAGGGATACACAACGATTGAATTTAGAAAATGGATATATCTAGCTATTATAATAACAATAAAAATCAAGTAAAGAAACTAGAGAGTATAACTAACCCCAAGCCCCCAAGCATCACTCAGAACTATCTCACTTTCGTTAAAGACAATGGAAGTATCCACAGGATGCGAAGCTAAAAGACTTACAGCATCAAGGTCAAGCATCGTGATGCAGTCTGCTTTGGAAGAAGCCACATGCACTGCAGCTGCCACAGAGATGGGTCCTTCAAGCATACAACCTATCATACACTTCACATCAAATGTTTTAGCAAGGTCAGCAACCTTCAAGGCTTGGCTAATGCCTGCTGTTTTTGCGAGTTTTATATTGACATAATCTATGGCTTGCATCTCTAGTAATTTTTGTGCATCTTTTAAAGAAAAAATACTCTCATCTGCAAGTAAAGGGGTTTGCACTCTCTCTTTGATGTATTTTAGCCCTTCAAAATCATCAGCAGCAACAGGTTGTTCTATAAACTCTGCGATGATGTTTTGAGCTTCAAGAGCATGGAGCAGGGTGACACTTTGTTTTGCACTCCACCCTTGATTTGCATCGAGTCTTAGTTTTATATTTTTATCGAGTGCTTTATATATTTCTACTACACGTTCTACATCTTTTTTGGGATTGTCACCTATTTTTATTTTGAGTGTATCGTAACCTAGAGAAACTGCTTTATGGCAATCAGAAATCATCTGCTCTATCTCACCCATACTAATGGTGATATCAGTTTTAAATGTATGCTTAGTTCCACCTAACATACGGTATAGTGGTAGTTTACAGGATTTTGATTTCAAATCATAGAGGGCTATTTCAAGCATGGATTTTGCAGTAGTATTTTTTAATATCAAATTGTGTATATTATTTAATATAATATCAAAATACGCTATCTCTTTTCCTATAATGTGGGGTTTTATATACTCGATAGTGGCAATCATAGAACCAATGGTTTCTCCAGTAATCACTGGAGTAGGAGCACCCTCACCATAGCCTAAAGTGCCATCATCACACTCTATAATGACTACTAAATCTTCTAAAGAATCTACACGACGTAAAGAGGTAATGAAAGGTGTTTGAAGTGGAGCATGTAAGCGTTTAGTATGAATATCAATGATTTTCATTTATTTAACACTTACAGTATTTAAAGGATAAAGTTTCAGTGTGAAAATAAAGAGGGGAGTACCTCATTTATCTATAGACTTTTTAAAACGAGTTTTCTTACCATTGTTGAGACAGTGATGTCATCAAGTTCTGCTAAGTTTTCAAGTTTTTGCATCTCTTCTGCTGTTAGGTATACAGCAATTCTTTGGTCTCTTTTGGGTTTTGTTGATTTGGGGCGTCCTCGTGGTATTTGTGTGTGACCTCCATCTTCTATGGTTTTTTTATCTTTTGTAATGAGTTTGTTTATGTCAAATTCCATATTCATCTACCTCGTCAACTTTTTTAAGCCATTTTATTATTTTTGCATAATCTTGGAAAACACCCTTATACTGACTTTTTGTAAGTCCACTTTCTCCATAGAGTTCAGTGATGGTTTTTCCAGAATGTATACTGTTAGTGATTATCTCACTTTCTCTTAAGTGTATGATATCTTTACCCAAACCTTCAAGTGCTTGAAGGGATTGTTTGTATTTTGCTAATTTATCTTTTTTTACTCTATTTATAATAATCAGTATATTATCACAATATCTATGAACTTCCATGACTGTATTGATAGTTCTTTTAATAGAATTGATATCTAGAGTCGTTGGCACAACTATAGCATGGCTTCCTTTAAAGATATCAATAATACCTGGGTCAATATATCCACCTAGATCATAGACAACATCATGTTCTATAAGTTCAACCTTATCCATAATTTTTGCTTTGTTTGGATAGATCTCTTCTATGACAGAATCATCATTAGAAAGAAGAGGGTAGTTAAAATCTTTAGCGATAGAAAAAGCCAATGAAGTTTTTCCTGTTCCACCTTTTTTATTGAAAAATGTTATAACGTTGTTCATAAATAATCCTTAAAGTTTGATATGAAGAATGATAACATTACTTAACTTTAAGTAGTAGTATTTAGTATATAAGATACTATATAAGTATTATTAAGCATATAATAATATAGTAAAATTAAATTACTATTTGTCCTTTCCTAATGGGATTTCCAGATTCTATGGGTTAGATATATAATTAATATAAAATAAGATTAGTTATTTTAATTAAATATTAGTTAGCATATATAAATATTATTTAATTTCATATGCCTTCTAATACTTTAGCAACCATAAGTCCGCCAAATGTTCCTAGTATATAACCGAGCATAGCCATAAGCACACCTATGGGAATAAGGGCTTTTGAATAAGCGGAAGCCAGTATAGGTGCTGAGGCTACACCTCCAATATTTGCTAGTGATGCAACACCTAAAGTAAAGAGATCAAGTTTAAATATTTTTGCAAAAAGTATCATAATCATTAGATGAATACTAAGTATGAGAAAACCTGAAAATATATATAAAGGTGCTTGGGTGAGTTCAGTAAAATTTGCTCTGCTTGCAATGAGAGCCACGATAAGATAGAGCATAATGTTCGCAATCTCTGAGGAGCCTGAGATTTTGGCTAAGGGTGTTATGGCAAACAGTATACCTGCAAATGTTGCTATGATAACTACCCATGTTGTTTGGGTAAGAAAATCTGTAGTGGGTAGAAAGGAAGCACTATATTGAGAGAAAGCTGAGATAAAAAGAGAAAAACCCAATAAAAAGAAGAGTGATGCAAAGTCTAATGGTTTTTTATTTGTCTCTTTAAGGGCAAGTTTTTCTCCCACTTCATCAATGATAGAAGTATCTGCTTTAGTCCAACGGTTAAATGTTTTAGCAAAAGGTACAAGGGCTAAAAGTATCATCACCCAGATAGCATAGTCTATGGAGTCTATGAGTAGTGTGTATCCCATGTCACTATCTGGTATGTTTAGGGCTCCTTGTATGGCTACCATGTTGGCTGTACCTCCCATCCATGAACCACTTAGTGCGGCAAAGGGTTTCCATGCTTCTTCACCAAATGAGGTATGCAAGAGAGAGAACATCCCTATAAAACCTAAAGCAATGCTCACCGAAGCTAACAAGAAAGTCAATAACATTTTAGACCCAAGTTTAAATATCTCTCTCATGTCAGCTAGAAGTAACATAAGAAAGATCATGGCAGGCAAAAGGTTAGACTTTACAGCTTTATAGGTAGCATTAATGGAGTCTGTTTTCTCCCAAAGACCAAAGGTCGAAGCCAGCATAACCGTAAAGTAAATGATAACAATAGCAGGAAGATACTCGAAAAGTTTATGTTGACTCTTGTTTTCGGTGTAAACGATGCTAGCAGCTATCATCATGAGCATAGCTAAGTAGCTAAAACCATTTTCAATCATGTAAAGTCCTATTTTATATTTATTAATATATTATTCTAGTAATCCTAATCCAAGTGCACGTAATTCTTTGTGTTTGTGAAAATGAAAGGTGTTGTGCTCTTTTGTTTCGGGTGTAAGTAGTATGATATTTTTGTTAGAATTTTGAATATGTGTTTGACTTTGATTATAGATGAGAAGACGCATAGACTTTTCAAACATCTCTATAACATTTGAAGTCTTGAAGAAGTTGTCTGGCAACGTCTCTTCAAAAGAGTTCTTTCCCAATACATCCACGGCAAGCAAGGTCTCATAAGTAGCTTCATTGATACCTAGATTTTCACATAAAAACCCATCACCATAGATTTCACCTTCATAGTGATGCTCTGTAAAGATACCAGGTATTGCCATACTGGCTAAAATTGCATCTTTGATGTAGATATCATCATCTGCTGTAAAAACACGCTTCTCTCCACTTTTTAGATTTGTTGCTATAAGTTTAAGTGGGATATGAGTGTCTTTCATTTTTTTATTGGCAAAAAGTGTTTTAAAAATATTTTCTATTTTAGAATTATCTACGATAGCATTACCCGAGAAAGAAAATTTAATCCATTTACTTACAGAAGAAAAGGCTTTAATTTCTTCATAAATTTTAGCTTCACTCATATCTATAGCCATACATGCCGCAATTATCCCACCCATACTTGTACCCACCAATTCAGCAGGAAGTAATGTATGTTGTTCTAAATCATGCAGTACACCTAAATGTGCAATGCCTAAAGCACCACCACCAGAGAGTACCAATGAAAAAGGTTTTTTTTTGAGTTTATTTATCATAATGTGTATTGTAACATAGTAAGTTTTTAAGCATTTAGATATGTATTTAATTTATTGTTCAAGTAATATATAAGTATTAAAATATGCTATAATACTTATGCATTAACAATAAACTTTAAAGGAGATAGAATGTCATTAGGACAAAAGTTAGGTGCTGAATTTTTCGGTACATTTTGGTTGGTTTTAGGAGGGTGTGGCTCAGCCGTTCTTGCAGCAGGTTTTCCAGAGTTAGGTATAGGATTTGTAGGGGTTGCTTTTGCATTTGGTTTAACGGTTCTAACTATGGCGTATGCAGTAGGTCATATCTCAGGTGGGCATTTTAATCCAGCTGTTTCTTTTGGGCTTTGGTCAGCGGGAAAATTTGAGACAAAAGACTTACTACCTTATATAGTAGCTCAGGTTATTGGTGGAGCAGCAGGTGCATTTGTATTGTATTTGATAGCTTCTGGTCAAGCAGGTTTTGAGGCAGGTGGATTTGCTTCCAATGGTTTTGGGGAACTCTCTCCTGGTAAATATAACCTTACTTCCGTTATCATCACAGAAGTAGTACTTACCTTTATGTTTTTGTTCATCATTTTAGGTGCTACAGACGAGAGAGCACCCGCAGGATTCGCGCCTATTGCTATTGGTTTGGGATTGACGTTAATTCACCTTATCTCTATACCAGTATCTAACACTTCAGTAAACCCTGCTAGAAGTACAGCAGCGGCAATCTTTGCAGATACAGCGGCACTCAGCCAAGTATGGGTATTTTGGGCAGCACCAATCGTAGGTGCTATTTTAGCTGGTTTTGTATGGAGATTTTTTGCAACATCTAAATAGATAAATGTTGAACTCAAGTATGTATTACTTGGGTTCATGTCTTATTTCTTCTTGCCTTCTTGTTTTTTCTTTTTCTGAGCAGCGTAGGTATAGCGACGTTTTTTGTCGTAGTCTATTTTCCCTTTTTTTTCACTTAACTTCTTTTTCCTTGGTCTAGCTTGACGTGGTTGTTTATCTGTAATCTCAAAACCATCCATAATGTCACGTTTTACGTTTAGTTTTAGATGTTTTTCTATGGTAGAAAAAGCATTATAGTCATGAATGGTAAGTAGGGTGATGACACCCCCTTTTTTGTTAGCTCGTCCTGTACGACCTACACGGTGGGTAAAGTCATCGGTTAGTTCTGGCAAGTCATAGTTGATGACCATGGGTAGCTCGGGTATGTCTATCCCTCGTGCTGCGATGTCTGTGGCTATAAGTACTTGTGATTTCCCCCCTTTAAAGAGAGAAAGTGCTTTTGCTCGTCCACCACGTTTAATGTCACCATGAATGATAGTAGTCCATATCTCTTGTGATTTAAAGAAGTCAAAGAGTTTATCGGCAGTCTCTTTTTTGTTTACAAATATAAGCACCTGTCCAATACCTAAATCTCTTACAAGCTTTACGGTAAGCTCTGCTTTTCGTTTTTTGTCTACCTTGTAGGCTCGATGTTTGATGGCATTGACTACATCACGACGGTTGCTTACTTCTATGATAGTTGGAGCGCGTAAAAACTCTTTGGCTAGTTGTTTGATGTTTTGGGAGATAGTAGCAGAAAAGCACATCATCTGTTTTTGTGGAGGACATGACTTTAAGATATTCTTTATCTCTGCTAAGAATCCAAGGTCTAGCATGGTGTCTGCTTCATCAAGAATGACGGTGTTTACATGTTCAAGGTTTATTTTTTTATCTCTTATAAAGTCTTGAAGTCTACCAGGCGTTGCTACTACTATGTCTACACCTTGTTTTATACGTGTTATTTGTTCTACTTTTTTAGATCCACCTTGTACTTTAACTGTTTGTATGTCTAAGTATTTAGAAAAAGAGACAATAGTACGAGAGACTTGGTCTGCTAGTTCTATGGTAGGGACTATGATAAGTGCACGTACTACTTTGTCTTCTTTTTTTACTATTTTTTGTAGTTTGTTGAGTAAAGGGAGCACATACGCAGCGGTTTTTCCTGTACCAGATTTAGAAGCCCCAAGTACATCTGCACCTTTCATGGCAACTGGAATGACTTTGTTTTGAATAGCAGTGGCATTTTCGTAGTTTTCTAGTGCTATGGCTTTGAGGATGCTGGGATGTAAATTGAATTTTTCAAATGCTTTGATAGTGTGTCCTTGGATGTATTATGCGTATTATAGCAAAACTCACTATAGCTTAAGACTAAGACTTTAGATGTGCTTTATTTTTTCTACTTGAAAAGAAAGATTATCTCCGTTAAAGTAAAAAACATCTTCTTTATCATTTGATTCCAAAAAAGAAAATAAATTTTTAATTGCATGCTTTTGGGGTGTGCTTTCAAAACGTATATCCGTTATTTTTGCAATGGCTTTTTTCTTTTCGTTGTCATTGGCTAACAGCATCCATCTACTACTTTCTTCTATGGGGACATTCTCAAACATTATAGTATGTAATGATAAATCTTCAATGATTTCTGTCACTACTCCTAATAAAGCAGTTTTGTTTTTAGATACATCTATAAAAGCTTGTGGTAACGCAGACTCAAATGTATCAACAAAGAGTGTTTTTCCCTTCAAATTAAAAGATTTTGCAACATAAAATAGATTTACAGCATTCACACTATTTAAAAAATGAAAAGGTCTGGGTAGTTGATCTTCCCAGTGGATATCTTGCATGACTTTAAGTGTGGCATTCATATTCCCCTTTGTACTTGAAATATAAATACTACTATTGGTTGGTAATATATTTTCACTTACGCAATTTTGTGCACCATAAAGTGCTAAATTCACAAAATTATCTGCACGGTTAAATCTTTTCGTTAAAAAAGGTCTTTTGTCAGTTGCTTTGTCTGTGAGTATCTCTTCATGGTTGAAGGTGGCATAAATATACATGGCTAGAGCTCTGTGTACTGTATGATAAAGCTATTGTTATTACCACCAAACCCAAAATTGTTAAACATATAATACCCCGGTATTGCTTTGGTTTTTTCTGATAGGGGGAGTATATTACATTCTGGGTCTAGTGTTTCAATTTGCTTATTTTGAGGGATGAAACCATCTTTTAATGATTCTAAAAACAAAGCCAATTCACTACTCCCAGATGCTCCCATTGTGTGACCTATATAAGGTTTTAGCGTGACTATTTTGGGCATTTTCATACTAAATATTTTATGTAATGCTTTAGCTTCTACAAAATCATTTTGTTGTGAACCTGTGGCATGTGTTTTTACAGCATAGATGTCTGTAGGAAAAATATTTGCATCTTGTAGTGCATCATTCATTAGGTATTCTAAATTCTCTGCTGAGGGAGATGTAATAGACCCAGCATCTATATGAATACTCCCTCCAGAAAATACAAAAGGACTTTTTTCTTTACTTAAGACAATAGCAGAAACAGCTTCTCCCAAAATAAGACCTGTTCTATTTTTATCAAAAGGTTTGATGGTGTCTTGTGTTAAAAGCATAAAAGATTCAAAGCCTTTTATGGTAAATAGATTATAGAGTTCAATGCCTACAATAACTGCCCTTTGGATAAGTCCTGCTTCTATCATCTCTTTGGCTTGTATGAGTGCATTAGAACTAGAAGTACATGCAGTAGAAATGAGTGTTCTAAACCCTTTAATACCTATTCTTTTTGCTATTATCTGTGTGATTTCATTTATATAGGTATCACTTAATAATAGATCCTCTTTTTTTACATTTACTTCATTGAGGGGGAGCTTTGCAGAAGAAGTCCCTATAAAGAGTGCCATATCAGTTAGATCTGATTTATCTACTTTGGCATCAATTAACGCATCTCTTGTCACTTTTTCAATCATATCATAATAAGGAAGTACCGTATTCTCTTTTATTGCATAAAATTTGATTCCTGATGTAAGTACTTTTGGAGTATATGCTTTGTTTAAATTTTTAAGTGTGCTTTGGACATCTTTTCCTCTAGCACTGACAAGAGAATACCCTTGAATATATATCATTGATGTGTTTCTATATAGCTTGCTAGGGTGTTAATGCTTTCCATGACACGTCGTATCTCTTTTGGATCAGTTAATCGAATGTTATATTCATTTTTTAATGCCATGGATAGCTGTAAGGCATCTAGAGAATCTAGTTCTAAAGGATGTGAGGGATGAAACAAGATATCATCATCTTTGATGCTCTTAGGGTCAATATCTTTATCACATTCTCGTACAATCATCTCTTTTAAATTTGATTTTAATTGTTCTGTTACATTCATCATCTTCTCTTGAAATTATAGGTTGATATAGTCAGCATAAGTATACCAAAAACTACTAGAACAGATGCTTCATAGAGTACAGCAGAAACATCTAAGTTTCGTACAAAGACATCTAGCATACCCTCTAGTCCCCAAGACATAGGGGAGAGTAATGTGAGGTCTTGCATAAGAGGGGGCATTACAAGTTTTGGAATCATAATACCCCCAACAGCACCCATTATGACTGCACTTAACGCACCCACTATAGAGGCTTGTTCTATACTTTTCATGAGGGTCGATAAAAACAGCGCAAAGCCAATAGCTGCAAAACTAATAGCCAAAGAGATAACAAAGAGTGCAAAAAAATCAATATCCATCGTTAATTTATCTCCTCCAAGTAGGGGAACGAGAAATAAACCTACTAGAATCATACTATAGAGCTGTAATTGGTTAATTACCATATATGGAATAATCTTTGAAAGTAAAAATATACCTTTAGGGCTATTCATTGCTTTAAGTCTATCTAAGGTGCCATCATCTCGCTCTGTGATAAAGAGCGTAGAGATAGGAATAATCACAAAAAACATAGAAAAAACAATCCATGCAGGGACATTTTGTTGTGTTGCAGTAGGTATAACAGTTTTATGGGTATTATCATACAAGTAATGTGTTTCTATTGTCTTTTTGTCTTTAGCGTCTTGTTTTGTATCATCATACTTCCCTATAGATTTTAGTATTTTTTTCATTTTTAATGCCATCATCGTTTCTTTTATTTTTGACTGAAAATAGAGTTTAACTGGTGCTTTTGTTGAAGGTGACATATAAATATCTATCAAAGGGTTTTCACTCTTTTTATCAAAGTGTGCAGAAAACGCTTTTGCTATACGCAAAGTAAACATTGTATCTCCTTCACGTGTTAGAGCCTGCGCTTCTTCTAAACTATCTTTCTCTATAAAAGTAAGATGTTCATAGTCTTTTAATGCATCTATAAACTGAAGAGACTTTTGTCCTTTATCTTGATTGACTATAGTATAGGTAATATTTGCATTTGTATACTCTTTATAAATATCTTTTTGTGCTAAAGACATAATTAAAATAAAAATTGCAGGCATTAAAAATAGAGACAATAATGCACTCTTATTACGCCATAGTATGAGAAACTCTTTCTTTAAAGCATAATATAGTTTCATCGGTTAATCCCTTAGCTTTGTATTTGTTATGCGTAAGAAATAACTCTCTAGATCATGACCATATTCAATGGATGTAATCTTTTTTCCTTCTTCTTCTAGGCGATGTAAAGTATCTGATATTTGACTTAATGCTACTTCCAAGTATTCATCAGAAGTTTTTATAATGGCTTTAGTATCTGAAAGAATAGTATCTAGACTGCCTTCTTGTATGATTTCTCCATTGTCAATGATTGCTATTTTATCACAAAGAAATTCTACTTCATTCATATAGTGAGAGGTATAGACAATGAGTTTGTTCTCCTCTTTCATTTTTTTAATGGACTCTAATATAAAGTTTCTAGACTGAGGATCAATGCCTACTGTAGGTTCATCCAAATAAATGATCTTTGGATCTGACAATAGTCCTATGGCAATGTTGAGCCTTCTTTTTAATCCCCCAGAATATGTTTGTGCCTGTTTTGTGTAAGCATCACTGAGTTGTGTGAGGTGAACCACTTTGTCTATACGTTCTTTGAGTGCATTATTTTTTAGACCCAACATACCAGCAAAGTATTCTAAGTTTTCTGCAGCAGTTAAGGTAGGGTAAAATGCCAACTCTTGTGGAATAAGAGAAGATATAGACTGTATGTAGCCCAAAGAATCTTTGATATTTTTACCCTCTATATGAATCTCTCCCGCATCAAAACTGCATAAGCCAACTAGGGTAGAAATGAGCGTGGTTTTTCCTGCACCATTTGGTCCTAGTAAACCATAGATAGATCCGGTATCCATATGTAAAGAGATGTCTTTTAATACTTTATGTTCACCATAGTCTTTTGAAAGGTTTGAAATTTCTATCATACAATTTCTTTAAGTTTTTCATAGACTTGTTTTTCATGTTCAGCAATCTCATCAAGCATATGTGCCAATGTTTCAAAATCTAAATTCTTTCTATCTTTACACATAAGTGCAGTTTGTTGTGCAAATAGTCTCCATTCATCTCCAACCTTTGTCATCATTTGGCTGGCTTCATTGAGTAGATTTTTATTGGTATAGTGACTGGCTTCTTGTAAAAAAGAAGCATAGATGTAACGAAAGCCTGCGCCTCCTGTTCCAATCTCTTCTTGCATACGTACAATATGCCCAAGATAGAGTCTAGGGTAACGCATATCATCTTTATATTTTTTAGGAATCTTTCGTATCTGTTTAGCCAAATAATGTATCCCTTTAATGCCTGCAAAAAATACAGGAGGGTTCATACTTTTAATAGTAGCTTTTATAGAATCTTTGATACTTTTTTCATAATCAATCTCTTGAGGCGTTGAATCTAGATAATAGAGTAAACCTTTAGGAGCCAAGGCACCTTTTGCAAAACGGGCTTTGAGTAAATCCTCTTTTTTAATGCGTACAGTATTTTCAAACACAGGATCACTCACTAAGTATTCATCATTCTCTTTTGCATATACAATTAAATTATGTGCATTAAAGTGAAAACGCATATCTTTTGGAAAATAGGGCAGATAATATACAGAAGTTTGTATGCCTACATATTTTCCTTCATCTAACAAGCTATCAAGTGCTTCTTCTGCTTTTTTTTGGTTTGAAAATGTTTTTGTTACTAAGGTGATGCCTAAACGTTTTGTGAGGGTCTTTATGATAGATTTAGGCAAAGACCTATAGGCAATTAGTGGCATACCTGAAATCTTAACAATAGGCAAATAGGCAAAACTTAATCCACTACCCAATCCAAATGCCATAGGCTCACTGATATTTAGACCTTGATGCTTTAAAAGTAAAGAACTTACACCGCTTTCACAATGTGCAGAATGTTGATGATTGAATGTTTTCATAGTTACCTTTTTACCATATATTATATTATTCTGTTGGAACAGTGAGTAGTTCTTCTATTTTGATGCCCATGACATTTGCATATGTTTGTAGTCTTTTTTGTGATATTTTTTTAAATGCTTCTACTTTAAAATCTTTTTTAATGGTCCATTTAAAAAAACCTGTGCTCTGAGAAAGTTGTGTTAAATCCATACGGTTTTTATACATATGATAGGACAAAGGTGAAGCCAACTCTTTCTTTACCTCCACTAAAGCGATACTTGCGAGTCGTTCAAACTCTTCTACTGCTTGTGAAGTGACTATCTCTTCAGCCTTCCAACCATCAGAAGCCACCGATACATAAGTACCATCTTCTCCTACAGCATACATGGCCTTTCTTACGCCACCTAATGTTTTGTTTTTCTCTTGTGGAACGTCACTTATTTTCATAATTAAACTACCTTTAAAAGCATAAATGAACTTGAAAATCTACCTGATTCGGGTACATAACATAATATTTTATCTGATTTATTTAATTTTCCAGAATGAAAAAGTTCTTCAAGCATAATATAAATCGATGCAGCACCAGTATTCCCACAGCTTGTAAGATTGGTAAACCATTTTTCCATAGGTATCTCAAAATGAGCTTTTTTTAAACTTTCATACACCTCATCTCTAAAATATGTTGACGAATAATGTGGCAAAAACCAAGTAACTTCTTCAGGAGTGAGAGACTTCTTTTCTAATATCTTTTCTAAAGTTCTTTGAACTGTTACATTTACTATATTTTCATTGAGTAGCTTAACATCTTGTTTGATACTAAAAAGTGATTCTTCAAGCCATTGTTCTTGTGTGAACTCTCTATAACCTTTAAGTGCTTGTGTTTCTTTTTTTGCACCTGCATACATACATGTATCAAATTCATTGGCAAAAGAGAGAATCTCTATCCATTCTATCTTTAAAGAGTTTCCCTGTGGATTTGGTTTGGACTCAAGTAGCATTGCACCTGCACCATCACTCAACATCCATCGTAAAAAATCTTTTTCAAATGCAATTTCTGGATGTTTAGCAAACTCTTCTTGTTTTATTTCACTTTCATATTTGAAATTTTTGGCATGCAAGAGAGTAGAGACTACTTCTGAACCAGTAGCCACTGCTATTTTTGACTCTTCTGCCTTTATAGAAAGATATGCATACTTCAATGATGTCATTCCAGATAGACAAATCCCTGATGTCGCTATCACTGCACAAGGTTTATTTTCTAGTTCTCCATGTACCATAACAGCATGGTTAGGCATGATTTGATCAGGAAGTGTTGTTCCACAAGATAAAGTTTCAATCGTATCTAAATCCATATCTAAATTTCGTATAGCATGTGCTGTAAGTTGTGCATTGTTATAACAAAGATTTTGTTCTTTATCTATAGCATAATATCGTTGCTTGATACCATTACTTCGTAAAATAATCCTGCGTACTCGTGAAGGTTTTTGAGCTATTTCACCCAATACCAATTCCATTTCATCATTATTTATAGGTTCATTGGGTAAAAACTTTGCAATTTTATTAATGTATACATTAGGCATTACTATAATCCTTCATACGCTCATTCCCTGAACCTGAGGGCTCTTCAAAATAAGCTCTTTCTTTGTCTACTGTTTTAGAGTTTAGTTTTCGCAATAATGGTTTTATGAGGGTATTAATAGGTACTACAATAACAATAAGTGACAGTAAAAATATAAAATATAAAAACAACATAGGGATTCTAGCTTTATCACCAGTTTTTCCAAATTTACGGATAAGTCCACCCCATATCTTAAAGCTTTTATGGGCTATTTTTTCTGTACCTATAAGTCTGTTGTCTACCTGTACAGCTTTAAGTCCGTAAAGCAGTGAAGTATTTTTCTTTTCTTCATCTTTGGCTAAGGCTTCTGTTAATACTTTTCCAAAACGTTGAGCATCCTTAATATCATTTGGATTTACTCCAGCTTTGGGTAATCCCCAAAAAGCATTTTTCCGACCTGTCCACATCCATCTTGGGGTGGTAATAAAGGTGGCTAAGTTTCCACCTTGGTCTATGAGTACTACATTGTCTATGAGTTTTGCACCTACATTGTTTAATTTATCTTTCATCTTCTCTTGAGCCATTATCCACATGTTTCTACAAGCGATGAGAGTAATCACGGGTTTGTCTTTCAGCACTTTAGAATACCTAGAATTCAAAAAACCAGAAATAGGTAAAGAGGGAGATAAGAACCAAATGGTATACGCTAAAATGACCAGATCATAGTGATCATCTAGTGTGATATTATCACATTTTTTTAGTGCACACCCATCCATGTATACAGATTCAGGGAAGATATCAAAAAATTCTAAATATCCCCAAGGAAAAGGGTATTCTTTTGCAGGTTCTATATTGTGATAAATCACTTCTATATTTTCATCTGTATCTAGTGCTGAAGTAAATGATTTAAGGACATTAGTTAGTTGACCTGTTTGAGAATAATATAATACTAAAACTTTTTTCATTTACTTCATTTTTCCTTATACTACATACAGACAGTTTTGTTTAAAATTTATTTTAACCATAGTTCTATAAAAGTTTGGTTTCATGTTAAATTTGGATACTTCAGTTAATGATTATGATTAGGGATGATACTAGCACATCAAGTCATAAAAATCACGAGGCGCATCCACCTCTAAAAGCACATTCTTTTGTGTTATTGGGTGGATAAAAGAGAGTCTTATAGCATGTAGTCCCATGCGACCACCTTTTTTACC
>JAKIUE010000048.1 GCA_021647715.1 Sulfurovum sp.
TCTCTACCACACAAAACAATACAGTGATGAACAGAACGGTTTTGGCTGTGGCAGAAGAGTACCTTGGTGGTCAACAAGAGATAACCGAAGGTATGATGAATGCTATAGAAGTGGGTATACGTGCATATGACCCATGTCTGAGTTGTGCTACCCATGCAACATCGGGAAATATGCCATTAGATGTACAGGTACTTGACAGTAAAGGAAATGTCCTTGACAGTAAAAAACGGTGATTTTCTTAGCACACTATTGGAACGCTTTAATACACCAGACTCTCTTGTTTATGGCATAGGAAATGTAGGCAGAGAAGATGACGGTCTTGGCTGGGCATTTGTAGACTGGATAGAAGAAAATGATGTATGTTCTGAAGCTGAGTTGGTACGAAGTTACCAACTACACCTTGAAGATGCTGATTTGATCTCTCATAAAAAAAGAGTCCTTTTTGTAGATGCTACAAAAAAAGAAGATATAGACTCTTTTAATGTTTCTAAGATTAAAGCAAAAATGGATGTGAGTTTTACGTCTCATGCTATTTCTGTACCGTCTGTTTTAGCGATTTGTCATCAGTGTTTTGAGAATGTTCCAGAAGTATATCTACTTGAAATAAAAGGATACGCATGGGAACTAAAGATAGGTTTAACGCCTCATGCTAACAAAAATTTAGAAGATGTTATAGCCAATTTAGATACTATAACTGTATAAAACTATTTATGCATCTATATATTAAACCATAGGAGAATAAAATGGAAAAGCCAGATATTAAAAAAGTAAAACAATTGCTAACTGAGGCTCCAATAGGAAAATACCTTGGCGAGTATGGGATTGATGTATTTGCTGAATGTGCGAGTGTAGAATTAAAGCTTGATGACAATGAGCTTTTATTTCAACAAGGAGATACCGACAATACTTTTTATATATTAAAACGTGGCAGAGTTGCACGTTTTGTAAAAGATGAGATAACGGGACGCGAAAAAATCATACATATTTTCGAAAGAGGCGATTTAATAGGCGAACTCGGATTTATTGCACAGCAAGCTCATTCAACATCAGTTAAAGCACTTGGTGAGGCTGTCATACTCTGTTTTAAAGAAGAAGATATCCAACCTCTTATAATAAAAGAACCTGAAGTGATGTACCAGTTTATGAAAGCTGTTGTAACCAGAGTACATCATACTTTAAAAGATGTCTCACGTCAGCAAATGGCACTTTCAAACTATATCTCTGGTTCACCATATAGATAAAAATTAATTAATAGGAAAAAAAATGATAAAAAATAGAAAAGTAGGAATTATTGGAGCTGGTGCCGTGGGTGCTTCAGCGGCGTTTTCTTTGGCAATCATGGGAACATGTAGAGAAATTGTTCTTTTTGATATAGCAGAAGGTGTGGCACAAGGTAAAGCAATAGATATAGCACAAGCTACACATTATTCTACTAAACCCACACTTATTACAGCGGCACAATCACCTGCAGATGTCAAAGAGTGTGACATTGTTGTAATCACTGCGGGAGTACCTAGAAAAGGTGACATGACAAGAGAAGATTTACTCATGATTAATGCTAAGATTATTAAATCAGTCACTGAAGATATTATGAAGTACTCTCCAAATGCTATTATACTCTCGGTATCAAATCCTCTTGATGTTATGACCTACACCATTGCACAAATTACTGGGTGGGAAAGAAATAGAATCATTGGTATGGCTGGTGCATTAGATGGCTCACGTATGGCATACCAAATTCGTAAAAAACTTGGTTTTGGTGCTGCACGCGTTGGAGCATTGGTCATTGGTGATCATGGAGAAAACATGATTCCTCTTCCTCAAAAAGCCAACGTTGGAGATGTTCCTTTACCAGATTTGTTAAGTAAGGAAGATATGGAAGAAATTATCAACAGGACTAAAAATGGTGGAGCAGAAATAGTTGGACATCTTAAAACTTCGGGATACTATGGACCTGGTCGTGCTATAGCGTTTATGGTAGAAGCTATATTGAATGATTCTAAAGCAGTAGTTTCTTCATCTGTTTTACTAAGTGGCGAATATGGTCACTCTGATGTTTGTGTGGGTGTACCTGTAGTCCTTGGTTCAAATGGTGTTGAAGCTATAGTAGAAATGAATCTCGATGATGATTTAAAAAAGAAATTTGATACTTCAGTCAAAACAGTAAAAAATGGTATAGATATTTTAAAAAACAACAACTTTTTTAACTAAACAAGCCAATAAGTACTTTTCAAAAAAGTACTTATGCTTTTTTAACAAATGCTTGCTTTAGTTTTATGGCACCTACCCCTGGTACTTTGCAGTCAATATTATGACCATCATTACCTTCAACAAGACGGATACTTTTTATTTTCGTACCCACCTTAATACCATCACTACTTCCTTTTACCTTAAGGTCTTTTATCACAGTGACACTGTCACCATCAACTAAAACATTGCCATTGGCATCTTTAACAATCAAACCTGATTCTTCCTCAACTTTTGCATCTTTACTCCACTCATGTGCACATTCTGGGCAGATGTAAAGACTACCATCCTCATAGGTATATGTACCCTCACATTTTGGACAATTTGGTATCTCTTGCATTATTTTCCTTTTAATCACTTTTTTTAATGATATATTTTACTCCAATATATTTAAAATAGAGTAGAGTAATATTATAAAATATTTCTATTCCTTAATCATTGCCATACGTGCTAATAAGCCTGCTGTTGTCGTATACCCTACTTCCGTAAATCTTAATTCACCATTGCTATCATATATAAATGTAGTAGGATATGCTTCTACATTAAATTTTTTCGCCCATTCTCCATGGTTGTCATTGACAACACGAAACGTTAAACTTTTATTATCTAAATATTTTTGAAGTAGCATTTTATCACCAGAGTTGACAGCAATTGTCAATACTTCAAATTTTTTAGATAGATACTCAATATTATCAATTTCCAGTTTACATGTAGGACACCATGTTCCCCAAAAATGTAAAATTAGTGGCTTTGATAAATCCACACGATAGTCGCTACCATCTAAGAGTTTTACTTCAATATGTGGTAATTGATTTGATCTCAATTCAGGTTTACGAACATAACTAATTATATTTGTTAATATAAATATAATGAGTATCCCAATGATAAACTCTTTTATAATATTTTTTATATTCCACTTTGTCATTATATTTTCAATCCTCTAAGTGTCTCTTCAAGTTGACGTATATACGTTCCTTTATATAATGCAATATGCACTAACAAAGGGTATATTTGATAAATAGGTACTTTCACATCATGAAAGTCTTCACTCAAAGTATGCTTACGTGTATAGACATTAAAAAAATCATCTCCAAAAGTATTAAACATCAGTATAAATGCTAATTCCATCTCTTTATCCCCATAATATATCGCAGGATCAATCAAAACAGCCTTCTTTTGCTGAAATAATATATTTCCAGACCAAAGGTCACCATGCAACAATGATGGCGTTATTTTGCTCATATCAATACGTTTGTATAGCCCAGAACATAAATTCTCAATTTTTTGCACTATTTGTTTAGATAGATAGCTTTTGTTATAACATATTTTTACCATGGGCAAAATACGCATCTCTGTCAAGAACAGTATCCAGTTATACTGCGTTTGTTCATTTTTTTGTCTAAAAGGACCTATAGTTGTATCATAGTAGTAACCATACATTCTACTCTCATTTGTAATACTATGAAGTGTAGAGAGTATTTTGGCTGCTTCTACCTCTTCTATATACTTAGAGACATCAGAAGTGTCAATATACTCCATCAGTAAGTGTCTTTCAGATACATCAAACACTTTAGGCACCGATATATCATATTTATTAATATCTGATAGCATCTCTGATTCAATTTGCAACGTATTTGAGGACTCTGATGTTTTCAGTATACATATCTTATCTGAGGTAACTACTTTAAAAACATCCCCTACCTGGCCTTTTGTAAGAAAATCTATAGAGAGTATTTCTTTATCTAACACACTATGTAATCTCTCTTTTAGCCGATTACTTCCGTTAGCTGTATCATTATCCAATATCTAAGCCATCCCAAAACTCATCATAGTCCAAGTTTGTCATCGTAGCGTCTTCTTCAATGCCTTTATTGATTAGTTTTTGTTGTTCACTATCAAAGTACTGTTCAAGTGCTTCTTCAAGCATTTTATTTACATCTTTATGGAGGAGTTCTGAAAATGCTAGGAGGTTGTCTACTGTGTCTTGTTTTAATTCTATTTTTAATGTATCTTTCATACTAGAATTCTAGCATAATGTTACTACACATAGAGTAGTTCAAATAAGTGAGTGATAATTTTAAATTTTTGGGAGATATATAAGAGTGCTAATTAATGTTTATTAATTATTAGTAGTGCTTAATAATATTTAAGTACACTCACCTATAAAAGTGAGTGTACTTGTATTTAAAAATTAGTTTTGTAACTGATCTTTAAGTGCATCTTTTGCTGTATCAACTGTAGTATCTGCTGCTGCATCAACTGCATTTGAAGCTGTATCTTTTGCAGAGTCTACAACATTTCCTGCTGCTTCTTTAGTTGCATCTACTGCACCTGCTGCTGTATCTGTAACTGCTGAAGCTGCATTTGAAGCTGTATCTTTTGCTGAATCTACAACATTTCCTGCTGCTTCTTTAGCTGAGTCAACTGCACCAGTTGCTGCGTTTGAAACTTTCTCTTTTGCTGAGTCCATTGCACCTGTTGCAGCTTCTTTTGCTGAATCAACTGCGTTTGATGCTGCATCTTTAGTTGCATCCATTGCTTCAGATGCTTTTTCTTTTACAGTTTCAGTCACTGCTGCAGTTGCCTCAGATGCTGCATCTTTTACAGAGTCTGTTACAGAAGAAGCTGCTCCAGATACTGCATCTTTAGTTTTTTCATCACAACCTGTGAATAGTAAAGCAGCTGCTGCTACTGATAATAGTATAATTTTTGTCATTGTTTTTCCTTTTAATTTAATGTAAATAACGCGATATTATACACTATTAGTATTAGTTTATCTATACTCCTTATTTATGCTACAATAATATAATACACAAGAAAGGACACACCATGAAACAAACACAAACATTTGAAGTACTCAACGTCAAGTGTGGAGGCTGTGCCAACACACTTACTACTAAACTAGTAGAGGATTTCGGTGAAGTAACCGTCAACCTAGAAGTAGAACCCAGACAAATCACGTTAGATATAGAAGAAACCAAAGTCCCTGCCCTACGCGTTGCCCTCAAAGGATTAGGCTACCCTATGAGCGATGAGAATTTATCTACAGTGGAAGGGTTTACGACTACGGCGAAGAGTTTTGTCTCTTGTGCTGTGGGGAAGATGGGTAGTTAGAATATGTTATACTACATACATAAAATATAAAAGGTATACCACGTGGGCTTATTATTTGAATGGGATAATCTAAAAGCACAAACCAATCTTAGTAAGCATGGTATATCTTTTGAAGAGGCAACAACGGCTTTTGGTGATACACTATCTATCACCATTGATGACCCACTGCATAGTGATGATGAAGATAGACTCATTCTTATTGGTCTATCTGAAGATTTGAAAACTTTGGTAGTGGTGCATGTAGAAAAGCGTGATACTATACGCATCATATCTGCACGAAAAGCCACTAAAAAAGAGAAACTATTTTATGAGGAGAACAGAGTATGAACACAAAAGATGAAATGCTAGAAGAGTATGATTTTTCTAATGGAGTACGTGGTAAATATGCCAAAGCTTATCAAGATGGTGTAAATATCGTCAAATTAGACAAAGACATCAGCAAGTTTTTTCCTGATGCCAAGTCCGTAAATGAGGCATTGCGTACACTTATTAAGCTTGTTAAGGAAGATGGGCATATTAAGGCTAGTTAAGATTGAAAAACTCATAAACATATACAAACAATCGTAAGAAAAAATATAAGGTAAACAATTACTCGTTCCCATCCGTCCTCGGTGGTAATGCATACTCCAATTTGATTAAAAGTTAAAATTTAGCACGCAATACAAAAGTCTAGTATGCATTCCCACGCAGGAGCGATAGGAACGAGCTATAAAACTATTCCCGTAGGGTGTTGTGCCCTCACAACACCTTTAAAGTTTAGACACACGATAAAAAGCCATCATTTTTATAGTAGTTTGAAGTTTTGGTGTTGTCGTGGGACAACACCCTACGATTCTTACATATATTATAGTTCTCTACACTCTAATATATTTTTACTCGTTACCATCCGTCCTCAGTGGTAATGCATACTCCAATTTGATTAAAAGTTAAAATTTAGCACGCAATACAAAAGTCTAGTATGCATTCTTACGCAGGAGCGATAGGAACGAGCTAATTATTCTTCTGTGTATGTACCATCTGGTGCCATTGAGTAATCGTTTCCTCCAACATAACTTCCATCTGGTGCCATTGAGTAATCGTTTCCTCCGACATAGCTTCCATCTGGTGCCATTGAGTAATCGTTTCCTCCAACATAACTTCCATCTGGTGCCATTGAGTAATCGTTTCCTCCAACATAACTTCCATCTGGTGTAAGAGTACAATCATCTCCACCTACATATGTTCCATCTGGACATAATATCTGAGCATTTATCATAGTAAAAAAAGCACTTAAAAGTAATATTTTCTTCATTTGTTTATTTCCTTTATTTTAATCAAAAAGTATCATAACTAAAATATGTCATTTAATGTCAAAATATAATTTGTCTTATCACTCCCCAAACAAATAAATCAACTCAGGAAACAAAACAATAATCCCCAAAGCCACCAACTGCAACCCAATAAACGGTACAACACCCCTATATATATCTCCCGTACTCACCTTATCTCCCGCAGCACCCTTTAGGTAGAACAACGCAAAGCCAAAGGGTGGTGTGAGGAAGCTAGCTTGTAAGTTCATGGCAATGAGTATGGCAAACCAGATGGGGTCTATGCCTAGCATGGCTACTATGGGTACGAGTATGGGTACGACGACAAAGGCTATCTCTATGAAGTCTATGAAGAAGCCTAGTAGGAATATGACAAGCATCGCTATGAAGATGAATGTCCATACATCGCCTTGGTCTCCCGTAAAGAAATTCATAGCCATATCTCCCCCACCTAGTTCGCCAAAGACAAGTGAAAATGCCGTAGCACCGATGAGTATCATAAATATCATAGCTGTGAGTTTGACGGTCTCAATCGCAGCGTAGCGTATCATGGAGAATGAAAATGTCTTTTTGTACATGGCTAGTAGCATAGCACCCAACACCCCAATGGCAGCCGACTCAGAAGGAGAAGCGATGCCTGCAAAAATGGAGCCAAGCACTACACCTATGAGTAGTAAAGGTGGGATTATCTCTTTTACTGCCTCTTTGACTATCTCTCCATACGGTTCATCTGAGACTATGGCAGGTGCAGTCTCTTTAGAGAAATACGAAAGCACCAATATATAGACAATATAAAGCCCTATAAGCAAAAGCCCCGGTACCACAGCCGCACGAAACAAATCACCCACAGATAGGTGCATCTGGTCTCCAAGTATGATGAGGACTATGGAAGGGGGTATGAGCTGTCCTAGCGTACCAGAAGCCGCGATGCTCCCACTGGCTAATGCTGGACTATAATTATGCTTTAGCATGAGTGGTAAGGCGATGAGACTCATCATCACCACCGATGCCCCTACTATGCCAGTACTCGCTGCGAGTATAGCCCCCACAAGTACCACAGAGATGGCTAAACCACCACGCACGGAGCCAAAGAGTTTAGCCATAGAGAGTAACAATCCCTCTGCCATTTTAGACTTTTCGAGTATCAGCCCCATGAAGATGAAGAGTGGTACTGCCATCAGTGTGACATTACCCATGATGCCATACACTCTGTAAGGAAGCATCTCTAGCACCCCTAGCCCTACTTCATCTGCGATGAGAGCAAAAAACAGAGCCACCCCTGCAAAGACAAAGGCTACTTGAAAGCCTAGCATGAGTAAGACTAACGCCATAGCAAACATAAGAAACACAGGATCAAACCAAAATGCCACTCTGTTAAACCATGCGATGTAGATGAGTGTAGCCACAAGAGCAACAATAATGAGGGTTTTAATGAGTGCCATTTTATTCTCAAGTCTATGGTACGCTTTGAGCACCTCAGAGAGTGCCTGTAACACAAGCAACACAAAGCCTAGTACCAACATAGCCTTGATGAACCAACGATGCGTAAGCCCTCCAGGGTCTGAAGAGACTTCATTTTGTACATAAGACTGCATCGTCATATCGAAAGCATCATTTAAAAACAGAAGTGAAAACGGTATGACAAGTAAAAGCATAGAGAGTATCTGCACTATCATCCGAGTGTCCTGAGAGTAACGCTCAAAGAAGATGTCTACCCTTACATGCTTGTCGTGCTTCAGTGCGTAGCTAAGTCCTAGTAAAAATACCATATCAAAGAGATGCCACTCTATCTCTTGGAGGGCTATGGAACCAGAAGAGAAGAGGTAACGCATACTTGCGTCGTAGGCTACTAAAAGTGATAGTATAGCTACGAATATAGCTGCTAGGTAGCCTGCATATTTACTTATGTTGTCTAGGTAGTAGGAGAATTGTTTTGACATTATATATTTCATCCTATAATTTTTATTGATTTTATCTTTTTTGTGATGAGGTATGGCTTGAAAATATAGGAGGTAATATAACCTAAAGTTTAGAATATATTAACATTTAATTAACACTAATCTATTATAATTTCGCGTTAAAAATATTATACATATAGAGGAAAAGTACATGAAACTAATCAAATTTATAGGTCTATCGATGGTGGCATCATCATTACTGATGGGTGCTACAAGTGTAGACCTAAGAAAAAAAGCAACTGAGGCAGGTCTTAAAGCCATCCCACAAGACAAAAAAGAACTTATGAAAATTATCGATCCAAATAATGTTATTACCGATAAAAAAGTAGCACTAGGAAAACAACTCTTCTTTGAGCCAAGACTCTCTAAAAGTGGTATTATCTCATGTAACACATGTCATAATCTTGGTATGGGTGGAGCAGATGGTGTACCAGCAGCAGTAGGACACAAGTGGGTAGCCAATCCACACCACTTGAACTCTCCTACTGTCTACAATGCTGTATTTTTTGATGCTCAGTTTTGGGATGGAAGAAGCCACCAGTTAGAAGACCAAGCACAAGGTCCTATGCAAGCAGAACCAGAAATGGCAGCACCAAAACCTCTTGTAGAAGAGAGAATCAATTCTATTGCTGAGTATGTCGCATCGTTTAAAGAAGCGTATGGGAAAGATGTAAAAATTAATTTTGAAACCATCACTGCTACTATTGGTCTTTTTGAAAGAACATTAGTGACACCATCAAAGTTTGATGACTTTTTAAACGGTAAAGATGATGCATTAAATGATGCAGAAAAAGAAGGACTCAATGTATTCATAGACAAAGGCTGTGTAACATGTCACTCGGGTATAGCTCTTGGTGGTACAATGCAACCCTTCCAAGTAGCTGCTAAATATAAGTTTGCAAATATAGGTGACTTCAAAGGTGACAAAAATGGTATGGTAAAAACACCAACGCTTAGAAACATTACCGAGACTGCTCCATACTTCCACAATGGTGCTATTTGGAATCTAGCTGACGCAGTAAAAGAGATGGGTAGCACACAACTTGGTATCAAAATTTCAGATGATGAGGCAGGTAAAATTGTAACATTCCTCAATGCACTTGAAGGAAGGAAACCTGAGATTGTCTATCCTCAACTTCCAAAAAGTTCAGATAAGACACCAAAACCAGACTTTAATTAACTACTTCCAGTAGGTATCAAGTCTCACATTCCACCCTTTTCGCCAACGCTCTTCTCCACGTGCTGGTGGAGAGTTTTTAATACGTCTACTTAACATTCGAGAAGCAGACTGTGCAAATGCCTTTAGTTTATTGGCTTCTTTATCATACATATTCCAAAGTACTTGCAGTAACCCCCAACCCTGTCCTTTATAACGCTCACTTTTAAGTGTACCCTCACCCTTAAAGTTTGTATAGTCAAGAAGAACATAGAGTCCTTTCTTATTGACTGAACCATCTTCATTGTGCATCACTTCATAAAAACGTCTTTTAATAGTCTCTTGTTTTTTCACATTGTCTATACTTTTTAACATTTGAGGTAAAGCATGACTAAGACGCTGTGCCATAAATGCTGCCTGAGAAGGAAATGTAGACTTAAGTAGCGTAAAGAGTTCTTGATATTTTTTAGTATTACTAGATTTTGCTTTTATAAATGCTTCTTTTGTCTGCCAAGGAAAATCTGATTCAGGTGTAAGCCACGAAGGCATTTTAACCCCTTGATTTTGCATAAACTTAATCATCATAGGAAAAACTTCTCTAAAGCGTTCCGTATGCCCTTTAGGAAACCATATAGCATGACCGATCCCAAGACTGGCAAAGTCCTCTCCTTTGTTCCACCATACTAGGTACTTATCTTTCCCTGCTCCTTCATTTTGCCATACTTTTTTGGCTATATAGTTTGCTTGTGATTTGCTAAGCTGTATCTCAGTACTACATACTACATTGATAAACAACAATAAAGTAAAAATAACTCTCATACATACTCCATTAAATAATTTGTATTATACTACACTAAATTGCATTTATAAAAGGGTAAATATTATGTTCTATAAAAAATATATTTTCTTCACGTTTCTCAGTGGTTTTTTATACGCAGAAAATAATGCAATCAATAGCAAGATGAAAGACTTTGAAGGGGCTTGGCATTTACGTGTCTTAGATGGTATGGAGGTACGTAAGGCTCGTGTTATTTTTGATTTTACCTTTACAAGTAAAAAATCAAAACTTTCAGGCTTTGATGGATGCAATCGTATCTCAGGTGATATAAAACAAAGTAGTGAGACAACCTTAGCTATCCCTCTTATCATGAAAACAAAAATGGGCTGCAGAGGTAAGATGTATAGATGGACCAGTAAAAGAGTACATCAACTCCTAAGTGAAGATTTTTCAATCAAAGAAGAAAAAAAATATGGCGTAGAAGGTATCACAATAAGAAGTTCAAAACATGAACTCTTTTTTAAAAAGATGCAAAGAGGTTAGACAAAACTCGGTGCATCATTTGCAAACAGTATCAAATCACCTGCTCTTGTCTGTTCTACAAGCATCGCTTCCATCTCACCTTTAGACGCTAATTTCACTAACTTATCAGTATCTACATGCTCTTTAAAAATGGCATAGTTTAAATCACCCGTAACCACTACAACATCAAAAACTTCATTAACACGTTTGGCTACTTGTATATTGAGATCATCATCTACTTCTACTAGCCCTGGAGTGATGACTACTTTTCTGCCTTCATAGGTTGTAGCCAAATCAAACGCTGCCATCATGCCATCAATGTTCCCATTAAAACTGTCATCTAGTATGACTTTACCACCTGCATCCATACGTTGGAGTCTATGGGCTACAGGTTCGAGGGTGCTTAATTGTGTTTGTATCTGCTCATCACTAAGTCCAAGCTCTTTAGCTACAAGTACTGCAGCGGCAAGGTTCATGGCATTAAATGCACCTAAAATACTAGCACTATAACGTACACCTTGGAGAGTAAAGCTCGTGGCATCCAAAGTTGCCTCTACATCTTCTATAATGTATTCTGGTGATGGCATGCTAGAACGTATGTCTAGGTTTTCTTTTGTACCAAAGGTATGTATGTTAGATTCTGGTTTCACCATCGTACTCTCATGTACCCATGCTCGTTCTAGTCTGTCAGATTGTAATATCTCCATTTTAGTATTACGTATGTTCTCCATCGTCTTAAAATACTCTATATGTGCAGGGCCTATCTTTCCTACAACCACATAATGAGGATTCACAAAAGTACTAATCTCACCTATATCCCCTTCACCTCTTGCACCCATCTCTACAACATACACTTCGGTGTCAGTTGGCAAATCATCATTGACATCTTTCATCACACCACCTAGTGTATTTACCGATCGTGGTGTAGCGTATGTATTGTATTTGACTTTAAGCAGATGTGCTATGATATTTTTAATACCTGTCTTTCCATAACTCGCAGTAATACCCACTACTTTCATGTCAGGCATGGACTCTATCTTTTTTTCAGCTTTGACTTTAAAACCATTAAAGAGCATTTTTTCTAAAAATAAAGAGACTAAAAATGCTAAGAAAATAGGTATCATGACTGCAAAGTGTTTAAAGGTGAAAACAAAGAACAGTGAGAACAAGAACATCGCTGCAAAAAAACGTTTGACCCGTCCTGTAAAAACAAGTGGCTTATCTAAACCCTTATACCAAAACCATAACAAAGCAAGATACCCAATCACCACAACAAATCCATACTGACTCTTGGCATCTACTATGATATAAAGCACAAAAGGAAGCACAAAATATACTAAATGCCACCACTGTTTGGTGTGATTAAAAAGTACACGTTTCAGCTTATAAGAGTACCACTGTAGGTTTGTAATAAAGTAATACCCCATCGCTGAGATAAAAAGTGCATAAAAAATGGCATTAAGCAGATGTAACATTAGTCTAATCCTTTACAGTGTTCTAAAATAGTATTTGCTATAAAATCTTTATGTTGCAAGAAAAAATAGTGATCTCCATCTAATGGGTAAAATGCAGAATCATCTATAAGTCCTGCAATCTTTTCTCCCGTATAAAGTGGTGTAGCCGTGTCTTCTTTACCCCAAAAACATAGTGCTTTCGACTTAGATTTGGTAAAAGTATCTTCAAAGTCTTCATCCACTACATTTTTAAACGTCTCATACATCTCATGACTCATATTTTCTACATCTTTACTTTTAAACATGTCTCGTATAAAGCTCATGCCTAGTGGCTTTAAAAATTTCACTGTTGCAATTTTAAGCTTAATAGACCATGGTTTCTCTGTCACTACACCAGCACTAGAGAGAAGTACCAAACAAGGCGTATCTAAAAGGGTAGCAACTTTTCCACCAAAAGAGTGCCCCATAGCAATAGTTACTCTAACGCCAAGGGCATCTAAAAAAAGATCCACAATCTTTCCATAGTCTTCAGTAGTAAGAATCATGTCATTATTTGATTTACCAAAACCTGGCATATCTAAGTAAATGTGTTTATATTGAGGAAGAGTCTTTCCAAAAGCTTGCTTCATAATCTCTTTGTTGCTTCCCCAGCCATGTAAAACCAAAAGTACTTTCTCTTGTGTAGGATTAACTAACTCATAAGAGAGCTGGAATGATTTATCTTTATAGTATACTTCTTTTGATGCCATATTTCACCATTTATTTTGAATTAGATTATTTTACTATTCATTCGCTTCATGTATGGTGTAGTGTTTGTTTTTTACTTTGATATTTGGTGGCACTTTTTCTGCCTCAAAATAGTCATATCCTTTTTTCAGTTCAGTCCAAAAATCGTACCATTTACTGTCTTGATAATCAACCATATTTTCTTCGGTCATAAAAAATGGATAGGCATGTACTTGCACATACTTTTGACCTTTTCTTAATGCTTTGTCCACTAACGTATAAATTTCTTCTATTTTAGAATTAGTCATTGCATAACAGCCAATAGAGACACACTCCCCATGTACCATAAGGAATGAGCCTGTACGCTTATGAGCTCTATCATACTTATTTGGATACCCAAGATTAAAAGCCAGATGATACTTACTGTTTGGATTCAAAAGACGCCTTGTTACTTTATAGAAACCTTCAGGTGATTGCTTATCCCCTTGTTTGAGCTTAGGGCCTAAATATCCAGAATATTTACATATTGGATAGTGCTTAAATAATACATATTTACCTTTAACTTTCATCCAAGCTTCTAATAAAGATTCTTTTTTAAAAATACGTATAAATACTTTATCTCCTGCTTTTGCACCTATCTTAGCTAAACGTTTGTCAAAATCAGCATCACTTAAATCTTCTTTTTTTAACCAATCAAATATAGATGATGATTCCTCTTTATCTTCTATTTTTGGCTGGTTTTTTTCTTTATTACTTTGGGTTGAAGAAGTTGGTGTTTTCTTTTTTGTTGTCTCTTTTGACGTGGGTTCGAGTATATATGCAATCAACACGATGAGAATCACCGCATAGATAAATAGTGCAAAGCGAGAAAAAGGTCCTTTTTTCTTCATTGCACTTTCTCCTACTTAAAAATTAAGTCTTTGAGACTTGTCAAAACCATAAATGTCATTAAACAGTTTTAATGCACCCGTTTCATCTACATACGCTGTATAGTAAACTGTATGCACTTGTAGTGGTTTGTTCAGTAACAGATGTTTTGTTTTTTTACCAACATACCAATCCTCAACTGACTCTAACTTTTTTGCACTATATTTTGAGGTAATATGTTTTAAAAGTGTTTTAGGTTTACTAAGTCTTATGCAGCCATGAGAAAAAGCTCTTGAATTTCTTTTAAAGAGTGACTTCGTCTGTGTATCATGTATATAAACAGCATATCTATTTGGAAAAATAAACTTCATTCGTCCCAAGCCATTTTTACGAGATGGCACTTGCACAAGTTTATAAGGAATGTATCCTTTCTCATCTTTAGGATACTTAGACCAATCAACAGATGCAGGGTTTACTTTCTTAGAACGTAAATCATACGAATCTTTATGTAATTCCATACCTTTTGCTTTTACCCAACCTGGATTGGCTTTTATTTTAGGTATATATGATTTCCTCATAATAGAATCTGGTACATTCCACTGTGGATTGATCTGCACATACTTCATCTTTTCTGAAAAGATAGGCGTTTGCATATTGGTTTTACCCACAATCACTTTAGACTTTAATACAGTTTTTCCATTCTCAACGACACGTAGTTGAAACTCTGGAATGTTTACCAATGTATAATGTGTACCAACATTTGCTTTCATAAGCTTAGTTCTTTCGATATTTAAACGTATCTTTTTTAATTGCCCAGCTTCTATACTTTTATTTTTCGACAATGCTTTATATTGTTTTATCAGTGCGTTAAATTGTGGTATTGTAGGTATATACGGTTTCAAAATTTGTTCAATACTTTGCCCTGCTTTGAGTTGCATTTTGATATCACTTGCTTTTACTTTTTGATAGTTGATAGAAAAATGTGTATCAATATCTCTTGCTCTTTTCGCACGTTGAGAGGCCTTAAAATGTTTCATATCTATACATGAATTTGCAAGATTATAAGTATATGCTACTAAAAGTTTTGTCATAAGTTTTGAGTTTTTACTGCTTTTAACTTGCTCATAAAGTGGTTTTTGATTACACAAAGACATATATTTATCTGTTTTTAAAATACTTAAAAAATCATTTTTTTGCCCATATCTCCAGCCTTCGCTGTCCGGTGTACCGACACATCCAACTAAGAGGAGCATCATCATGCTAGCCATTAAAATTTTTAATTTCATTTTCTTCCTTGTTTCCCGTAAGTATACGTATGTTTTATACATAAATACTATCTTTTTATTGTCAAAAAAAGTCAATTTTCCTATAGTAGAGACTTTTGAATACTTTGTGCACAACTATAAGCAGATGAAAATGCCCATTGAAAGTTGTACCCCCCTAATCTCCCTGTTACATCCAGTACTTCACCTAGAAAATAAAGCCCTTGTACTTTTTTACTCATAAGTGTTTGCGCATCTACTTCATCCGTACATACACCACCTTTTGTCACCTCTGCTTTAGAGTATCCAAAAGTCCCTGCTGGTGCAAAGGTGTAACAATGAAGTAATTGAAGAGTGTCCAAGTCTTCTTTACTTAATGCTACAAAAGCTTTATCTCTTACACCTAATTGTAGCAAAAATGCCTTAGTGATGCGTTTTGGCAAAGGAAATAAAGAAGAGATCTGCTTTTTACTGCCCTTACATGCCTTCCATGAGAAGTCTGGTAAAAAATCTATTTCAATACTGCCCTTCTCCCAGTAAAGTGAGGCATCCAGTACAGCAGGTCCACTTAATCCCTTATGTGTAAAAAGTAAATCTCCTGTACAAACTTCATCTGCTACTTTGATGTTTACTTTACACGAAGCACCAGAGAGTGCTTTAAAGAAAAACTGCTCTTTTTGCACAGTTAAGCCCACAAGTGCTGGTGCGGTCTTAATCATTTTATGTCCAAAGGATGCTGCTATCTCATACCCAATACCACTAGCTCCCAGCTTAGGAAAACTAAGCCCTCCTGAAGCCACTACTACATGTTTTGCTGTGTAACTACGCTTATTGGTTGTCACAGTAAAATGTTCATCTCGTTTTGTAACATCTAATACTTTTTCATTGAGTATTACCCTTTGTTTTCTTAGCTCTTTTGTAAAGACATCAACTATCTGTGAAGCCGAACGCTCACAAAAGTACTGCGTATTTTTACGAATAACAGGAAAAAGTCTCTGTCTCTCTAACCATATTAACAAAGATTTTTGTGAAAACCGTTTTAACGCAGGCATTATAAAATCATGCCTGGCTAAAAAATACTCTGTACCCATCTTT
>JAKIUE010000147.1 GCA_021647715.1 Sulfurovum sp.
CCTACCAAGACCATACAGATAACACCAAAAGCTATGCACACCATTATGTCTATGACAATGAAAACATCATAGCCATACTAGACCTACACCAAAACAAACAACACCTAGCCACCATAGTACACCACCCAAGCAAACAGATACCCCACTAAGCATCACCAACCACAACACAAACCAAACCTACTACTACCACAGAGACCACCAAGGAAGCATAGTAGCTCTCACCAACAGTGAAGGTAAAGAAGTAGAAAACATCACCTACGATGGACACTACGGTAAGATACTCAAACACACAAAAGAAGAAGAGACACTCAACCCTTATGGTTATACAGGTAGAGAGACAGACCAGGAGGATTTGTACTACTATAGAGCACGTTACTATGACCCAACAACACAGAGATTCCTAAGCCAAGACCCTATTGAGTTTGAGGCTGGGGATTTTAACTTTTATAGGTATGTTGGGAATGATCCTGTGAACTTTAGGGATCCTAGTGGGCTTGTATCTGCAGAAATTTTATGGAAAAACAGAACCTTTTTATCTCATTATTGGTTAGGTGGTGGGGATACTATGAATATAGCCCCTGACTCTGATATTGGGAAAAAAATAAAAAAACATTTAAAAGATTTTATGAATAAAAAATGTAAAGAAATTTTAGAAGAAGCCTCTGATACTTGCGGTTTATATACGACAACAAAACATGATAAAGATATTGACTTTACAAATAATAAAGATTTGTTTTCTTTAGGAAATAGTAATGTCAAGACAAGAGCATTGTGTGTTGATGGAAAATGTTTATTGTCATTTGAAATTAAAGATGCATTTGAGGATGCTAAAGATATTAATGATGATACTCCTGATGTGATGGATGAATATCCATTGGCAACGGGATATGACATATATTATAACAGTACAATGAAGTGTGGTTACTAAAATGAAAAGAATACTGATTTATTCTATTAAAATACTATTTAGCTTGATACTATTATTGATAATAATTTTTATATCAATGAATTATTATCAAACAAAAGTAACAGAAATGGAACGAAGAGAACTATTACTAAAGCAGACTATGATAAAAGATAAGTTTAGTAAAACAAATTTTATTTTTATTTTTAAGGAACATAACAAAACAGTTAGAGATGAATTTAATAAAGTGAATAAAATTAGTTTTACCAAAAATGTTGAAATTAATATTAAGATAATAAGTTTTAATAGGATTATAAAAATAAAAGGTGGAGCCTCATTAAAAACGAATAATGATAGCTTTGGGGCTGCAGAGGATTTTGCTAAAATGAGAGGTTATATGGGCATATGGGATAGAAAAAACAAAGATTTTTATGTAGATAAAAAAGGAATGTTTCAAAGTAAAGGAGACTGGTGACAATGACAACCCTTACATCCTCACCCTCTCTCAGCCAACCTACGCTAAAATAACTGTCCTGTCCAACCGTCCCAATAGACTACACCCTATAAAAAATGACCGTTTTTAAAAAACAAAAGTCATTTTTTTATTGGAAAAAGTAGTTTCATATCAACATTTTTTCACTTTTTAAGTCCCTTTGATAAAAAAGTAACACTTTTCTATCCTTCAAACCAGAGTTAGGATGTCAAAGTACTGAGACGGTATCTTCTTTTGTGAGTTTAAATATATCTTCACTCTAAAAAATAATACCTTGCTATGTTTCCACGCAACCCTCTAAAGTAGATTATTTGGCTATGTGTTTTACTTGTAGGTTTTGCTTTGTTATCCCAATCATTGGCAGGGGTGTTGTAGTCTAGGTTTTGGTGTGGGCGTATATGGTTGTAAAAGAGCCTAAACTCTTGAAGTGCTTCTGCTAAACTTTGTGTGGTGGGAAAGACTAAATCTTTGAGAGATTGTTTCATCGTTCCAAACAATCTCTCTATCTTTCCATTTTGCCATGGACTAGCTAGATTTGTCGTCTGTTGTCTAATACCAAGTAGATAGAGTGTAAACTTCATAAGTTTAGAGGTAAATACCATCTCGTTATCAGATTTGATACTTTGTGGTTTACCATAATATTCTATGGTATCGAGTAAAACCCTTATGAGATGCATAGTACTTTTTGCTGGTAGATGTTTAAGTGCAAGCAATGCTCTTGTGCCACCGTCTACCATACCAAAGATTTGTTGTTGGTCGATGGTCGTTAAGTCCATATCCCAACGGTGGTTTTTATCCATGGGGTAAGGTACTTTGTTTTTTAGTGTCAAGTGCAATCCAAAAATGTACCACAACGCAGAGCAAATATGTACCATTTAGCAACTAAAAAAGTTGCGCCTCCAGTTAAAGAATTCCTGCCTTTCGTTTTTGTTTAAGTCTGTAGCTTTCTCCTTGTATATTGATGATGTGACTATGATGAATAAGCCTGTCTAAAATAGCCGCCGTTAAAGCTTCATCATTATTAAGCACTTCTTTCCACTTTGTAAATGGTAGATTAGTTGTAATGATAATAGAACCTGTTTCATACTTTTTGTTGATGACTTGAAAGAGTAAGTTAGCTTGTGCTTCGTTGAGCTTTATATAACCAAATTCATCAAGTATGAGCACTCTGTTTTGCATAAAGCGTTTGAGGTAGTTATCAAGCTTATGCATATACTGAGCACTTTCAAGTTGCAAGAGTAAATCTGCCATGGTCATAAATCTTGTTTTTATTCTGCTTTGTGTGCATAAATATCCTAAAGCTATGGCCAAATGCGTTTTACCTACACCACTAGGGCCTAAAAGCAATATATTCTCTTTTCTTTCCACAAAGGCTAAAGAAGTAAGCTGTTGTAATTGACTTTGGTTTAACGAAGAACTTTTATAGTCAAAGGTTTCCATTGTTTTAAGTACAGGGAATCCTGCTGTTTTTA
>JAKIUE010000049.1 GCA_021647715.1 Sulfurovum sp.
CTTATTACTTTATTTGCAGAAGGGTGGATAGTCAAAACCCTTTTGTTTATGCTCCTCATTGGTGCCATTATCAACCTACTCTCCACTTCTGGTGCAGTACAAAGTTTTGTTGCATTCTTGAGCCAAAGAGCCAAACGCATAGACTCTCCTAAAGGTGCTATGTTACTAGCCTACGTTATAGGTATACTCATATTTATAGAGTCTAGTATCACAGCACTCGTAGCAGGTACTGTAGCCAAGCCACTTTTTGACAAAAATGGCGTAAGTAGAGAAAAACTTGCCTATATCTGTGACTCTAGTTCCTCTCCCATCTGTACGCTCATACCACTCAATGCTTGGGGTGCGTTACTACTAGGTCTCATAGTCACTGCCATAGATGCTCATGTCATCTCTGGTAACGCAGTAAACCTTCTTATCGCATCCATTCCTTACAATTTCTACTCCATCTTTACACTCCTTATCTTATTAGCTGTTATTCTTTGGAGTTGGGATATTGGTCCTATGAAAAAAGCGGAGCAAGATGCAAAAGCCAATCCTATCGCTATACCAGTTGTAGACGACACAGTGAAAGCGACCCCTTACAAAATGCTTTTACCCCTACTCCTTATGATAGCCATGGTTCCCATAGGTTTATACCTCACAGGCGATGGTGACATCTTTAAAGGCTCTGGCTCTACTTCTGTCTACTATGCAGTTGTGGTAACGCTTTTTTTCATCTATGTTTATTTTGTGTCTACCAAATCACTCACACATAAAGAATTTTTCGAAGGTCTATATGAAGGTATGTCACATATGCTACCAGTAACAACCATCTTGGTCTTTGCCCTACTCATAGGAAAGGTCATAGGAGACTTAGGCACAGCCAAATACTTAGCACACCTACTAGAAGGAAGCATAAGTCCTATCATCGTGCCTCTACTCATATTTTGGGTGGCAAGTCTTACAGCATTTTCTACAGGAACAAGCTGGGGAACTTTTAGTATTATGATGCCTATAGCATTAGCTCTAGGGGCTAGCATGGATTTACACCTACCTCTTGTCATCGCTGCTGTTATCTCAGGAGGGATATTTGGAGACCACGCTTCTCCCATATCTGATACCACCATCATCAGCTCCATGGCAGCAGGCTGTGACCATGTAGAACATGTCAGGACACAGTTACCTTATGCATTCATAGGGGGTGTTTTGGCTTCACTTTCATTTTTACTCGCTGGCTATATACATATTTGACATTTTTTGACATTTTTGCCTTATACTTCTGAGAATATCATTCATAAGGGCAAAAGATGCACATACTACAAACTACATTAAATAAATTCATATCATTAAACAATAAAGAAAAGTTTCTTTCACTAAAAAAACTATCAAAACATTTTAAAATCAGAAAAGATGACATATCTGACATATTCTCTGAATTAGAATGGATTGAGCATAGTAATGGTTATATCATCATAACTGAAAAAGGTGAAGAACATTGTGCCCCAAAACACTTAAGTGAAGAGATTAAAAGCACATCAGAGATACTATGGAAAGAGACCATACTCAAAGATGAAGCGTTTGTTGATGAAGTAGATACATTAATCAATAGTTTTACTGTCACTAAAATATCATAAAATCTAAACAAATAAAATAGTTTTTGACATTTTTTGACATTTTTTGTTTAGACTATTTAAAAATATATATATGGAGACCTTGTATGCGTTTTATCACATCATTATTCAAAAACCTAAACAAACAAAATCAATCAGATGAAAAAAATGATACGAATACGATAAAGGTATACTCCACTGAAGAGATAGCAACATATTTTAATATTAGTAAAAAATCCGTAGAAGAGATACTCATTGAAGTACAATGGATAAAAGATGATAAGTCACTTACTAAAGAAGGTAGAAAATATGCTGCTATTTTAAAAGATAAAAACAACATATTTTGGCAAAATAGTATACTCAGTAATGAACTATTTATTAATAAAATTAATAGCAAAATAAATACCCTCATTTTTGCTCTCTCTCAAAATTTTAAAGCCCAAAAAAATATGCCAAGTGAATATGCTTATATTGCATAAAGTATTATGTATATATTTTATTGATTTTAAATAATTTTTAATTCATTTGCCTAACTATGCTAAAATACAACAAATAAAAGCATAGGATAAAAAAGAATGAAACTTCTCCAATACTTCTTTGGTATTGTCATCGCACAAATAGCCATCTTTAGCTTAGTAGTACTCAACTCTGGTTCTCTCAAGGGTGAAAGTTTACTACGTATTGCTATTCCTGCACTTTTTATTGCATTAGTCATTGCATTTTGGTTTTCCTCTATTGCAAAACACCATAGTAAAGATGTTGTAAGTAAAGTAAAAGATGAATTTGCCACAGAAAAAGAAAAAATACAGGCCAATGCAGAGCGTGAAAAAGAGCGTGTACGTAAACAAGCACAAAAAGAGATACGTAACGAGACTACCAAAGCCCACGCAAAAGCAAATTTCAAAGTAGGTGCCTCTTTTGCAGGGGTATTAGGGGTTGGTGCTTTGTTTGTGATGGCACAAATGATGACTGCCGGTCTCTTAGTTATTTCAACGGCTGTTGGTGGTATGGGTGGGTACTATCTTCGCTCCAAACGTGCGAAAACATTAGAACTTACCAGTATAGATGTAAAAGCGATTGAAACTAAACCTAAAAAAGCAAAAAAACTGGATCAGCTTGATGCATAAAAAAATTCTCTATCTTGCTCGCCATGCAAAGTCAGATTGGCATGATGCTAGACTATCAGATTTACAACGCCCATTAAACCCTAGAGGCAAAGAAGATGCACCACTCATTGCAAATATACTAAAGGCAAGATCCGTCACTCCTCAACTTATACTCTCCTCACCTGCTACACGTGCAAAAGAGACAGCAAAAATATATCACAAGACACTAAACGGTTCAAAAGAGATAGAACTACGATTTGATAAACGTATTTATGAAGCCTCATCTATCACTTTACTTTTTCTCATAGAAGAAGCATTTCAAGAAGTAGATAGTCTCATGGTTGTTGGGCATAATCCAGCGCTCACTACAGTGAATGAATTACTAACAAATGCATCCATTTATAACCTAGTTACTGCATCTGTTGTTGGTATAGAATTCGAAGAAATAGTCGCAGCAAATAAAGGGAAACAACTCTTTTTTGAGTATCCAAAAAAGTATACACAATGAAACTTTTAGTCTCAGCACTTGAGCCCTCCTCCAACCTCCACCTCAAAGCATTACTAAAACATACTTACAATGTAGAACTTTTAGGTATCTTTGATAAAGAGATAAAAGAAGGTTCTCCTCTTTATGACATTTCCCAAATGGCTATCATGGGTGTGATCGATGCCCTTAAAAAACTACCATGGTTTTTTAAAGTAGCAGACGAAATGGTTGAACTAGCTAAAGATGCAGACAAAATACTTCTTATGGATAGTTCTGGCTTCAATCTTCCATTAGTCAAAAAACTCAAAGCTGCCTACCCAGACAAAGAGATTATCTACTACATACTGCCTCAAATTTGGGCAAGCCGTCCCAAACGTGCCCTAAAACTAGAGAAATACTGTGATAAACTACTAGGCATACTCCCATTTGAAGTAGACTACTACCCACAAGGAAAAGCACAATATGTAGGTCACCCATTACTAGATGAAATAGACATACATAAAGATGAAAATGAAGCAGAAAGAAAAAACATCATCACCTTTATGCCAGGTTCACGCAAATCTGAAATCACGCGCCTCATGCCTATATTTTTAGAGCTTAGACGTAAGCTAGGTAATGACATACGACCTCTACTTGTCATTCCTCCCTCATTTTCTCGCAATAAGATAGCACATTTATATAGGGGAAATAGAGAATTTGAAGTCGTACGTAATACCCATGAGGCACTTAGGCGTTCAGAATTTGCATTTATTTGTTCGGGTACGGCTACGTTAGAAGCTGCTCTCATAGGTACACCTTTTACACTTGCGTATATCGCAAAAAAAGTAGACTTTTTTATAGGTAAAAAATTACTAGGCATCTCACAAGTAGGACTAGCCAATATCATACTAAGTAAACACAATGGCACAACCTTACATAACGAAATACTACAACTTGATGTCACAGTTGACAATTTACTAACAGAGTACTACAATACCGATAAAGAACGCTTCGCTAAAAAGGCAGAAGTATTAAAAACATATTTGGGGCATGGCAGCTCTAAGAATGTAGCAAATATCATAATGGAATAATCATGCTTGTACATATCTGCTGTTCAGTTGACAGCCACTACTTCTTACAAAAATTACAAACAGAATATCCTGATGAAAAACTCACAGGTTTTTTTTATGACCCTAACATACATCCTTATTCAGAGTACTATCTACGCCTACTTGATGTCAAAAGAAGCTGTAAGATGCTTGGTATAGAGCTACTAGAAGGTGAATATGACGTAGAAAAGTGGCTATCACTTGTAAAAGGTTTTGAAAATGAACCAGAAAAAGGTGAGCGTTGTGGCATCTGTTTTGACAGACGTTTTGAAGTCTCTGCACAAAAAGCATACGAATTAGGGGAATCTAGTTATACCTCTACCCTCCTCACTAGCCCGAAAAAGTCACTTGAACAACTAAAAATTGCTGGTGACGCTTTGGGTGATACATTGGGCATTCGATTCCTTGCCCCAGACTACAGAAAAGATTCAGGCACACAAGAACAAAACATCATGGCAAAAGAGGATGCACTCTACCGCCAAGACTACTGTGGTTGCCTCTATGCACTTAATATACAAAGAGACCAACAAGAGAAACTAGCAGATGAACTCTTTGTACCTATTTCAGCACAAATACAGCCAGAATCTATAGAAGAACGTATAGCCATGTATGAAAAACGCTGGGAACTAGAAGAAAAAAATAAACCGCATAAAATCATCAAACAACGATTTCTAAACTGGAGACTAAGCTTTGGATGGCTCAAAGTACGTAAACAAATTGTTCCTGCACACTTTTTACCCTATTCAACACTAAAAGGTGAATATAGCCGTGGTAAAATAGAATATAGCATAGGAGACGTACATCATATGAACCGTGATGAGGTACGTTTTATTACGTTAGATTACTATAATCTACTTGCAAATACCACATATAACACAGTGATGCAGCTCATGCTTAACCCACCTTCTTTTGAAGATGAAGTAACCCTAAGAAAAAATATAGGTATAACACCCTATGACCTTTCTCTTATTCTCGTTGTCAATGAAATACCAGATAAAAAGATAGAAATTCGTTGTCAAAGTAGAACATATAGTGATGTGAAAGAAGTACTAGTAACTCTTTAGTATTTATAATCCATTTTTTACTAACTTTTAGATAAAATGATACCAATTTATTTAAAAGGTTGTCCGTGATTTATAACGTTGTTGAAATTCAAAAAATACTCCCTCATAGATTTCCCTTTTTATTGGTAGATAGAATTACTGAACTCGAAACAGGTAAGTTCATTAAAGGCTATAAAAATGTTTCTATCTCTGAACCTATTTTTCAAGGACATTTTCCTGATCATCCCATCTATCCTGGAGTAATGATACTCGAGGGTATGGCACAGACAGGTGGTGTACTTGCATTCAAAAGTATGGGAGAGATGACTGCTGAAGAATTAGAATCTAAAGTAGTCTACTTTATGAGTATTGACAAAGCAAAATTTAGAGCCCCTGTAACCCCTGGTGATAAACTAGAATACCTCATTACAATCATGAAAAACAAAGGGGCTGTTTGGCAATTTGAAGCCAAAGCATATGTTGATGGTAAAGTAGTTGCACAAGCTGAACTTAAAGCCATGATAGTGGATAAATAGGTTTTAAATGTCTCTTATTCATCCTACAGCCATTATTGAGAAAGGTGCTATACTTGGTAACAATGTCAGTATTGGTCCCTTTACGTATATCGGTGCAAAAGTAAAAATAAACGATAATACCTCTGTGGCTTCGCATACTGTGATAGAAGGCAGAACTAGTATTGGAGAAAATAACCGAATCTTTTCAAATGCTGCCATAGGCACGATCCCACAAGATTTAAAATTTGACGGTGAAGAGGTAGAGCTCATCATTGGTGACAATAATACCATTAGAGAGTTTACACTTTTAAATCCTGGTACCAAAGGTGGAGGTTCAATCACTAAAATGGGTAACAATAACCTACTAATGGGCTATGTTCACCTAGGACACGATGTTATCATCGGTAACAACTGCATTATAGCCAACGGTGTAGCCCTTGCTGGGCATGTCGAACTAGGTAATAATGTGGTTATTGGTGGATACACACCTGTACATCAATTTGTACATATAGGTGATTTCGCCATGATAGGTGGTGCTTCTGCATTGGCACAAGATGTCCCTCCCTATTGTCTTGCTGAAGGAAACCGAGCAAACCTTAGAGGACTTAATCTCACAGGTTTACGAAGATCTATGGAAAGAGAAGAGATTAATGAACTAAAGTTAGCCTATAAAGAACTTTTTGAAGAAAACAAACCGTTACAAGAGATGGCTCAATCACTTTTTGAAAGTAGCCCATCGACAAAAGTAAAAAACCTTTGTGAATTTATTAAAAATTCCAAAAGAGGTATACCTTTTAATAGAATAAAAAATGAGGATAAAAAATGACAACAAAATCATGTAGTTTTTGTGAAGCAAAAGAGAGCGATGAAAATCCACTTATCGCAGGAGAAAAAGCGTATATTTGTTCAAACTGTGTAATTTCAGCCTATAAAATTTTATATGGAGAAGAAGAGCAAGAAGTATCTTCAAGTCTTATGGAGACACAAGTTCTATACACTCCCAAAGAGATCAATGCCCTTCTCAATGAATATGTCATCGGACAAGAAAAAGCGAAAAAGACACTCTCTGTTGCAGTGTACAACCATTATAAACGTATATTTAAAGATAATCCAGAAGATGAAACGACAATTTCTAAATCAAACGTACTTCTTATTGGTCCAACGGGTTCAGGAAAAACACTTTTAGCCCAAACTATTGCACGGTTTTTAAATGTACCTATAGCCATTGCTGATGCTACCAACCTTACAGAAGCTGGTTATGTAGGTGAAGATGTAGAAAATATTCTTACCAAACTACTTATGGCAGCAGATGGCGATCCAAGTCGTGCTGAGCAAGGTATCATTTTTATCGATGAAGTAGATAAAATTGCACGTATGGGCGAAAACCGTTCAATTACACGAGATGTATCAGGAGAAGGTGTACAACAAGCACTTCTCAAACTCATAGAAGGTTCTGTTGTTAACATTCCTCCAAAAGGTGGTCGTAAGCACCCCAATCAAGACTTTATACAAATAGATACTTCAAATATATTATTTATCTGTGGTGGTGCATTTGATGGGCTCAATGATATTTTAAAGAAAAGATTGGGTGCAAATACATTAGGATTTGGACAAGAGAAACGTTCAAAAAAAGATGAAGAAAATCTCTTACATTTGGTTGAGGCAGATGATTTAGTAAGTTATGGACTAATTCCAGAACTTATAGGACGTTTACATGTACTGGCAACGCTAGGTGAAATTTCAAAAGAAGATATGGTACGTATTTTAGTTGAACCTAAAAATTCACTTTTAAAACAATACCAAAAACTTTTTGAAATTGATGATGTAAAACTTTCTTTCGAAGATGCTGCATTAATAAATATTGCACAAAAAGCCATTGATAGGAAAACAGGTGCGAGAGGATTACGCTCTATTTTAGAAGAGATACTCCTTGACATCATGTATGAACTTCCTGAACTCTCTGGCTATGAAGTAGTCATAACAAATGAAGTCGTTGAATCCGGGGAAGAAGCACTTTATATTAAAAATAAAAAAACTGCTTAGTCAAAAAATGCTTTAAGCATAAAAAAGGAAAGAAAAAGATGTTTAAAAGAGTATTAGGAATGTTTTCTAACGATTTAGCCATTGATTTAGGAACAGCAAATACGCTGGTACTTGTAAAAGGTCAAGGTATTTGTATCAATGAACCTTCTGTTGTAGCGATACAATATGATAAACATGGACAGCAACGTATTTTAGCTGTGGGTCAAGAAGCCAAAAATATGGTAGGTAAAACCCCTGGGAATATTAAAGCTATACGTCCTATGAAAGATGGAGTAATCGCAGATTTTGAAGTTACAGAAATGATGATTCGTTATTTTATTGAAAAAGCACATAAACGAAAAGGGTTTTTCTCTCCTCGTATCATTATCTGTGTGCCTTATGGTCTCACACAAGTGGAAAGACGTGCAGTAAAAGATTCTGCCGAAAATGCAGGTGCACGCTATGTCTACCTTATAGAAGAACCAATGGCGGCAGCTATTGGTGCGGGGCTTCCTGTCAAAGATCCTAATGGGAACTTAGTAGTTGATATTGGTGGAGGAACCACTGAAATTGGAGTAACTTCCCTTGGTGGATTGGTACAAAGTAAATCTATACGGGTAGCAGGAGATAGCATTGATCAAGCCATTGTCGATTATCTTAAAAAGAATTTTAACCTACTTATTGGTGACCGCATTGCAGAAGAATTAAAAATTGAAATAGGAACAGCTATACCCTTAGAAGAAGAACTTAAAACAACTGTACGTGGACGTGACCAAATTGAAGGTAGTTTAACCTCCATAGAGATTACCTCTGAACATATTAGAGAAGCGATACAAAATTCGTTAAAAGAGATTGTAGATGCCTTACAAAGTGTTCTTGAACAAACACCACCAGAACTTGCTGGTGACATTGTAGAAAATGGCATTGTACTTACTGGCGGTGGTGCACTTATACGAGGTTTGGACAAATATATATCTGATATTGTTAAGCTACCTGTTTATATTGCAGAAGATCCTCTTTTAGCAGTTGCAAAAGGTACAGGCATTGCACTTGATGAATTAGACATACTTCAACAAACGGCTTATGAAGACTAGGCTCATTAGTATTGCTATACTGTTACTAGTTTTAACAGTACTTATTACTAGAAACGATGAACGTATTAATGATACCCTACTTAGTATTATTAACCCACTAAAACAGAACTATACTGCCTTTACTCAAAATTTAAAAAATAAAGGGAAAAGCTATATTTTTCAACAAGAGTCAATAGAAAAACTCTCTCATGAAAACCGTATATTAAGAAAACGTCTTCTAGAACAAACACACTACATTCAACAAGTAAAAAATATTTATACCGTATTACCAAAACTAAGTAAACAACCTATCAAAAATATATCAATAACAAATACTATCTCTTATGTAAAACTCAATAGCTTTTCACAAATTATTTTGACAAAACCTTTAGGACTTCAAAAAGAAAAACTCTATGGACTTTTACAAAATAAAGTAGTTGCAGGCATAGCACAAATACGTAATAACCAACTCTATGGTTTTTTAACTTCAGATGAGCAGTGTCGTTTTTCAGTTTTTATAGGTGAGAAGAATGCACCAGGTATTGCCATAGGTAGCCATTCCAATACAATGAAAATAACCTTCATTCCTAAATGGCATAAAGTAGAAGTGGGTGATAAAGTTAAAACAAGTGGATTAGACAATACCTTTTTTGCCAATATCCCTGTAGGAGTAGTTACGAAAATAGAAGCACATAGTTCATACAAAATTGCTTATATACGTACCTATAGTGATGTATATCATCCTAAAACTTTTTTCCTTATTAACGATACAAATGTTACGTTAACAGAAAATTTTGATAGTAATACCACATATCTAGCACCATTTAAAATTTTAGAAGTAGAAAATATACGAGAGTCAGAAGAAGAAAACCTATCAAATACAAAAGAAGTTGAGGAAAATTCAACAACCCCTCTTATCACAAGTATCCCATCAAGAATTGATCAAACACAAGAAGAAACTATTGACCCTATTATCCCAACAGAACAACTATCTATAGCAAAACCTAAAAAATCTAAAAAGAAAAAGAAACACAAAAATAAGAAAAAACAATCCCAGCAGAAGAAAAAGAAAAAATCTAAACCAAGTACCAGCTTAGATTTTTTCTAAGTAAATACTTAATCATATTTAATGCTCTAAGCCCTTTAATTTAAGGGCATTTTGAACATATATAGCCTATAATTACAAACTAAAAGCCAAGGGTAAATCTCCATGCCAAAACGTACTAACATCAACACCATTTTACTTATCGGTTCAGGACCTATCGTTATTGGGCAAGCCTGCGAATTTGACTATTCGGGTACACAAGCTGCAAAAACACTTAAAGAGTTAGGCTATAGAGTAGTACTCATAAATTCTAATCCTGCAACCATTATGACTGATCCAGAATTTGCAGATAGAACCTACATTGAGCCTATTACACCAGAAATTATTTCAAAGATTATAAAACAAGAAAATGTAGATGCAATACTCCCCACAATGGGTGGACAAACCGCCCTTAATGTAGCCATGGATATGCATGATGCAGGTATGCTTAAAGGCATAGAATTTTTAGGTGCAAGTCCCGCAGCTATCAAAAAAGGTGAGGATCGCCAAGAATTTAAAGAGGCCATGATTAAAATTGGTATGGATTTACCTATCTCGCAATATGCTTACAATCTAGATGAAGCACTTGAAGCTGCTAAAAACATTGGTTTTCCCCTTATTATACGAGCTTCTTTTACCATGGCTGGGGGTGGTTCAGGTGTGGCATACAATATGGATGAATATAAAGATATCGTGCGTGGAGGACTAGAAGCCAGCCCCATTTCTGAAATCCTTATTGAAGAGTCTCTTTTAGGTTGGAAAGAATATGAGATGGAGGTTATTCGTGACAAAGAAGATAACTGTATCATCATCTGTTCTATTGAAAACTTTGACCCTATGGGTGTACATACAGGTGACTCCATTACCATAGCTCCTGCACTTACTCTTACAGATAAAGAATACCAAAATATGAGAGATGCTTCATTTAAAATATTGCGTGAAGTGGGCGTTGATACTGGTGGCTCAAATGTACAATTTTCTATTAACCCTGATACGGGGCGTATGATAGTTATAGAGATGAACCCCAGAGTAAGCCGTTCTTCTGCTCTTGCCTCTAAAGCAACAGGCTATCCTATAGCAAAAGTGGCCACTCTCTTAGCTGTTGGATTTACACTTGATGAGATTAGCAATGACATTACAGGGACACCAGCATCATTTGAACCTGTGATTGACTATATTGTTACTAAACTTCCTAGATTTACTTTTGAAAAATTCCCTATGGCAAACTCCACACTTACCACAGCAATGAAATCTGTAGGTGAAGTAATGGCTATAGGACGAACCTTTAAAGAATCCTTTCAAAAAGCACTATGTTCACTTGAAACTGGTCTTATTGGTTTTAACCCTATAACCTGTGACGGAGAAGAACTTATCAGAGAGATACGTCGCCCAAATGAAAGTCGTATGCTCTATGTCTTTGAAGGTTTACGTCGTGGGATGAGTGTTGATGCTATTTTTGATTTATCTAAAATAGACAGATGGTTCCTCTATCAACTTGAAGAACTTTCTCTTCGTGAAAAAGAAATCGATATAGCCCTACTCTCAGATGCTAAAAGATTGAGACAAGTTAAATCTGAAGGTTTTTCTGATCCTATGATTGCTGAAGTTATTAATAAAAAAGAAGGCTTGACCCTCTCTGAAAATGATATATATAATGCAAGAGAAAAAATGGATGTGTTATTAGAATATAATGAGGTAGACACCTGTGCTTCAGAATTTAAAGCACTTACCCCTTATCTTTATTCTTCAACGAACATTAGCAAAATTCCTCAAAAAGAAAAAAGTAATTCTAAAGAGAAAAAAGTATTGATTATTGGGGGTGGGCCTAACCGTATAGGACAAGGTATTGAATTTGACTACTGTTGTGTACATGCTGCATTTGCACTCAAAGATATGGGCATAAAATCTATCATGTACAACTGTAATCCAGAAACTGTATCAACTGATTATGATACTTCTGATATCCTCTATTTTGAACCTATAGACTTTGAACATGTAAGAAATGTTATTGAACTGGAAAAACCGGATGGGGTCATTGTTCATTTTGGTGGACAAACACCACTTAAGCTAGCAAAAAACCTTACAGCTATTGGAGCAAAAATATCAGGAACCACAGCAAAAGTGATCGACCTTGCAGAAGATAGAGAACTCTTCTCTGCTTTTATTGATAACTTGGGTCTTAAGCAACCTGAAAATGGTACAGTTGTTGAAAAAGATGCCGCAATGGCTGTAGCCAATCGTATTGGCTACCCTGTACTTGTACGTCCCTCTTTTGTACTTGGTGGGCGTGGAATGAAAACTGTCTACTCGGATGATGAACTCAAAAAATATATGGATAAAGCTGTTTCTGTTTCACACGATGCACCCGTACTTATAGATAAGTTTCTTGACAATGCCATAGAACTAGATGTAGATGCTATTTGTGATGGGAAAGATGTCTACATTGGTTCGGTCATGCAGCATATTGAAGAAGCAGGCATACACTCTGGTGATTCAGCATGTTCATTACCTCCAGTAAGTATCTCTGAAGCCCTACAAAAAGAAGTCAAAAAGCAAACTGCTGCCATAGCACTTGGTTTAGGTGTAGTGGGTCTCATGAATATTCAATATGCCATTTATAAAGATGAGATTTATCTCATAGAAGTAAACCCTAGGGCATCAAGAACTGTACCTTTTGTAAGTAAAGCCACAGGTGTACCCTTAGCGAAAGTAGCTACTAGAGTTATGATTCAAGGAGATTTAAAAGAAGCTTTAAAATTTTATGATACCTTTAAAGTTGTTAATTTTAACAAAAAAATCATGGAACCAAACCTAAAAAATCATGTAGCTGTCAAAGAAGCAGTATTTCCTTTCAATAAATTACCAGGTTCTGACCTTATTTTAGGTCCAGAGATGAAATCTACAGGTGAAGTGATGGGTATATCTCAAAATTTTGGTATGTCTTTTGCAAAATCTCAATTTGCCTCTAAAAATATCATCCCATTAGAGGGTAAAGTTTTTCTTTCTGTTACAAAGTCAGATAGACCAAATGCTGCTGAGATTGGTAAAATGTTTATTGATCTTGGGTTTGAGATTGTAGCTACCGCAGGAACACATGCAGCACTCGAGGTAGCAGGAGTAATCTCAACAAAAGTACTAAAAATATCTGAAGGTCGTCCTAATATTGATGATATGATTAAAAATGAAGAGATAGCCATAGCAATTAATACATCAGATAATGCAGGAAGTAAAACCGATGCTCGAACTATTAGACAATCCGTATTGGCTAACCATGTAGCATATTTTACAACCATAGCAGCTGCAAGGGCCACAGCAATGGCTATCAAAGAACTTAAAATGACCACTGGTATACTTGAAGCCAAAGCATTACAAGATTATCTCTCATAATAGACGATTATAATAATGTTAAACAAAAAAGTATTTTTAACACAAACCGATACCACTATCGGTTTTGTCTCTCAAAATGAAAAAAAGCTTGATGATATTAAACAAAGACCTTCACATAAACATTACATAAAAGCAGTAAACTCCTTAAATACGCTCAAAAAATTTACGCGCATTCCAAGTCTACATAAAAATAAAGTTAGACGGGCAAAAAAAACTACTTTTATTCTACCAAATAAGCATTCATATAGAGTGATACATGACAAACGACATCTACTCTTACTTAACCGTTTAAAATGGGCGTATACTACATCTGCAAACCTGAGCAATAAAAGCTATGATGAAGGTTTTGCTAGATCTATGGCAGATGTGATTATTGAACCACTAAACACAAATAACAAAGCTTCTAAAATTTATAAATTAAGTCATACACAATTCAAAAGGATACGTTAATGTCACTCATATATGAAAATGAAAATATTAAAATAGAAACAGAAGCTTCAGAAATTCCTTGGCTTAAAATCTTTACACAGGTAGCCTATAAAGAGATGAGTGAAGTTCCTAAAGAGATAAAATTAGAAATTTATCATTTACTTGACATCATTGAAAGAGAAATGCTACTCTATTATAAACCAACTAAGATAAATATAGCATCTTTTGGGAACTACCTACCACATGTACATTGGCATATTATGGCAAGATTTGAAGAAGATGCTTACTATCCTGAACCAATGTGGGGAGAAAAGAAAAGAAAATCAACTTTAAGTCTGCCCTCTTTTAAAAATTTTTGTACAAACCTAATTGGAAATATAAATGGAAAATGAAGAATTATTAGCACTCTATCTTGAAAAACTTCGCCTCTACTCTTTAGAGACATTAGAGGCAAAAGAAATTACAGTCTTAGAAGCACTAAAAGCATCTTTAGTTTTTATTGAAGGTGAAATGCATGGCTATTAACAATATCACCCTGTAAAAATCATCTTACAGGTCTACTTCTCTTTCTCACACCCATATTTTGTCTTGAACTTGTATTTGACCTCATTTGACTACGTTGAGGCTGATAAGTACTTCGTGAATTTACATTGCTCCTCGTGCGTTGGGGTTGATATTGATTTCGTGATTGAACATTTCTAGTACGTTGTCTTACCTTATAGTTAGAACGTGTTCTTACATTGTTGTTCCATCCATTATTGTCTCTTATTTTATTACGATACCCTCTTTGTCCACTTGGTCTTTGTCTATTATATTCTCTACCTCTATCATGACTACTTCGTCTTGAAATTGTTTGTCTTGATGTAGCACGTCTTGATCGTTCATAATAATTTCTATTTTGATAATAACCATATCTACCATTTCGTGCTCTGTATCGTCTACCTTTATAATACCTATTTCCATTATGATAATAATGTCCATGACCAAAGCGTCTATCTCCATAATGATAGAATCCATTTCTGTAATAGCCACCATAATAGTACAATCCATCTAAAAAATAATATGGTCTATTATAATAATATGGATACCTATATGACATCAAAGAGACACCAAGTCTTGCTCCATTATTATAATATCCACCTTGTCCAAGTGACACACCAACATAAGGTTGAGGTACACATCCAGACAAAAGAAAAGTACCCGATACCATCGTAATCAGTCCTAAATGTTTTAATTTAAGCATTTTATATCCTTTAATTTATAGGTATATACTAGAATGAAAAAGTGTAATCATTGTGAATCATTAAAACGTAATAATTTCTTCTTGAAATTCAAGTGCAATATCACCTTTGCTTCTACGTGCTATAGTATCACGATAAACCCACGCTGCTTTAATGGCTTCTCTTTTCTCTAGGCTTATTTGTGGTATAGCATACATACTACTATTTTCTCTTTGTCGTTGTGCCTCATAGAGTATTAGTGCAGTGGCTACTGAAACATTGAGACTCTGCACCATACCTTGCATGGGTATGACTATCACATCGGTAGCTTCTGCTATGACTTCTGGACTTACACCCTCTTTTTCATTTCCCATGATAATTAATGTTGGCTTAGTGTAATCTACCTCTCTATAATTCACTGCTCGTTTTTCTAGATGTGTCACAACAATTTGAAAACCATCTTGTTTCTTCTGTTGTAGAAATTTAATAGTACTTCCCTCACTTATCCTATGACGATGCGTCCAACGGTGTGCCCCCTGTGTAATGGTCTTATGTATACGAAGAGCCTCATTGTCTTTAGAGGAGTAATAAATATCTAATACCCCTACTGCATCAGAGGTACGTATGATAGCAGAGAGATTTTGTGAGCTATGTACGTTATCGAGCATTACTTGAAGTCTGGGTTGTTTACGTGAAAGAATATCGTCTACACGAGCGAGCCTTTGCTCGGTACTCATAAGTTATATGCCTTCCACACGAAGAAGTTTTGTCTTACCTACCATAAGGTCAATAGTCATTAAAGCACGCTTAAACACCGACTCTTGTCTATACTCTAAATTATGTTTTTTACAAATCTCTTTGACGATAGGTTGCATTTTTTGATAGTAACTTAGGGGCATATTTGGGAAAAGATGATGCTCAATTTGATAGTTCAAGAAACCTTGTAAAAAATCTATAAAATCTGTACCAGTATTATAGTTCACTGAACCCATTATCTGACGTAAGTAAAATTCACCTGTACTTTTACTAGGCTCAGAAAACATATAGATGTCTTCAGCCGAATGGTTAGGTACTATCACTAAAAATGAATGCATATTAGCAAATGCCTCAGCAATTAAAATAATAATAAGTGCATTAATAGAGGCTTGTATACCAAAAGGCAAAAAGAGCATAGGAAAAATGATAAATTTAATAATACCATAAGGCAAGTAGTACTCCATCCATAACTCTAAGCCATTTTTTGTACGTGGATCAAGTTCGTAATCTGTAATCGCTCGTTTATCTTGCTCTTTTAACTTTTTGTTTTCTAAAATTCTTAATGTATTTGGTGCATAGTAAGTAAATTTCCATGTCGCTGTAAATGCATATA
>JAKIUE010000148.1 GCA_021647715.1 Sulfurovum sp.
CTCTATCATACTTATTTGGATACCCAAGATTAAAAGCCAGATGATACTTACTGTTTGGATTCAAAAGACGCCTTGTTACTTTATAGAAACCTTCAGGTGATTGCTTATCCCCTTGTTTGAGCTTAGGTCCTAAATATCCAGAATATTTACAAATAGGATAGTGCTTAAACAACACATAGTCATCTTTAACTTTCATCCATACTTCTAATAAAGATTCTTTTTTAAAAATACGTATAAAAACTTTATCTCCGACTTTTGCACCTATCTTGACCAAACGTTTATCAAAGTTTGCATCGCTTAAATCTTCTTTTTTCAACCAATCAAATATAGATGAAGATTCATCTTTTTCTATTGTCTGTTGTTGGGGTTTATCTTTTTTACTTTTCTCCAAAGGAGTTTGCGTTTTCTTTTTTATGGTATCTTCTGAAGTAGGTTCAAGTATGTATGCAATCAACGCCATGAGAATAACTGCATATATAAACAGTGCAAAAGGAGAGAATAGTCCTTTTTTCTTCATTGCACTACACTCATTTAAAAGTTAAGTCTTTGTGACTTATCAAAACCATAAATGTCATTAAAGAGTTTTAATACACCCGTTTCATCTACATACGCTGTATAGTAAACCGTATGCACTTGTAGTGGTTTGTTCAGTAAAAGATGTTTTGTTTTTTTGCCAACATACCAATTCTCAACTGAATCTAACTTTTTTGCACTATATTTTGAGGTAATATGCTTTAAAAGTGTTTTAGGTTTACTAAGTCTTATACAACCATGAGAAAAAGCTCTTGAATTTCTTTTAAAGAGTGACTTCGTCTGTGTATCATGTATATAAACAGCATACCTATTTGGAAAAATAAACTTCATTCGTCCCAAACCATTTTTACGAGATGGCACTTGCACAAGTTTATAAGGAATGTATCCTTTCTCATCTTTAGGATACTTAGACCAATCAACAGATGCAGGGTTTACTTTCTTAGAACGTAAATCATAAGAATCTTTATGCAGTTCCATACCATTAGCTTTCACCCATCTTGGATTTGCTTTTATTTTAGGTATATATGATTTTCTCATAATAGAGTCTGGTACATTCCACTGTGGATTAATCTGCACATACTTCATCTTTTCTGAAAAGATAGGCGTTTGCATATTGGTTTTACCCACAATCACTTTAGACTTTAATACAGTTTTTCCATTTTCCACCACACGTAATTGAAACTCTGGAATGTTTACCAATGTATAATGTGTACCAACATTTGCTTTCATAAGCTTAGTTCTTTCAATGTTTAAACGTATCTTTTTTAACTGTCCTGCTTCTATACTTTTGCTTTTTGACAATGCTTTAAACTGTTTGATAAGTGCATTAAACTGAGGTATTGTAGGGATATAAGGTTTTAAAATTTGTTCAATACTCTGCCCCGCCTTAAGTTGCATTTTAATATCACTTGCTTTTACTTTTTGATAATTTGTAGAAAAACGGGTATCTATATTTCTGGCTCTCTTTGCACGTTGCGATGCTTTAAAACTTTTCATATTTATACATGAGTTTGCAAGGTTATTGGTATAGGCTACAAGTAGTTTTGTCATAAGTTTAGAGTTTTTACTACTTTTAACTTGCTCATAAAGTGATTTTTGATTACATAAAGACATATATTTGTCCGTTTTTAAAATACTTAAAAAATCATTTTTTTGCCCATATCTCCAGCCTTCACTGTCCGGTGTACCTACACACCCATTTATCAATAGTATAATTATACTGACTATTAAAATTTTTAGTTTCATGTTCTTCCTTGTTTCCCTAAGTATTCGCGTATTTTACTAATAACTATATCTCTTATTTGTCAAAAAAAGTCAATTTAATTTATAAACGCTTTTTAATACTATATGCACAACTATAAGCAGATGAAAATGCCCATTGAAAGTTGTACCCCCCTAATCTCCCAGTCACATCCAAGACCTCTCCTAGGAAATAAAGCCCTTGCACTTTGTTACTCATAAGTGTTTGAGCATCTACTTCATCCGTACAGACACCACCTTTTGTCACCTCTGCTTTAGAATATCCAAAAGTCCCTGCTGGTGCAAAGGTGTAATGATGAAGTGATTGAAGAATGTCCAAGTCTTCTTTACTTAATGCTACAAAAGCTTTATCTCTTACACCTAATTGTAGCAAAAATGCCTTAGTTATGCGTTTTGGCAAAGAAAGTAAAGAAGAGATCTGCTTTTTACTGCCCTTACATGCCTTCCATGAGAAGTCTGGTAAAAAATCTATTTCAATACTTCCCTTCTCCCAGTAAAGTGAGGCATCCAATACAGCAGGTCCACTTAATCCCTTATGTGTAAAAAGTAAATCTCCTGTACAAACTTCATCTGATACTTTGATGTTTACTTTACACGAAGCACCAGAGAGTGCTTTAAAGAAAAACTGCTCTTTTTGCACAGTTAAGCCCACAAGTGCTGGCGCGGTCTTAATTATTTTATGTCCAAAGGATGCTGCTATCTCATACCCAATACCACTAGCTCCCAGCTTAGGAAAACTAAGCCCTCCTGAAGCCACTACTACATGTTTAGCTGTGTAACTACGCTTATTGGTTGTCACGGTAAAATGTTCATCTCGTTTTGTTACCTCTAATACTTTTTCATTGAGTATTACCCTTTGTTTTCTTAGCTCTTTTGTAAAGACATCAACTATTTGTGAAGCCGAACGCTCACAAAAGTACTGCGAATTTTTACGAATAACAGGAAAAAGTCTCTGTCTCTCTAACCATATTAACAAAGATTTTTGTGAAAACCGTTTTAACGCAGGCATTATAAAATCATGCCTGGCTAAAAAATACTCTGTACCCATCTTT
>JAKIUE010000149.1 GCA_021647715.1 Sulfurovum sp.
ATAAACTCTTATCCATATAGAATCCTAATAAACTAAACCATATAACATTATACTATAAAATTTAAAAAAATAAGATTGATTAAAATAGGGGGAGGTTATACGTGATAATGTGGTGAGGATGAGAGGATTTATAAAGATACATTCCTCAAACTTTATTAAAGTCACCCAAACTTCTCTATAGTCCCCTACACAGCGTCAATATGTAAACTTTAGACTTAATGGTAAATATCAGGGTCTGAATTATTAATTTTTCTTATTTCTAACCAAATAATCATCCACCATTTTTAACTTCAAAGATTTCGTTAGCCCTCTATGAATTTTAATCAACATTTTCATCGGAGAGAATACACCTCCATCCAAAGAATTTGTAGTGTTGTGCATGTCTAAATGTTTAGGATTTTTATAGGTAAATAAGTAAGGTAGATTTGTTCTCAAACTTCTATATGCAGAGACCAGTTTTGCATGAGTAAAATATTCTTTACCTGTTGTCTCATTAAATGTCTTCTCCGCTAAGAAACACTTGTGGGTTTCATACCAATCATCTAGATTTTTAGTAAAGATAGTTTCATTGGTAGAGGTAAGTCTCTGCAATATTTTTTGTAAGTCTTTACTTGCTTGGAGTTTGGGGTGCTTTGTTATGTATCGCTGTATTATGCCCGTAGGAAATGCCCCTGGGGTGCCTTTTCTGATGGAAATGACACATTTGTACAGGATAGTAGCGAATAGCGGTTGCGTAGCAAACTTTCCTGTAAAAGCTTTATATAAGCCTCTTTTGCCATCTATGGTGATAGAATTAATGGTGTAGCCTAGATCTATCAGTTCGGCAAGTAGCTACTTATAATCTTTGATTGTTTCACTTTGTATGTGTTTCCATATCAAGACTTCTTTTGTGATACTGTCTTTAAATACTAAAGTCCCTAACTTATCTTTTCTTTTCCCATAGAAAGTTGCATCGCATATTAAGTTTACGGCTCTTGGATTATGTATTTTATATTCTGGTTCATACTCAAAGATTTGTTTTTGTACCCATGAGATACTACGATGATATTCACTTGATAAATCCTGTAGAGTCTGTCTCTTGTATATGCACTTATTGAAGATGACTTGTTGAAGTCTTAAAGGTCTTCTTTTTGAACGAAACTTTTTATAACAATCATTACATTTATACCTTTGAACTCCATCTTCAATACCTACTTTTTTGGTTTGGTTTGAGTTGCAGTTTGGGCATATTTTTCTGTTTTTTTACAGCCATTTGTAAATTAACCTTGTTTTCTGCCCATTGTACCGTACTTTGAAGAGGTTTTTAGACCCTGATATTTACTATTAAATCCTAAATTTTGATGATGATTACTTTAGGAAATTATCACTCTATATCATGTAACTTTTCTAAATGATATGATTGTATTGATATTCTTATCATTTTATGATATGATTAATGTATTATTCTTATCAAAGGTACAAAAATGAAAGAAAAAAAGTGGATTTGGGAACATGCAGACTATCCTAATTTTCAACACAATCATGCAGAACTAGATTCAGTACTATCACAAGTATCTCGTAATACAGGCATACTTGAAGGTACAATCAACACTCTCAATGCAAGCAATACTACCTCCATGCAACTAGATGCAGTAACCAATGAAATTCTCGCTTCATCAGAAATAGAAGGTGAAATACTCAATAGAGATAGTGTACGTTCCTCTGTGCATAAAAAGCTTGATGAAACTTTTGACTATAGTAATGACCATTCAACACATCATACAGATGGATTGGTAGATATACTTATAGATAGTAGTTTCAACCATGAAGCACTTACCCAAGAGAGACTTCACGGATGGCACAATGCTCTGTTTCCTACTGGGTATAGTGGTATGACTAAAATAGATGTAGCAAAATACAGAAGCGAAGAAATGTCTGTAGTCTCTGGTAGAGGGATGAAAGAAAAAACACATTATATAGCTCCTTTTCATGATACGCTTACAGACGAAATGCATACGTTTCTTGACTATATAAATCATTCTGAGGACAACCCTTACGTTAAAAGTGCCATTGCCCATTTGTGGTTTGTCATCATTCACCCTTATGATGATGGTAACGGAAGACTAACAAGAGCCATAGCAAACTATGTACTTTCTAAAGAACTAGGGCTTAACCATAAGTATTTTTCTATCTCTTCTGCTGTTATGCAAGATAAAAAAAACTATTATGCCTCTTTGGAAAAAACCAATAAGATTATGGAGAATAAAAATTTTGATTTTACAGACTGGATACTCTGGCATACAAGTATGATAAACAGTGCGATTAACATCTCACTTGAAAACATTCAAACAGTTGTTAACAAAACAAAATTTTGGGATAGAGCTAGAGACCTAAATCTCAATGAAAAACAAACCAAAGTCATTAACAAATTACTTGATACAGGAGAAGGTAAATTTGAAGGTGGGTTAACCAATAAAAAGTATAGAGCTATTGCAGGCACAACACAACTAACCGCATCACGTCATATAAAAGAGTTAGTAGATAAAGGCTTATTGCGTGAGGTAGAAGGTCATGGGGGGAGAAGTACTTGTTATGATATAGTATGGAATGAGAAATGAGGTTTTGGTTACCAATAGGTTACCAATCGTAAAATAGTGAAAGCTTAAAAGGTCTCTTAAAGTTTGATGTAGTCGTTGTTTGTGAGAGTTATGTATAAGTAGATGGTGCGGATGAGAGGACTCGAACCTCCACGCCGTAAAGCACCAGATCCTAAGTCTGGCGTGTATACCAATTTCACCACATCCGCATGTGATTGTAACAATAATAAGTGGTACACCCATTAGGAT
>JAKIUE010000150.1 GCA_021647715.1 Sulfurovum sp.
GTAACTTTTCCCTACTCTCTACAGGAAGAGAAAATAACCACTGAAGTGCTCCATCCAAAACATCACCTATCCCTAAGAGATGTAAACACATGACTAAAGGATAAAATGGAACAAAAAGTATTGACAATAAAGGTGAAAAAAGTTGATAAGAACTTGTCATACCAAAAACCACATGTACCACTGGTTGCATCAACACAAAGATACCCAAGGGAATCACTAAAAATGAAATAAGCCACTTGTTTAGGTGTTTTGTATACTGTAAAAGTTGAAAAATATAAAACACACCCGCTACAGAAAGCCAAAAAGAAAGAGAGACTAAAAGAGAGGGGAATAGTGTGACAAGTATGAGCATGATGCTTGTCAAAAATGTAAAGCTAAGTAATTCCATACCCAAAAGCAATACGCCCCATCCAACAAACACCATAGCATAAGAGCGAAGCAGTGATGGTGGACTTCCTACAAACCAAACATACAGACCTAAAAGAAATATAGCAAGTAATCCCACATCAAAAAGAGCCTGTCTAAAAGGAAAAAACTTCTGTTGTAAAGGTCTATAGAAAAAATAGAGAACCCCATATACTAAGCCCCACAATATCCCCAAATGGAAACCAGATAAAGCTACTAAATGACTAACCCCAAGTAGTGCAATTTTCTCTCGTAATACTTTGTCTAAAGGTGTTGCAAAAAATATGGCATTATAAAAAGAAGCAAGTGATGTATTGTCATGCTGGATAGCAACTTTTTTTAGCAAAGTATCTTTAAAAGTTTCAGCTATTATCTCTTGATGTTTTATCTTACTTTTTACGTAAAATGTCCCCAAATAATCTTTAAATCCAATATCACTACTTGGAAACAGTTGTAAGCGTAGAATCTTATGGTTAAAATTTTCTTTTCGGTGCGTAGTCGTATAAAAAGTAAAGCCCTCATCACTTTTTAGTTTTAAAACAGTATAACTTCTACCCTTTTTTGTTTTTTCATAGGCTATGATAACTTCAGCATGCGTATAATAAAAAGGCTTTGATATAAAGTTTTGATAAGTGTCATACACAAAGAAAAGCCGTATCGCGATGATAAACACTAATAGCAATACAACTACTATAAAACCTTTTCTTGTCTGAAAAAGTTTTGGTTTTTCTAGCTGCACACTTGCACTTATATTTGAGGTATATCTATGTTTATATTGGTCTCTTGCATAGGAATATCGCTATCTTCATACACCACTTCAAATGCAGGAGATATGGCTTTGTCAACAAATCGTGTAAAGTTCTTTTGGAACACAAGTTCAACCGTTCCTGTAGGACCATTTCTTTGTTTCCCTATGATGATTTCTGCATCTTCTTCAGATTTCTTTTTAAACTCTGTACTATACTCTTTGCCCTCTGCTTTTGCCTTCATCTCTCTTTCTTTTTCCATTGCTTCACGATACACATCATCACGGTACACAAACAAAATGATGTCTGCATCTTGTTCTATGGCACCAGACTCCCGAAGGTCAGAGAGCATTGGACGTTTGTTGTCTCTGCTTTCTACACCACGGTTTAGTTGAGAGAGTGCTACTATAGGGATTTGTAACTCTCTTGCAAGTTGTTTTAACCCTCTAGAGATTTCAGATACTTCTTGCTGTCTACCCTCACGACCACCATCTCCAGACATAAGCTGTAGGTAATCTATGATGGCTATACTAATCTCAGGATGTTGTCCCTTTAGTTTACGAAGCTTTGATCGCACATGGTGTATGGTTGCGTATCCACCATCATCTACAAAAAGCTTTTTTTCTGCAAGTTCAGAAGTAGCTGCTGAGAGCTGTGACCACTGTTCATCTCGTAAGTCCCCCACTCTAAGTGCCTGCAAGGGTATGGAAGTTTTAGCAGAAAGTAATCTAAGCATAAGCTGTTCCGCAGGCATTTCTAGTGAGAAAAATGCCACACCTTCGTTACGCTCTATAGCACGCAATGCCATGTTGAGTACCAGTGCAGTTTTTCCCATCGCAGGCCTTGCAGCTATGATGACTAAATCTCCTTTACCAAAGCCTGAAGTTTTGTCATTAAGGTTTTTAAAACCTGTGTCAACACCTACAAGTTTAGAGTTACCTAGAGCTTTAAGACGTTCTATCTCGTCCATCATTGCTAGTGTGATTTCTTTGGATTCTCTAAAGTCTTCATTTGTGTTGTTTTGTGTGATTTCATAGAGTTTTTTCTCTACGAGGTTCATTACCTCTTCGGCAGGTAAATCATCCTCGATAACTACTTTTTTTATCTCTGTAGCCAGTGTTGCTAAGGCACGTTTACTTGATTTTGCTTTAATTTCAGTTAGGTACGCTGCGGTATTTGAGATAGGATTTGCAGAGAGTAAATCAAGCATCGCTACCTCATCAAATTTTCCCATCGTTACCAATTTGGAACGTAAAAACTCTTCATCTATAGGTTTCTCTTCACGAGAGAGTTCTTCCATAGCAACATACAAATGTTGATGAAAGGGTAAATAAAAATCATGACTTTTCAGCTTAGCTGCTATCTCTTCATATGTTTCAGGATCAAAGATAATCGCCGAGAGAACCGCACGTTCTATGTTTAGATTGTACATATTTTCCATTATGTATTGTCCTTGGCAAATTTCTCAACTTCAAGTACAAACCGGTCTACAAGTTCTGCTTCAGGTAAGCGAGCTACCACTTCGCCTTTGAGCATCACGAGACCTGCATCTTTACCATAGGCTATAGCCACATCTGCATGTTTGGCTTCACCTATGGCATTGACCACACAGCCCATGACGCTGACATCCATAGGGGTTTTGATGTGTGCTGTTCGCTTCTCTACTTCAG
>JAKIUE010000050.1 GCA_021647715.1 Sulfurovum sp.
ATTCTCTGGAGAAAAGATACAGGTAAAACAGTCATATGGTATATGAATGCAGATGGAACATATACCTATAAAGCTATTAGCACTCTTTCAACAGATTGGACACTGCATGCCATTGGAGATGTTGATAAGGATGGCAATGCTGATATTCTTTGGAGAAAAGGTTCTAGTAACTATCTTTGGTATATGAAAGCAGATGGGACGCATACGGATAAGAAGATTAGTGGGAAGAATAGTGGGTTTGTTGTGGTGGGTTCTGAAAGTTCAACTACAGATACACAGGCACCAATAACAATCAATAAAGGTGATTTATATGTAATAGCAGGTGACAGTACAAGAGATGGATCTTATGGACAAGATCAGATTATTAGAGAAGTGGGACTAAAGAATTTTGACTTGGATTATATTCATTTTGCCCAATCTGGTATTCAGTCACCAGCTTGGATACGAGATCAGTACCCAAAATTTAAGGACTTATCTACCGAGATTAAGGGAGAAGAAGGTAGTAAAACAGTTATGGAATATTCATTGGGCATCAATGACTGGAATTATTTACCAAGAAGCGAATGGAGTACGGTAGAGGAGAGAAAAGCAGGAGTTAAAGAAAGAATAAAGACAGCTATTAATACTATTAGAGAAGAGTATCCAAAAATAAAAATGTTCTTGGTTGCACCCGCATTACACAATCTGGAAGCCAGCGAAAACTTAGAAGCGATATATACCGAACTATCAGAAGAGTTAAATATCCCAATGATGTTAAATCCTATGAGAGATATATATAAAGATACTACTAAGGAACTTGTATATTCAAAAGATGGAATACACCCAAACTTTTTGGGAGCAAGGGTGACTTTATTTGGAATAATGCAGTACCTTTTTCCAAATCTCCCAAAAGAAGAGTTAAAAGAGAAATTAGAACTAAATAACTCTTTGTATACTGCTGTTCCTGATGATATGATAGGAAACAATATAGCACAGGGTATAAGTATAGAAAATAGAGTAAGAATATTTGATGGATTTTATCAAAATGGCGATATGTTTCGAGGTATGAAGATAGCTGTTCTGGGTGGGACTATTTTAAAATTAAAGAATTATGGAAATATGAAATATGTTAAATTGATGACGGAGAAAAATGGCATGGATGAAGCTTATATAAATGGGTTTTATGCAATTGCTTATAATAAAGTTAGTACAATAGCAAGTACTGTAGGTATCATTGTAAAAAGAGATGATACAAATCCTAACACTATTGATATTGGAGCGTATGATTATATTTATATACCCAAAGGTGTTACGCATATTTATATCAATTTATCAATGACAGGTGATGATGGCTTAGATGAAGAAGAGGTAGAAGCTTATTATGCAACAGAGGATGAGATGCAATATTTTCCAGAGGTAGATACTTTAGGTTTATAGTATGAAAAGTTGAGCTGTTCTTCTTGAGATAAGTCAATTTGAAACAGATAAATTATGGATATAATTTGCCACGAAGACTAAGGAAATATCATGAAAACTGCTGAAGTAGATTTAGAGTCGATAGAGAAAATGGTACGTGCATTTTACGCGACACTTATAAAAGATGATTTAGTGGGACCATTTTTTATTAAAGCACTAGGTGATGATTTGGATAGCGGTAAATGGAGAGAACACTATGGTACCCTAGATAGATTTTGGCTTTTGATGATGACGGGGGAAGAAGGGTATAGGGGTGACCCTTACATGGTACATGCCTTTATGGGCACACTCACAGTAGAAATCTTTGACCGTTGGTTAGAAATTTTTTACAATCAGGTACATACACAATTCACACCAAAAATAGCAGACAAGTTCTACACTAAAGGTCAAACTATAGCAAGACGATTTATGCAAGGCTTAGAGATAGGGGAGTTTGCGAGTGATGAAGATGATGAGTATTAGTCAATAATTATGTCAAAGATTGTTTGTGATACCTTGGAAGCAGAGGTTAATAGAGAAAATATTTCAAAAATGGTTCGAACATTTTACAAAATGATTATGAAAGATCAAACTGTAAACCCCTATTTTATCATGGCTTTGGGTAATGACTTAGAGAATGAAGAATGGCAGGAGCATTATAAAATACTGGAAGATTTTTGGATGATGCTAATGACAGGAGAAAAGGTATATACAAGAGATGCCTTTGCTCCACATTTAGACTTGGCAGAGATGTATGAAGAGACTTTTGAAGCGTGGCTAAAACTTTTTGATGAAGTCGTACACCTATACTACACACCTAAACTTGCACAGAAGTTTTACAAAAGAGCAGAAGTGCTAAGTCGTAAATTTATGCAATGGTTGGATATAGAACAAGAAAGTATCGATTAAAACAGATGGGTGGCATGTTTCTTCATATTAAAATGACTGATTTTTCGCATATCTTTAAACAAAATATTAGTATGTGGGATGTCTCAAAGGTAACAGATGTAAATTTAGAAGATGTCAACCATAGCTTTGGATTTATAGATGATAATTTTAGTCCATTTAAAAAATAATGAATAAGCGCATAAAACCCAAAAAATTTTTCTTAAAATAAAACCATAGAGCTTACCTTAAAAGGTAGGATGGTACACTTCATAATCATTTTTAAACATATACTACATATCTAGAAAATAACTTATTTGAGATAAAATAAGACGAGAGAAGAATGCCAAATTATAAAAGGAAAATACTATGCTTTATGAAACGATAGACAGAGGCAATATAGAAACATTGGTAAGATCTTTTTATAAAAAAGTTTTAGATGATGCGCTATTGAGTCCATTTTTCATTCGTGCATTAGGCGATGATCTTAAAAATGATAAGTGGTATGAACACTTTAATACATTAGACAATTTTTGGCTCTCTCTTATGACAGGAGAGGGCAGGTATATGGGTGATCCACTGTTAGCACATATGTTTCTTGGTGGCTTGGAAGAGAAGCATTTTGAGCGTTGGCTCCTACTTTTTAGAGAGACACTGGATGAACTCTTTACTCCAACAGCAGCTATTAAAATACAGGGTAGAGCTAAAGCACTTTCTACTAGGTTTATCTCTGATTTAGAACTAAATGAAGAGGATGAATAATATGAACTTAGAAGAATTACAGAATATTATAAAAGAAGAGGTAGGAGTCCTCCTATACTTCTCAGGAGAACACTGTAATGTATGCCATGCATTGCGTCCAAAGGTTAGAGAACTTTTTGATACAGAGTTCCCAAAACTCAAGCAAATCTATTTGGATGCACAAGAGTATGCAGATATATCTTCACATTATAATGTGATTTCACTCCCTACGATGATAGTTTTTTTAGATGGGCATGAGTTTGTGCGTGAGGGTAGGTCTGTGAGTCTACATAAGATGACAGAGCAGCTTAAACGACCATATTTCATGATGACAGAGGCTTAGTTAATTATGCTGATAGTTGTATTTTTCTTTCCCATTTTTCTCACTAAAGCATAAAACTTACTTGCATTACTTTTGTGTAATCGTATACATCCATGTGAAGCTGGACTTCCAAGTTTATTTATACTATTAGTTGCATGTATAGCATATCCAGGTTTGAAAAATACAGAGTAAGGCATGGGAGCTTTATATTTTCTTGACATATAATTTTTTACAGTAGATAAAGCTCTATATTGTCCTCTAGGTGTTGCATGACCACGCTTGCCAGAAGAGACTTTCCATGTGTATAAAAGAGTATCTCCTTTGTATACATACATACGTTGTGTAGCAATATCTATTTTTGCTAAAATTCTCTTCTCTCTTTGTTTATCAATACGAAGTTGTTTTTCTTTATAGATTTTTTCTTTTTGAACAAGGACAGAAAGATAACCTAAATGTGATTTCATAAGAGATTTTAAACGTGATGCTAAAAGTGAAGTCTCATGCTTTAGGGCATAGTTTATCTTTTCTTGACGTATTTTCTCAATACGTATTTTTTCAATTTTTTCTTTCTCAAGTCTTAACATCTCTTCTCGTTCTAATATTCTGATATGTTCAGACTGTAGCATTGAAAGAAATTCTTTTTCATTTTTCTCAAGTAAAGCTATTTTATCGTTAAGCGATATTGCATTATTACCAAGAAGTAAAAAAGGTAGTACGAAAATGAGTATAATTTTTTTCATGGTGGAATATCCCTATGTCTTGTTTCTATAATTTTTAAGTGAGGGAATTTTAGTATATTATTGTCAAAAATTGTCAAAGGTAGGTTTGACCAATTATCATTTATCTTTTAGAGATAATAGAGATATTCTCAAATCCTTTTGTCTTTAGTATGTCGATAATATCTACAAAATATCGAAATTCTGAACTTTTATCCATACTTAGAGAAATAATGTCTTTTTTAGTATTAAGTTTAAGAAGTTTATCTTTAATAGTATCAAGAGTAAGTTTCTCGGTGTTGTAAAAATATTGGCCCTCTTTATTTACAGCAATCTGTATGCTTTTTTTCTCTTCATTTTGTTTAGAACTTGCACTTGGTAAGTCTACTTTGATGCTTTTATTTGTCACAAAGGTAGCAGTAGCTAGTACAATGACTAGAAGTACCAAAACAATATCAATGAACGGAACCACGTTCATTTTATCGAAGCGTTCGCGTCTCATTGATAGGTTCCTTTCTGGGCAAAGCCCAGCAAAGGACTCTTCGGCAGAGAGCCCATACGGCTAGCCGTATTCAGGATACAGTATTTAGACATTATTTACTATCCTGTGCTATTTCCCATTTTGCTAGTAGGGTATCTACTTTGGTAAGTAGGGCATTATAAAGTACTGTAGCAGGGATGGCAACGACTAGACCAGCAGCAGTGGCTTTAAGTGCCAATGCCAAGTGTTTCATAATCTCACCAGGATCTATGTCACCTTGTTTGTCACCAATGATATAAAAGGTGATGATAATAGCAATGACCGTACCAAGCAAACCTATATATGGTGCATTAGAGCCAATACTTGCGATGGTTGCCAATCGTTTCGAGAGGTCTAGTTCAAGGGCAGTTTTGTTTGAATAGCTCTCTACTTTGATACTACGGTAGTAGAATATACGCTCTATTGCAAACCAAAATGTGATGAAGGAGAGCAGTCCTAGTAAACCAATGATTCCATAATCTACGATGTCTTTTATTTGTTCTATGGGCATAAATAATCCTAACTATATTTGTTGATTGAAGTATTATAGCCAAATAAAATGAGGAGAAAATGAGTGCTTTAAAATTAAATATAAGCCTTTTGTATAATAATATTATGTTAATCAAAAAACAATATAAAATTAAAATATCCTATTAAATAGCACTAAAATCGATTCTTAGCGTTTTTTAAGCTTTTTAGCATTCTTATATGATAAAATATTTACACTTAAAAAAGAGAAGGAAATAATTTGTCTGATTTGTTTGAAAATAATGAAAATACACAAGAGATACTCATAGAAGACAGTATGAAGGCTAGCTACCTTGACTACTCTATGTCTGTTATCGTAGGACGTGCGTTACCTGATGCGCGTGATGGACTTAAACCTGTACATAGAAGAATCCTTTATGCGATGGAAGACTTACATCTTTCTCACAGAAGCCCTTATAAAAAATCGGCACGTATAGTCGGGGATGTCATAGGTAAGTACCATCCACATGGTGACAACTCTGTCTACGATGCACTCGTACGTATGGCACAAGATTTTTCTATGCAAGCACCACTCATAGATGGCCAAGGAAACTTCGGTTCAGTAGATGGCGATAATGCAGCAGCCATGAGATACACCGAAGCACGCATGACAAAGATTGCAGAACAGTTACTCTACGACCTTGATAAAGACACCGTAGACTTTGTACCAAACTATGATGATTCTATGTCTGAGCCAGATGTCCTACCTGCACGTGTTCCAAATTTATTACTCAATGGCTCATCTGGTATCGCAGTTGGTATGGCAACTAATATTCCTCCTCATAGACTAGAAGAACTCATAGAAGCGTTAATATTACGTATCGATAGTCCTGAGTCTACTGTTGAAGAAATGATGAAAATCGTCAAAGGTCCTGACTTTCCTACTGGTGGGATTATCTTTGGTAAAAAAGGGATTACTGATGCCTACACAACAGGGCGTGGACGTATAAAAGTTCGTGCAAAGACGCATATAGAAGAGACAAAGACTAAAGAAATTATCATCATTGATGAACTTCCTTTTCAGGTAAATAAATCTAGACTCATTGAAAACATCGCACAACTTGTACGTGACAAACATATAGAAGGGATTTCTGAAATCCGTGATGAATCTGACCGTGATGGTATGAGAGTAGTCATAGAACTTAAACGTGATTCTATGAGTGAGATAGTGATTAATAACCTCTTTAAGCAGACGCAGATGCAAGTGACCTTTGGGATTATTATGCTTGCGATTAACAACAAAGAACCAAAAGTATTTACCCTTATGGAACTTTTTGATATCTTCTTAAAACATCGAAAAACTGTGGTTATTCGTAGAACGATATTTGATCTTGAAAAAGCAAGAGCAAGAGCCCATATATTAGAGGGACTTAAAATTGCTGTAGATAACATCGATGAAGTGATTAAAATCATTCGTGCTTCAAGTGATGATGCAGATGCTGCTGAAAATCTCATAGCACGCTTTAAACTCTCTATGATACAAGCAAAAGCTATACTCGAGATGAGACTTAGACGTCTTACCGGTCTTGCGATTGAGAAGATTGAAAATGAATTAGCAGAACTTCTTAAGCTCATCGCAGAGCTTGAAGCTATTTTGAAATCTGAAGATAAAATTAATGAAATCATTCGTGAAGAACTTGTAGAGATAGGTGAAAAATTCTCAATACCAAGAAGAACAGAAATTATTGATGATTATGATGATATAGACATTGAAGACCTTATTCCAAATGAACCAATGGTTGTGACTATCACGCACCGTGGATATATTAAACGTGTGCCAGTGAAGCAGTATGAAAAACAGCACCGTGGGGGAAAAGGCAAAACAGCTGTAACTACCTATGATGATGACTTCATTGAGAGTTTCTTTACATCCAATACGCATGATACACTTATGTTTGTAACAGACCGTGGGCAGGTGTACTGGCTGAAAGTGTATAGAATCCCTGAAGGCTCTCGTATAGCCAAAGGTAAGGCAGTGGTTAACCTAATCAACCTTCAAAAAGATGAGAAGATTATGGCTATTATTCCAACCGCTGATTTTAATGACGATAAAGGCCTAGTGTTCTTTACGAAAAATGGTATCGTAAAACGTACGAATCTCTCTGAGTATTCAAACATTAGAAGTAATGGTGTAAGAGCAATTAATTTAGATGAAGATGACGCTATCGTAGAAGCTAAGATTGTAAAACCTGACACAAAATGGCTCTTTGTGGCAACGAAAAAAGGTCTGTGTATTAGATTTAAAGTAGAAGATGCAAGAGAGATAGGTAGAGTGGCACGTGGAGTCACGGCCATTAAGTTTAAAATAGCAGATGACTATGTATGTGGTGCCATTACCATAGAAGATGAAGAAGATGAGTTACTAATGCTTTCTGAAAAAGGTTTAGGTAAACGTACTTCTGCTTCAGAGTATCGTGAACAAAACCGTGCAGGTAAAGGTGTGATAAGCATGAAGCTTACAGCCAAAACGGGTGATGTCGTAGGTGTTGTAGCAGTTGAAGAGACTAAAGACTTGATGTGTTTAACTTCTGTTGGAAAGATGATACGTGTAGACATGGATACCATTCGTAAAGCAGGACGTAATACCTCGGGTGTAAAAGTAGTTTCAGTAGAGAAAAAAGACATCGTAGTTTCTATGGCAAAATGTGCAAAAGAAGAGAAGCCAGAAGAGATTAATGATGAGAATGAAGGTCTTGATGACAACGCAACACCAAGTGATGATAATACATTAGGATTAGAGTAGAGATGAAAACATATAATGTAGCAGTAGTCGGAGCGTCAGGTGCCGTAGGTGAAGAACTTTTTAGAGTACTTGAAGAGGTAGAGTTTCCCATAGGAGAGCTTTTACCTTTAGCCTCTGCAAACTCTGCAGGACAAGAGATTGAGTGTAAGGGAAAAAGTTATAAGATAGAAGAACTAACAGAGACTGTATTTACAGAGTACGCTGACAATGATAAACGAATAGATATTGCATTTTTTTCTGCAGGGGGAAGTATTTCTGAGAAATATGCAAAATATGCAGTAGAATCTGGTGCAGTAGTCATAGATAATACTTCACACTTTCGCATGAATGCTGATGTCCCTTTAGTAGTACCCGAAGTTAATCCAGAAGATATAGAGTGGTGGGAGGAGACAGGCATCATAGCTAACCCTAACTGTTCGACTATACAGATGGTACAATTACTTAAACCTCTACATGATTTGTATGGTATCAAAAGAGTAGATGTGAGTACTTATCAAGCAGTAAGTGGTGCAGGTAAAGCAGGTATGGAAGAGCTGGTCAAACAAATGCAAGACTTTTTTGCCTTTAAACTAAGTGAGAGTGAATGTAACGCATTTGCACATCAAATAGCCCTCAATGTCATCCCCCACATCGATGTACCACAGGAAAATGGTTACACCAAAGAAGAGATGAAAATGGTCAATGAAACAGCCAAAATCATGGGCACAGACTTTGCACTAAGTGCGACTTGTGTGAGAGTCCCTGTACTTCGTTCACACTCTGAATCTATCACTATTACTTTTCAAGATGGTGTAGATGTCGATGTAGACAAAGCAAGAGAAGTCTTAGCTGCCTTTGAGAATGTGACAGTCATAGATGACATGAGTAAAAACGAATACCCAATGCCTATCATCGCAACTGATACAGATGAGACTTATGTAGGACGTATACGTAAAGATTTGTTTTCAGACAATATCTTGCACCTTTGGGGTGTGGCTGATCAAGTAAGAGTAGGGGCTGCGACCAATGCAGTGAGAATCGCACAAAAATGGATAAAAATGAGGAAAAACTAATATGACAGAACATGATAAAGAATTAGATGAAAGAAAAAGAATAGATGCACAAAATAATAGTTTAATAGAAACGCTCTTTGAAGGGCTTATCTGGAGAAGTAGATTTATTGTTATTTTGGCTGTTATTTTTGGACTCGTAGGAGCAGTGGTACTTTTCGTAGTTGCATCTATGGACATTTGGGGTGTTGCTGTATATACCTTTGACACCATTATAACAAGTGCTCATCCTAAGAACTTTCACGAAGATATCGTTGCTGGTATTATAGGTGCAGTAGATTTATATCTTATAGCCGTTGTGATGTTTATATTTGCATTTGGTATTTATGAGTTGTTTATTTCAGATATTGATGAGGCTTCGGGTAAAAATGGTAGTAAATTATTGGCCATTCATTCATTAGATCAACTAAAAGATAAGATAGCAAAAGTGATTGTGATGGTACTTGTTGTAAACTTTTTCCAGAGAGTACTACATACGCAGTTCACAACACCTTTAGAGATGTTGTACTTTGCACTGTCCATCACGGCACTAGCAGTGGGGTTAAGCTTCTTAAGTAAAGTAGGGAAACACTAATGAGTAAGATATTTGTAGATGCATGTCTAGGTAATGAGACCCCATACACTCCTGTATGGATGATGAGACAAGCAGGTCGTTACCTGCCAGAGTATATGGCAGTACGTGCCGAGGCAGGGAACTTCTTGAATCTTTGTCATGACCCTAAAAAGGCTGCAGAAGTAACTATTCAGCCACTAGATATTGTGGGTGTGGATGCAGCGATTCTTTTTTCTGATATCTTAGTGATTCCAGATGAAATGGGTATGGATTTGTCTTTTGTCAAAGGTGAAGGACCAAAGTTCTCTGATCCTCTAGAGACACAAGCAGACCTAGATAGACTTATCGGTGGCGAAGAAGCTGCTAGTAAATTGACGTATGTCTATGAGACTATAGAGCTTCTACGTAAGCAATTAGATGAGAGAGGTGACGAGATAGCCCTTATTGGATTTACAGGTGCACCATGGACACTGGCTACTTATATGATAGAAGGACAAGGGACAAAGACTTATAATATCTGTAAAAAGATGATGTACTCTAACCCTGAGTTATTGCATAACATCCTAGCTAAGGTGACAGAAGTGGTTAAGCTCTATATGGAAAAACAGATAGAAGCAGGGATAGATGTAGTACAAATATTTGACTCGTGGGCAGCAGCGATAGAACCGGGTAAATATGATGAGTTTTCATGGAAATATATGGTTGAAATTGCAGACTATTTGAAGTCTAAATATCCTGATACACCTATCATCATGTTCCCTAAAGGGGTGAGTGCATTTATTGAGCGTGGACTTGTGTATGGTAATTTCGATGTCTTTGGTGTAGACTGGGGTACTCCTATGGCAATGGCAAAAGAAAAACTAGGAGACAAGTATGTTCTCCAAGGAAATATGGAGCCATGTCGTCTATACTCTAAAGAAGCAACAACTGCTTGTGTAGAAGCCATACAGGAAGTCATGGGCGGAAAACGTCACATCTTTAACCTAGGACACGGCATACTCCCTGATGTGCCTGTGGAGCATGCGAAGCACTTTGTGAGCGAATGTCAGAGGGTGAGTGGGAAGAAATAGATGTTAAACATCATTTTCGGCCCCATACACTCCAGACGCTTTGGTAAGTCCCTAGGTGTTGATCTTAGCCCTGGACTAAAGCAGTGTAATTTTGACTGTTTGTACTGCGAACTGGCTCCTGCACCTACTATGGATGCTTATGTAGATGTGGTGTCAGTTGAGGAGATAGTCTCTGCTATAAAGCAGGCACTGGAAGTACATAAAGACATAGACTTCATCACACTTACTGCAAACGGAGAGCCTACACTCTACCCACACCTAAGTGAACTCATAGATGAGATAAACACCTTTAAGGGAAACACAAAAACTCTCATACTTACTAACGCAGCAAACATAGATGATGTAAAGATACAAGATGCCTTACTCAAACTAGACGAAGTCAAACTCTCGCTTGACTGTGCCACGCAAAAATGTCTACAAAAGCTTGACCGTTCGCATAGTGGGATAGATGTAGAAAACATAAAAGCAGGGATGTTGGAGTTTAGAACTAAGTATACAGGCTCTCTCATTATAGAGATACTTATCGTAAAAACTTTGAACGATAGTAAAGAGGAGATAGATAAACTTAATGCTTTTTTACTCAAACTTAACCCCACACGCATTGATATATCTAGTATTGACAGGCCTCCTGCGTATGCAGTACAAGCTGTGAGCTATGAAGACCTTCTAAGTATAAGCCACCTTTTTGATAGTAGCCTAGCTGTCTACATTGCTTCACGTAAAAAGGCAGAGATGACGGCTTCACCCTATAGCGATGAGGAGATACTAGATACTTTAGACAAACGTCCACTTACCCTAGAAGATATAGAGGTACTGTTCGATGAACAAAGTCAAAATAGAGTACAAAATTTACTAAGAAAAGACAAAATAAAGAGTGTTTCAACAAACGGTGTAGAATTTTATAAAAAAGCTTAAAAAATCATTGACATTAAAGAATATTTTGTCTATAATCTCACCCACGAAACAAGCACTTGCTTTTTTCAAAAACATTCCGGACTAGCTCAGCGGTAGAGTAGGTGACTGTTAATCACTTGGTCGCAGGTTCGAATCCTGCGTCCGGAGCCACTTCACATAATTAAATCTTCACTTTTAAACCTAATAGTAAAAATAGCAATAGTTAAAATAACATATTATTATGCTAAAATATATTTTAATTAAATATCGAGGGATAACAGTGAAAATAGCAGAAAAAAAAGCATTAAAACGAGAGTCTATTATTCAAGCTGCCTTACAGCTTTTTGCTACCAATGGATTTCATCGTACGACGATTCCTGACATAGCCATAAAACTACAGATGTCTGTGGGAAATTTATATAATTATTTCTCTTCTAAAGATATATTGGCTCAAGAGATTATTAGATATACCTCAGAAGTATTAGGAGAAAAGATACGTGAGGTAAATGACACAGATGCTTCAGCCCAAGAAAAAATAAAGCAAATTGTCACGGTATATTTTACTATGGCAAAAGAGAAACCTGAGATGATAGAGTATTTCTTAAGGGTGTATCTTTCTAACCGTGAGGTCTTCTCTGATGGCTGTGAGGGGATGGTGTGCGTGTCTGGGTTTATAACTGAGATTATGGTTTTCTTTGATGAGAATGTGAGCAGTGGTGAGCTACGAAATCAGGACTTTTTTTCAGCTTTTGGACTCTTTATGGGCTACTTAGGGGGCATGGTATTTCTTAAAGGTGAAGAGGTATTACCTAAAGAGATAGAATACTACATAGAGGACATCTCTCGTAACATATACAACGCCTTGAAGGCTTAACCATGTATATTTTTCTTGCTTTGATGGTAAGGAGAAAGTTATAATGGAAAAACCTCATTTACTTTGGTTACAGTCTATCACTTGTAATGGCAATACACATTCATTTTTAAATCACCCTGATCTGTTTTCCATACTTTCACATTATAATATTGTGCATCATCCCGCGCTTGATGGTTCACATAGTTTTGATGATGTTCTTAAGGATGATGTACCTTGTGATGTACTTATACTTGAAGGCTCCTTCATAGAGAAAGGATTTTTAAAGGGTGGAGTAGAAGTCTCTTTTATCCTAGAAAAATATGCAAAAAAAGCAAAATATATCATCACTGCAGGAACATGTGCAACCTTTGGAGGAGTATTTAAACAAAAAGATCCTTCAAATATTTCTGGTTTTTGTTTTGACTTAGAAGAGAAGAGTATACGCTATGATGCCTATGCATCTAAACTCATTTCGCTCCCTGGGTGTCCTGTGCATCCCAAATGGCTATCCTATGTACTTCTCATGCTTGCTAACGGTAAACAAATACCCATAGATAACCTACATCGCCCTACAGAACTTTTTGGATACACCGTGCATAATGGTTGTACACGTAATGAGTATTTTGAATGGAAGATAGATGCAGATAACTATGGATTAAAAGAGGGCTGTCTCTTTTATGCACAAGGATGTCAAGGACCTTATACTAGAGGGTCTTGTAACAAGATACTGTGGAATGACATCAGTTCTAAAACACGAGCTGGGACACCTTGTTTTGGATGTACTGAAGCTTCTTTTCCTCAAACGTCACTTTTTCAAACCAAAACCAATATGGGAATACCTGCAAAGATGCCTTTAGGTATCCCTAAACGTGCTTATCTGAGTCTTACGGGTGTGACAAAAAGTTTTAAGATAAAGCGCTTTTCTACGAGACTGTTGGAGTATGATAAATGAAATCATTAAAAATAAAGCAACTCATAGAAAAAATAGAAGGTGAAGCAGAACTTGATTTTACTTTTCATGAAGGTAAGATAGAAGATGTCAAAATCAACTTTGGTTTTTATAGAGGTATAGAAGAGATACTCCAAGGAAAAGATGCCCGTGATGCGTTGGTTATTACTCCTAGGGTATGTGGTATTTGTAACCATGCACATCTGTTAAGTGCTGTACGTGCCATAGAAAATGGCTATGAAAATGCAGGACATAAGATAGAACTTACTTCAAAAGCAAAAGATATACGTGAGTTTACACTTGCGTGTGAGCTTATACAAAACCATATAAAGTGGCTTTACATGACAATACTTCCACAGTTAGAGAGCTATCTTGACTCTAAAAGTGAAGAAAACTATGCCATAAAAGCAACGTATTTATCTTCGACGATTACAAAAGCATTGGCTATTTTTGCAGGGCAGTGGCCACACTCCTCTTATGCGGTACCAGGAGGAGTCACATGTGATCCTACACATTTGGATGTCATGCAAGCCCAAAGTCTTGTTGATGAATCTATCAAGTTTTTTGAACAAGTGGTGACTGAACTTCCTTTGGATGAGTACTTAAACATAGAATTTTGTGCAGACTTGCACCATGTGGGAGGCGACTTTGGGAAGTTACTACATCTCATAGGTAGTTCTGGCATGTCAGAGATAGGGAGGAGTCATGACAGGTTCATCGTCTTTGGCGATTGTATGCTCTCTCCATCTGGTAAGTCTATCGTCACAAAAATTGCAAACGTGGACAGTAAATATGTCAAAGAGTCTGCACAAAAAGGCACAGTGGCAAAAGCTGTGATGTATAAAGAGAGGCTCTACGAAGTAGGACCTTTGGCAAGAGGTATGGTAGGTAAAAGAACTATAGTGAAGAACTTACACAAACGCTACAAAGACTCACTGCTTACGCGTGTGTTTGCACGTGTCCATGAGGTAGCAACACTCTTAGACCATGCTAAGACCTTACTCAAAAACCTAAACTTAGAAGAGAGTTCTTGTACACTTGACCCTCATATGCTTTTACAAGATTTTGAAGGTACAGGCATCGTTGAGGCTGCACGAGGCTCACTGATACACAAAACCACAGTAAAAGATGGACTGATAGTGAACTATGAAATCATCACGCCTACGCAGTGGAATTTAAGTCATGGAAATGATGATGAACAAGGTATTGCTGTAGAGGCTATGAAAGGTTCGAAAAATATAGAAGAAGCCACCTTTATATTTCGTACCTTTGATGTTTGTTCTGTGTGTACAACACAGTAGTTACATCTCTTTCATTTTAGAAACGCTAAAGTATGTATCTATCAGTCGGTAGATAAGTAAAACAATACCAAAAGATCCAATTACAACCAATATCTCACCCAGTGGTGGTATAAAGAAGATAACATCTCTTACGGGTTCGTATTCCCCATATTTCTCAAAACCTACACCAAATCTATCACTCATTGGATAGGCATTTCCCCCATAAACAAATATCATCTTACCTAAATAGGTTCCTAAAATAATAAATATAGAAGCCAGTATCTTATAAGAAAAATTTTGAAAATCCTTATATAGAAGTATAAAAGGTATACCTACTGCCATGGCTAAGTAGGCATAAAAATAGAGTTTGAAATCTCCAAATAAGATAATTTCAGCCCATTTTTTATCTATAAACAGATAGGCTGTTGCCTCATAAGCACCTAAAAACATGACACCATAGAGGGTAATGTTTTGTATGAGGGACATCATGTCTTGACATTTACTTTTATCGGTATTTCTATAGGTAAAATAGGTATAGAGTATCATCATAGCAGCAGAAGAAGCAAAAGAAGAGACCATAAAATAGAGGGTTAAAAAAGGATAAGTTGTCCAAAGGTTTCTGGCTTCATTCATGTTGAAAAGTTTTGCCTGTACATAAAACTCGACAATCTCAACTAATAGACTTATTATAAGAATAAACATAGCAATTTGTTTAGACCATTTTGTTTGATTACTTAATGTCAGGTAAATCTTTATAATGATAATAGGGATATATACTGCATATAGAGGCAACATCAGCCACATACCAGACGTAAAACGTGGAGAGAAAAACATCTGATGAAGATGCGTAATATTAAGATCCATCATGATGGTAAAAAGACCTCCTATTATCATAGCAAGACCTAAAGTTAAAAAACCTGCAGAAGCTTTTTTAATAAGCTTCTCACCGAGAAGTTCAGCAACAGCTACGATAAATATGATACCTG
>JAKIUE010000051.1 GCA_021647715.1 Sulfurovum sp.
CAATATCTGTGATGCCATCACCATTAAAGTCATCTGTTCCTGCCAACGTCCAACTTGTAGATACATCTTTAATTACTTTTTCTGTATGTGCCCCATCTGTATTTAGATACCAGAGTACTGTTTTTCCAGTGTTATTTCTCCAAGGAATATCTGCGGTACCATCGTTATTGAAATCATTTGCACTAAGTGATGTTAGTGTTAGTAGTGCTGTGGTACTTATTAGGATTAGAGGTTTTAGCCATTTAGGGGGTTTCATATATTTTCCTTATGTTTATTTATATTCTAACATAATATAAATAAAGTGTTATCCTAGTATTACTTTAAATTAAACGATTAATTAATCACTATTTAGGTAAAATAACAAGCATATAAAAACCACACCAAGATTAGGTAAAAACACTATGATAAAATCTCTCCTCAAAGTATTTGGCACAAAAAATGACAAAATTGTAAAAAACTATTTAAAAAAAGTTCAGAAAATCAATGCCCTTGAATCAGAGTATGCAAAAATGGATGATGAAGCTCTCAAAGAGGCTTTTTCTACCCTGCGTAACAGTGTGCAAAATGGAGACAAGACTTTAGATGATGTTTTGAGTGATTCTTTTGCTATTACCCGAGAAGTGAGTCAACGCACACTTGGGCTTAGACATTATGATGTCCAAATGGTTGGGGGTATGGTGCTTCATGATGGCAACATCGCGGAGATGAAAACAGGAGAAGGAAAAACACTCGTAGCCACCCTAGCTGTGGTGCTCAATGCTATGGAAGGCAAAGGTTTACATGTAGTTACTGTGAATGACTATCTTGCAAGTAGAGATTCTGAAGAAATGACACCAATTTATGCCTTTTTAGGATATACAGTAGGATGTCTTACTGCTGATATACATGATGATGAAGGTAGAAAAGCACAATATGCTGCAGACATCACCTATGGTACGAACAATGAATATGGTTTTGATTACCTACGTGACAACATGAAAGTACGTGAGGAAGAGAAAGCCCAACGTGAACACCACTATGCTATTATCGATGAAGTGGATTCTATCCTTATAGACGAAGCTAGAACACCACTTATTATCTCTGGTCCTACACAACGTGATCATAACCATTATGCTAAAGCAGATGAAATTGCTAAGCAAATGACACGTGGAGAGAAAATAGAGACAAAAGCAGGTGAACCCGAACAGACCACGGGTGATTTTGTGGTAGATGAGAAAAATAGAACCATTGTTATGACTGAAGATGGACTACAAAAAGCACAAGATCTTTTTGAAGTAGAAAACCTTTATAACCTTGAAAATGCCGCACTCTCACACCACCTAGACCAAGCACTTAAGGCACACTATATATTCGTAAAAGACAAAGACTACGTGGTACAAAATAACGAACTTATCATCGTAGATGAATTTACAGGACGTTTAAGCGAAGGTCGTAGATACTCAGAAGGTCTACACCAAGCACTCGAAGCCAAAGAAGGTGTAGAAATACAAGAAGAGTCTCAAACCCTAGCGGAGATTACCTATCAAAATTACTTTAGAGCTTATGACAAACTTGCAGGTATGACTGGTACAGCACAGACGGAAGCTACAGAATTTTCTCAAATATACAACTTAGATGTTATCTCTATACCTACAAATGTACCGGTGGGTCGTATAGATAAAAATGACCTCATTTATAATACAGAACGTGAAAAACTAGATGCTGTAGTCAAGCGTGTACGTGAACTTCATGCCAAAGGACAACCTGTACTCATAGGTACAGCATCTATAGAAAAATCTGAGATGATTGATGAGAGACTGAAGAAGGAGAAAATCCCTCACAACATGCTCAATGCCAAAAATCACGCTCATGAAGCAGAAATTATCATGAATGCTGGGCAAAAAGCAGCAGTAACCGTAGCTACAAACATGGCAGGACGTGGTGTAGACATCAAGATAGACGATGAAGTAAAAGCACTTGGTGGACTTATGATACTAGGGACTGAAAGACATGAAAGTAGACGTATAGACAACCAACTCCGTGGACGATCAGGTCGTCAAGGAGATGCAGGAGAAAGTCAGTTTTTCCTTAGCCTTGATGATGATTTACTTCGTATATTTGGTGGGGATAAAATAAGAAACATCATGAACAAACTAGGTGTTGAGGATGGTGAGTACATAGACTCTCGTATCGTAACACGTTCCGTAGAAAAAGCTCAGAAAAAAGTGGAGAACCAACACTATGAGTCTCGTAAACATATATTAGAATATGATGATGTAGCCAACCACCAACGTAAAGCCATCTATGCTTTTAGAAATCAGTTACTTGACACGGAGTTTGATATTGGTGCTAAAATCAAGGAAAACCGTGAAGAGTATATCGCCCATCTCATAGCAGAAGCAGATATCCTCGATGGTATGCCAAGTGAAGACTATGATATCGAAAAATTAGTGGCTCTCATCAAAGAGGAACTTCGTATAGAGGTACAAGTCGCACAATTTAAAGATAAAGAAGTGGAAGAACTCACAAATATGATACGTGAAATGATGGAAAATCTTTATGAAGAAAAGATGTCACAGCTTGAGCCAGAACAACGTCAAGAAATAGAACGTATCTTGTACCTTCAGGTACTTGACCCTCAGTGGCGAGACCACCTTTATGAGATGGATGTACTCAAAACGGGTATAGGCCTTAGAGGATACAACCAAAAAGACCCTCTCACAGAGTACAAACAAGATTCATATAGACTTTTTACTGACCTTGTTACCCGTATTAAGTATGAAGCAGTTAAGACATTACAACTAGTAGAATTTAATTTTGAATCCCCTGAGGAAGAAGAAGCTGCCATAGAGCAGATACGTGAAGAGTTAGAAAATGATATAGCAGAGGCTACACTCAGTACTGAAGAGGTAGTGTCAGAAAAGTCTCAACCTATCACAGGGACTAAAAAACCCAAAAGAAATGAAGCATGTCCATGTGGATCTGGAAAAAAATATAAAAGCTGTTGCGGACAAAGTGGACCCAAAAAAGGTCTGTTGGCCTAATGTCAAAAGCTATCTCTACGCCTAATAAATCTTTTATTAGGCACATTATCAAACATTATCTCAAATATGATAAAGAAAATCCTTTTATTTTTATTTCAGCATTATTGGCATTTTTAGGTATAGCTGCTGGGGTCATGGTACTTATGCTTGCGATGGGCATAATGAATGGAACACAAAAAGAGTTTACAAAAAAGCTTTTTGTGATGAACTACCCTTTAACGATTTTACCTATGGAAGAAGATGCTGTTAATGAAACACTTATCGATGTTCTTGGAAAAGAATTTCCAAAACTGCAATTTAGTCCATACTATACCACACAAGTCATTACTAAAAATGAAGGTGCTGTACAAGGTTCACTTCTTTATGGTGTAGATTTTCAAAAAGAGGCCGTTATAAACCCTATATTTAAGAAGGCAAAAGGAGATTCTGAAAATAAGTTTAGGGTTATCATGGGAGAAGGACTCTCTTTTGAAATGAATGCTCCTATTGGTAAAAAAGTAACCCTATACTTTTCAGAGCAACAGGCTGTTGGCTTTGGAACAATGCCACTTCAAAAACGTTTTTTAGTGGACGGTGTCTTTAAATCTGGTCTTAAATCATATGATAAAGCCATTATGTATACCTCTTTAGAAGCCTTTCAAAAACTTCTTAAACGTACTAAAACTTCTTATGATGGTTTGCATATTTATACACAAAACCCATTAGACGAGATAGAAGCTATCAAAGAGAGATTACCTGAAAATGTAGTGATAGAAGGTTGGTGGCAACAAAATGGCAATTTTTATTCAGCAATGGAGTTAGAGAAGAAAGCTCTCTTTTTAGTCCTTATGCTTATTATATTGGTAGCGTCACTCAACATCATTTCATCCTTGCTTATGACAGTGATGAGTAGAAGATCTGAGATTGCACTTATGCGTACCCTGGGTGCAACAAAAGCAGAGATTAAATCAATATTTTTTAAAGTAGGCCTTATTATAGGTTCTTCTGGAATAGTGGCAGGTTCTCTCTTGGGTGCTTTAGGTATATGGGTACTTAAAACCTTTGATATTATTTCTATGCCAGAAGATGTTTATGGTACCTCAAAACTACCTGTAGACTTGACATTAAGTGACTTTGGACTCATACTTCTTGGGACTAGTATCATCATCGTGCTCTCTTCTTTATATCCTGCTAAAAAAGCATCACAAACTGACCCCCTTACTGTACTAAGGAATGAATAACACTATATTTTTTTGACTTTTTTTGACTTTTTTATTTTATACTTCATTTCAATAATAAAAGTCAAAGGAATAACCCATGAAATCAAAATTTGAAAAATCTCTACGTGCAATTCGTACACAACTCAAACGTGTTACTGATGAAAAAAAGAAAGAAGCACTTCGTCAAGAACTAAAAATAATTAAAAAATTAATGCAACAATCTAAAATATCATAAATGAAATTTTCAATTAAAGATATCTAAAATATCATTCCCTTTTTCAAAGACATCAAGTATGGAATTTTCGTCTTCATCTTCAAAAACATTAAAAGGGGAATCATCAAATATGCCAAACATTGTATTGTACATCTTTGCATTATAGTACATCATTCCAGACATAAATTCTGCAGATTCACCCGAGTACTTAAACCCTTTATAGAATGTTCCTCCCATATCTTTTATATCCGTAAATGTACTCAACCCAAACCCTGTTTCCTCTTTTTTCTCATTCAATCCAAACACAGAAGGTAAACCAAAATATTCTCCCTCTTTTAGTCCGAAACTCTCCTCTAAGGAAAACCCTTCATCTGATTCTTCTAATGATAAACTTTTTTTAATCGTCATGAAAGTACTACTTATGGCATCTGTTATGGTTGAAGTATCTTCAGTTAGAATTATTCTTTTCATTGTTTGTGTTTGCGTATCTATTTTAGGCTTTTCTATTTCTCTTAAAGAATCATTATGTGGAATATTAAGTTCTTTTCTTATGGCAATTATCTTTTTTTCTTCTTCTGTTAGTGGTGGCTTATCAAGTTTAAGTTCTTGTCTTAGAGTAGCCGCTTTTTGTGCTAATTCATTTGCCTCTTTTTCGCTAAAGTCTGCAAAAAGAGCTAAGGGAATACTATATAAAATTAAAATAATTCTTTTCATTTCTCACTCCTTTAATGCCTATTATACACTATTTCTTAATTGTTGAGAATATGTGCTGGAGCCTCTAATGTTCTTTTGAGTAACTGTAAAGGTAAAGTAAGAATATCTTGCGCTGCAGAAGTTTCTACAACAGGCTTATCTAATCTACCTGATATTTGTAAACCAATGGTCATACTTTTATCTTTTCCCATCAAGATATAACCCAACAAAGGAAGACTTCCTATTACCTTTCCAAATTCTCTAGCTGTTTGAATGGCTAGGTCCATTTTAATCGTTTTCTTAACAAGATTAAGCTCTCCTTTTCCCGCAATCGTGGCAGCACTTCCTTTGATATATATAGAATCAAAAAATATTTTATTCCCAACAAGATGGTAATCAACTAGACCTTCTTTAATTTTGAATCCTTTTTCCGAAAATCCAGGGTCACTAAATGTAGCTAATGCAGGAATAGCATTAATAAAAGCCAAGGTATTATTGTACGCTTTAAAATCATTTAATACACCTCCTTCTACAATAATTTGTCCATACATTACTTTATCTGGATTTCCTGATTGTTTCATCGTATATCGTCCATCTTTTAAACCTTTGAAATTAATCAAAGGGTGTAACATTTTATCTTTTATACGTAATGCTTTTAAAGAAAACTTTTTACCGTTTATTGATAACTTCACAATATCTCCATCAGAAGAACCAAAGGCTTTTATGTTTCCATTCGCTTTTAACTCCAAATCATAACTATCCAGCATGAGAGTATGCTTTTTATAGCGTATATTAGAATTTTTTCCTAAAATAACAAGCTTTTTAGACTTACCTTTTTTCTGTTTTTTCTTCGTCTTCAAAAACTTTTCAAGGTCGAAGTTTATATTCTTTATTTTTATACGTGATTTTGCAAAATTAAAATGTAATCGTTTTGAAAAAGCATAGAGATCTAAATTATTTTTACGAAGAGTGCCTTGTACAGGTATTCTACTATAACAACTGTTCTTTTTTTCATACAAAAAACACTCACTTCTGCTTATGAGTCCTTTAAATGTATAGCTATCATTTTTACGTGAAAGAATATTAAGATGACCTCCATTTATTTTTAATGGGATATTTTGAAGAAAAGGTTTTAACTTTTTTAATTTATTCAACTTAATAAATAATCCTTTTTTCTTTTCTTTTATCTCTAATGCTAAAGCAGGTACTTTTACATGTACTTTTTTACTATAATCTACTGTAAATGGTAAAAGTTTATTTTTTAAAAGAAGTATTTTATTTTTTCCGCCTATAGTGATTTTTTTTGCATCTAACGTTAATTTTCCTTTTTGCTTTTTCGTATTTATTTTACCTGAAACCTTACCCTCATACCAATCTTCCTTTATATGTACATTTTTAAGTGTTGCTATCTCTTTTTCATAGTGTATCTTCCCAGAAAGTACAGGGAATTTTGTTTTACCTATGTGTATCTTTCCTTTTTTTAATTGTGCATCAAAGACAATGTTATCTTTTTTGCTACTGTTATAGTCTACAGTTGCTATGTCTATAGGTAAAACTAAGTTATCATAAGTAAGTATACCTTTGGCTACATTTACTTGTACAGAAGTTGTCATATTTTCTTCTTCTGGGTAGTGTTCATCAAGAGGAATATGCATATTAATCTTTACATTCGTATTTGGACCTTTATGTTTTACGGGTATTTCTAGATCATAAGACTTAAGTATCTTTTGGATCTCATCATCCACAGGGCTCGTAACATTTAAATCTAAATTTAAACTTGCATGTTGCTCTAATAAACCGTCTATATAGCCTTTACTGCCCTCTAAATTTCTTCCGAAATACGTTGGTGTGTCAAAATTAAAATAGAGTCTTTTATCTTTAAAGATAATGTACGCTTTTTTTGCCAAAACATTTTTTAAACCTTCTTGAAATCGTATGGTAGCTTTGTCTAATACTAAATTTCCTCTTAATGTTTCATAATCAATATCGAAAGTGTCATTTTCAACATTTGCTTTTGCTTCTAATGTTGTTAATTTATAGCTACTTGCTTTTATTTTATCTACTATCCATGCATTGACATCTTTATCTAATTCAAATGTGTTTATCAATGTTTTTAAGTCTGTAAACATATCTGTAGAGAGATTAAAATCTACTTCAGACTCCTTCTTCTTTGCATTAAAATCACCTTTAATATTGTATGCTTTAAAATGCCCCTGCGTCTGTAAGACATCACTATTTTGATCATAAGTAAGTGTTCCATCTAGCGTAATATTCTTTTTTTTCAAATACAACATAGATACTTCTGCAATAAATTTTTTATCTTGTCTGTGTATATTTCCTGCTATCTCATAATCATCACTTGTGATATAAAGTATTTCATCAGCAAAGACTACAGACAGATGGTTGTTATCAAAAGTAATATTATTGAGTTCAATATATGTAAAGAAAGTAAATAGATTTTTGATAGTGTCAAAGGTTTTGTCTATAGAGTCAAATGAAGGTTTTGCTTTACTTTTAGGTATTATAATATTTTCAGCTCGTAGTGTAAGCTTTTTATCAAGTTTAATGTATAATCCGTCTACTTTATAGTCAGAAAAAACAAGTGAATCAGCTTTTATACCAATTTTTAGCCAAATGAAAAGAGCTATAGCGATGGCAATACACAAAATCAAAAAATCTCGTAAAAGGTTATGGATAATGAAACCGGTATGGTTGATAAGCATCGTACTGGCTTTTTTCATCGCTCTAACCCTTTACATGACCTCAATTATAGAGACGAAAAAGACACTTCATATTCCCCAAGGTTCTATTGGCAGTATTATATCACAGCTGACTAAAGAAGGTTATGATGTTGGTATCATAGATAACATCGCTTTACGTTTTATAGGCACGCCAAAAAGTGGATGGCTCGATATAGGAGAGAGTAAACTTAGCCGTATGGACTTTTTACATAAACTTACTTCTTCAAAAACCATGATACATAAAGTTACACTTATTCCAGGTGAGACTACCTATATATTTTTTCAAAATCTTGCAAAAAAACTCAAGCTTAATCCAACCCTACTTCAGTCTGAATATGATGCACACTCGCCATATCCCGAAGCGGGTATATACGCTGATACGTATCACGTTCCTTATGGTATCGATGAAAAAAATCTTATCTCTTATCTTGTCAATATTTCGAACAATAAACATAAAAAGATCTCTGAAGATGCCAATGGTGACTATAATCAAACAAAATGGCTACATACACTCACGGTTGCCTCAATCATACAAAAAGAAGCTGCGAGTAACGAAGAGATGCCTCTTATCGCTTCAGTTATTTATAACCGTCTTAAAAAGAATATGCGTTTACAAATGGATGGCACACTGAACTATGGTAAATATTCTCATATCAAAGTTACTCCACAACGCATTAAAGATGACAACTCAACCTTTAACACCTATAAGTATAAAGGACTTCCGCCCTCACCTATTGGTTCGGTGAGTACTCACGCCATAAATGCTGCCCTTTATCCAAAAGAGACAAACTATCTTTACTTCATGCGAAACAAAGATGGGGTACATGATTTTACCGATACTTTTAGGAAGCATCGGGAGAATATTGAGAGAGTGAAGTAAAAGTTACATGGTCACAGTTGTAAATTATAGAGTTTTACTAAAGCTTAAGATAGCTATATGCTTAGTGCTTCTCTAAGGTTTTTTACATACTATTCTTTTAACTCATCTGATGCTATTATCTCAAAATATGTTATCCATTTATATTGAAAATATTATATTTAAGACTCCCTCATGTGCCATGTAAGTCTAAATTCATATTGTTCATTCTTTTCACTTACTTCCAAGTCACTAATCATAACTATCTTAGTTTTAAATCAATCATAATATTTCTTTAAAATATCTTATATCCAAACTATAATTTAATAAGTGTAGCCAAGATCATGCTAAATACGTATACTTTTATAAATCTATTTATAAAATATGATGCTTTATGTATTATATGAAAGCTCTATATTTAGGGGGATCTATACATTATTAGAAATAATATGTGTATAATAGTTACATATTTAAAAATATATAAAAATAAATTTGTTTTTTATTGTATGTTTATTTTAACTTCCTGATATTCTTACTCTACATTACAAGCTCTACATTACAAGTTATTAAAAGGAAAATTACATGAAAAACAACTTATTAGCCCCGCTTGCTATGCTTATATCTTTAAGTTCAATAGCTTTTGCCAATATAGAAGGTGGTAAAAATGTCAAGAGTGCTGTTCCCATAACAGTCAATGAAACAGTAACACTATTTCCTACACATCCCACTATCTACAAAAATATACATCAAAAGTATGCATATTATAGTTTTGAAATACCAAAAAGCTCAACAGGTACCATAACATACACCGCACCAAGTGAGGGGACAGGAGGTTCATGGCTTATTGTTACAGATACAGGTGAAATGTGGATAGAGAAAAGAACAACTGGAACATTTGATAAAAAATTATCAGCAGGTACATACACCTTTGGTATTAATAAAGATGGTGCTTCTCTACAAAGTATTGATTTTAAAGTAACACTTGAAAATTCCATTACACCAACAACACCAGTTCAACCAACACCACTGAAGCCAACACCAGTTCAACCAACACCACTGAAGCCAGCAGTAGTTCAACCAACACCACTGAAGCCAGCAGTAGTTCAACCAGCACCACTAAAGCCAGCAGTAGTTCAACCAGCACCACTAAAGCCAACGCAAGTAAGCGTATCAACAAATGAGATAGGAAAACTAGAAGTTTCTGGTCGTATGCTAAAGCTAAATGGCAAAGGATTCTTTTGGATGGCAGACACAGCATGGCAAATGCCTGCTAAGTTAACAAAACCTGAAATTATTCAATATCTTGATAATAGAAAAGCAAAAGGCTTTAATGTTATACTAATAAGTGCCGCTAGTGGGGCTTATCCATTTCTAGATTATGCCTATAACCAACCCAATACTAAGCTATGGAATAACATTGATTATATTATCGATGAAGCAGCAAAGCGAAATATTTTTATTGGACTATTGCCTTCATGGGAACGTGAATTAAAAAATACGAATCAAGCACAAAAATATGGAACATGGATAGCAAATAGATATAAAAATAAACAAAATATTATCTGGGTTATTGGAGGAGATAGTAATGGTGACACTCCTGTAAATATTTGGGATACCCTAGGAACTGCAATTAATAATATTGATCATAATCATCTTATTACTTTTAATCCTACAGCACTTGATACAAATCTCTGGTATAAACACGTAGCATGGCTTGACTTTTATACTATACAATCAGGACATTCTAAAAATGATACTATCAATCAAGGAAATAGGTTTTTTAAGAGTAGATATCAAACTTTAGCAAGTAAGCCAATCTTAGATGCAGAACCTCTGTACGAAACAATAGATAAAAACTTCTGGGAAGATACTAGTATCTATAATGGAAAGTTTACCGCTACTGATGCAAGACATATAGCTTATAGACAGGTTTTCTCTGGAGCCTTTGGCCATACCTATGGACATCACTCTGTGTGGCAAATGGCTCCACATGCAAACCCTAATGCTACACTCGGTCTTTTTCGAACTGTGAATAGCTGGAAAGACGCATTAAACAGTACTGGTGCTGTACAAATGGGATATCTCTCTAAACTTATGCAAAGTAGACCGATTTTAAATAGAAAGCCAGATCAAAGTATCATTCAAGACGGGTATGCTATGACTCTTAAAGGAAATGGCTATGCATTGGCTTATCTCCCTAATGGTGGATCAGTTACTGTCAACCTTAACAGCCTTGCAAGTGGTAGTGTAAAAGCATACTGGTACAATCCAGTAAATGCTCAAAGTACTGTGATTGATATCTACCCAGCTAACTCAACTCAAGTATTTATAAGCCCTATTAGTCAAGATATAGTTTTAATCCTTGATGACACCGCTAAAGGATACAAGACTCCTTAAGGGAATGTATTACAAAGAAACCAGAGCTAAGCTTTTGGTTTTCCAAGCCTCTGGCGTTTAATCTGCCCATCTTTCAAACTCAGAATACTCTTCAAAAATATTTTGAACTGTAAGGGTCGGGTAACAATAACAACTCTTTTCCACCCAACAACCTAATCCAAAACACGCTAAAATTTAAAAAAAGACTACACTTATTGTTTACCAACCGTTAACCTTAAAGATATACTCTTCGCCTACCAATTATATTCATGTTAAATAATATCATTACAGTAAATTCAGTAAATATTTTACATAATACATCGAATAAATATTAAATTTTAAAAGGTAACACATTGAAAAAAACATTAACAATTAAAAACATTATGCTCAAAAGTATGACTCTTCTAGTATTCTCAGCTACTTCAACAACAACTATGTATGCTGTTTCAAAAAATTCTACTGATTATGAAAAAAAGGTCTCTACCCCCCAATGTAATCAAAGTAACCCCAAAGTTCATTTTATCAACTCTATCAATGATTGGGATATGATAAATAGTATAGATAAGACTATTTTTTGTGTTTCTCCAGGTGATTATTCAGAACTAGGAAGAATAGAACTTACTACAAAAGGTACTGCCCAAGAGCCAAGATATATCGTACTTAATAATGGCAATGATTTACATCCTGCAAAACTTGAAACTAACCAACTAGCTAAATATATACTTGAGTTACAAAATACCGAGCACTGGATTGTAGATAGACAAGCATTTTGGGAAACAACAGATCCTTTAAAACGAAATGAAGTAAAAGCTTCAAGTCACAATATATTTAATAGAGGACTGTTTTTAGATACATCCACAGCCTATGCAGTGTACCACCAAAGTGTAGATAATACCATACAGAAAAACCATATAGAAAAAACACAATGGTCTGTGAATAATAAAAACTTTTATGATACAGCTGCGATAAATATAGTGTGTCAAAATGATAAAGAGTATGTAAAAAATACTCGTGTGGTTAATAATGAAATGATTAATCAAGTTGATGCTGTTCAGACAGTCAGACTTTCTGGTGCTTATCAAACTAATGCAGAAATTGATTTTGCTGGTACAATCATAAGTAATAATCTTATGTATGTGACAGATATAATGTACACAGATGGTAATGGGTATTCTAATAAACAAGGTCAGCAAAGTTTTACTGAGAATGCAATCGATTTAAAAGGTGGATCAGCTGATCCAAGTAACCCTGTTTTAATCACTAATAACATAATGTGGGGATATAAAAAATCTGATAGTACTTATAGTAATCTAGATGATTCTGGATCTGCTGTAGCAGCACATAACTCTGTAAAAAATGTTAATTTCACTCATAATTATATGTTTAATAGTGATTATGGATTTACCTCTGATGGTCCAATGGCAGGGAAGTCTGTCATAGAAAAAAGTACCATTAAACATAATGTATTTTATAAAATAAAAAACATTGCCCTTAGTATTTATGGGACAAGTCAAGAAGGTATTTTTAATGGTGCTAAAGATTTAGAGATATCAGAAAACTTTTTTTCTGATATAAACACACATGTTTTAAAAGTATATAATGTAAAAAATGTAAATTGTTCACATAATACTTTTACAAATACTCAACCTATATGGTTAGGCAAAAGAAATCAGACTTCTTATAACCTTAATATGAGACATAATCAGTTTTATAAAAGTAAATCTGACAACAAAGATTACAACGCTATCAATAAAGAATATACAATCAGTAAGTTTAAAAATCAACCCAAGAAACAAAATATTTTTAATTAGTTCCTACAACAATAATTAAATCGTCTACTTTTACATTTTACTACTTATAAAAGTGTAAAAGTATTCTTTAACGCTAGCGCATTAAAAACTGCACAATATTTAATACTAACATACCTATAAACCCTACTTTATACACCATAAATTCATGTTGTTTGATAAAAGATGTACTCTCATAAAAATAAGGTTTCACTTTCTCTGGGTTGCTTAGTTCATACTGCATCTCTGAATAGTTGTTATACCGTTTATTCGTATTAGACTCTACTGCTCGAAGTAATACAGAATCAAGCCATGTGGGTACGATAGAGTTTAATTCGCTTGGTTCCTTTACATTTTTATCAAATGATGGTGTTTGAAATGGCTCTATCTCACCAAAAGGGAGCTTTTGAGTCATCGCTTCATAGAGTGTTGCACCTATTGCATAGATTTCAGTTTGTTCATTGACAGGTGCTTGCGTAAATCGTTCTGGTGCCAAGTAGCTAGGTGTACCAGCTCGTGTAACATCTGAGTATGCTTCTGTAATACTTCCAAAATCTACCATCTTAAAAGAGACTTTATCATTTTTAGAAGTATAAACCATAATATTTTCAGGTTTAATATCTCCATGTACCATATCTTGTTTGATGAGATACTGGGACATCTTTAAAAGAAACGTACCAAGTTCTACACTTAAATCAATAGAAAGTGGCTTTTTCTCTGTATACTCCTTAAGTGTCACGCCTTTAATAAGTGTCATTATGTAATAACGATGTGTTCTATTTCTTGGCACTGCAACTTTAGGGAAAAAACCTGCTTTAAGTCTTTTGGCTATCCATACTTCTTTGACAAAAATATCTAACATTTTCTCATTATCTATGACCTCAGCGGGAGCAAACTTTATGACATACTCTTGACCTCTTTTCTCACAAAGCCATGTTCTATTGTTTTGAATCAGTGATTTTTTAAGTACGTAACCATCAATCACATCACCCTTATTATAGGTCTGTGCAACCTTTAAATCACTTTGTTTATATCTGAGTCTACTGTCTAACTCTTTAATCTCTAAAAGTACTGCTGTAGTGTCATCAGGTAGATTGTCTTGTACTTTTTTAGAAGCTTTTTTCACTAAAAAGGATGCATTCATATGCATAGATGCTTTTATCGTTTCATTATCAAGTTCATTATAAAGACCATCAGAGCATAATAAAATACGATCTTTTGACTGTAGATTATTTTCAAAATAATAAGGTTCTACATCTTCTTGTAAACCTATAGCTGATGTCAGTACATTTTCCATACCCTCTTCATCCATGGCATGGTCTTCAGAGAGTTGTGTGAGTTCAGTAGCACGATGAAGATAAATACGACTATCTCCTACATTGGCGCCATAGAGTCTGTCACCTTCTATCACGACCAAGGTAAGTGTTGTTACCAACTCTTCACGTTCATAGTCCAACATAGATTCTTTATAGAGTATATGGTTAATGTTGACTATGAAGTGTTTTATAGACTTTTCCATAGTCCAAGACTTTGGTCTATTTTTCAATGAATTGACAAGAAATTGACATGTTCTCTTGGCTGCTTGGGCTCCCTGCATAGCAGAGCCAACACCATCACACACTACAGCTATGGTGATATCTTCAAGTGCTTTTATTTCATAATAATCATCACCTTTAAGTTCTTTACCTTTGGCAAGGGTGAGCCCTGAAGTATCTATATTTTTTTTTGACATTATGTACCTTTTTGCTTATATCATTCCACCAGAACTTGCTCCCCATGTGGTTCTCCATCTAGTTTTCACTAGTCCTAGCCCTATAATGGCTATAAGTGTAACACCTGCAAAAATCAGGAACCCGACTGTATAGCCATCAAAAGCATCTTTACTCCAACCCAGTGTTTTTATGAGTGCAGTACCACCTAAACCACCTGCAGCTCCTACGATACCTACCATAACACCTATGTCTTTAGAAAAACGTTGAGGCACTAGCTGAAAGACTGCACCATTTGCCATACCAAGGTTAGCCATAGTAATAAAAAATA
>JAKIUE010000052.1 GCA_021647715.1 Sulfurovum sp.
ATACAACCGAGGTTCTAGATAAAGTAAAAGAGGAGCTTGTTCGCATAGAAAAGATGCTCCCCTCAGGTACAAAGATTGATATATTTTATGACCGTTCAGTACTCGTAAACCATGCAACAGATACGGTTAAAAATGCCTTACTTGAAGCGATAGTCTTGATTATGGTAATCTTGCTTATTATGCTTGGAAACATAGCTTCAGCAGTGAGTGTGGCACTTATCTTGCCTTTTGCGTTACTGATGAGTTTTATGGCAATGCAGTACTTTGGTTTGACGGCTAACCTTATGAGTCTTGGAGGACTTGCCATTGCCATAGGAATACTGGTGGACTCAGCGGTCGTGGTGGTGGAGCACATTGTCTCTGCACTTGGTAATGCCAAACATCAAAAACATAGTAAACTACATATCATCTATAATGCAACAACGGAGATGGCACCTTCGGTGATTACGGGGGTACTTATCATTATTATTGTATTTGTACCTATATTGACATTGGAAGGGCTTGAGGGGAAACTCTTTAAGCCTGTGGCACTGAGTATTATATTTGCTCTGTTTAGCTCTTTGGTCTTGGCACTGACACTTATACCTGTACTGAGTTCTTTTATTTTGAAAAAAAGACCTGACAGTGAGCCAAAGCTCATTACATATTTGACAAAAAAATATAGACCTTTGCTTAACGGGGCGATTAAACATTTTAAGATAGTGATGTTCTGCGTGCTTATACTTTTTGCAGGGTCGTTATATCTTGCAGATAAAACAGGTAAATCTTTTATGCCAACGATGGATGAAGGTAGTATTATTATTGGTGTGGAGATGCTACCATCTATCTCACTTAAAGAGAGTCTTGCACTCAATTTAAAAATACAAAAAAAGCTTATCGCTTCTGTGCCAGAAATCAAAGATATTATCGCCAGAACGGGGAGTGATGAACTAGGGCTTGACCCTATGGGGCTAAATGATACCGATACCTTTTTGGTACTCAAACCCAAAGAAGAGTGGAGAGAGCCCTCTAAAGAGTTTGTCATCGAGGAGATTCGAAAAGTCTTAGATGAATTTGTAGGGATAGAGTATGGGTTTACACAGCCCATCGAGATGAGAGTCTCAGAGATGCTTACAGGTGTACGTGGTGACTTGGCGATAGCTATTTTTGGTAGTGATAATGCTGTCCTTGAAGAGATAGCCGTTAAAGTCAAAGCTCTACTAGAAAAAATACCAGGAAGTTCTGATGTGTACAAAAAAGCCAATGAAGGCGTAGGGTACTTTGAACTAGCGTTTGACAAAAAAGCGATGGCATACTATGAAATCACACAAGAAGAACTCAATAACTTTTTAAAAGTGATGGTCACAGGAGTAGATATAGGTATTATTCAAGAAGAGATGAGACGTATACCACTGATGGTAAAAGGAGACAGCACACTACAAAACTCTCTTGATAAAATCAAAAAATTATACTATCCTTTGGCAGATGGAAAATCAGTACCATTGACTAATTTTGTCAAATTTGTATCAAGCAACGGGCCTGTACAGATAGAACATGAACATGGGTATAGAAAAACCATCGTCCAGTCTAACGTAGAAGGACGTGACCTTGTAAGTTTTGTGGAAGAGGTACAAACAATGGTGGAAAGTGAAGTCAAGCTACCTGCTGGATATTATGTAGAGTATGGTGGAGAGTTTAAAAATCAACAAAGAGCAGCGGCTAGACTAGCCATTATTGTGCCTTTGGCACTCTTTATGGTGTTTATCTTACTTTTTGTTTCTTTTGGTTCATTACGACAAGCAATTATGGTTTTAGTCAATGTACCGTTGGCACTTATTGGTGGATTTATAGGGCTTTATTTGAGTGGAGAGTATATGTCTGTACCTGCTTCAGTTGGGTTTATCGCCTTGCTGGGAATAGCCGTACTTAATGGGGTGGTGCTAGTCAATTATTTTAACTACTTAATAAAACAGGGTTCTAGCTTGAAAGATGCAGTGGTTGAGGGCGCTACAAAAAGATTACGTCCTGTATTGATGACAGCTATTATCGCTGCACTTGGGTTACTCCCGCTTCTTTTTGCAACGGGACCAGGCTCTGAGATACAAAGACCATTGGCGATTGTGGTGATAAACGGACTTATTAGTTCTACGATTTTGACCTTGATTATATTGCCTATACTTTATTTGAAGTTTTCAAAAAAGGTTTCTTCTGATGTAGAATGATACATTTTAGAGGTTAAACCCTCTAAAATTGTATAAATTTGGTCTCGTTCAAAATGAAATAAAGTAACTAAATATTTAACACTCCGTTAACACTCCCATAACATGCTAGTAATAGAATTCCATTATACTTCATCTTACACTTAAATCAAAAAGGAGAAAATGATGGAATATGATTTAGCCGTACAAAAGTCTCTCTATAGCAAAGTAACAGGTATAGAAAAGAAAGAGGATGACTTTTATAAAGAACTCTATGCACGTTCTGAAAAACGTATTGATGCTTTAGCGAAGACTAACCCTTTTACAGAAGAAGAACTCAACGAGGTGCTTGTAGAAGATGGATATGACCGTCGTGACTTTATGAAATGGGTCAGTGCAACCACTGCTATGCTAATGCTTCCTGGTTTCTTTGAGCCTTTGGTAGCAAAAACTGTACAGGTGCTCAACCGTGTACCTGTTATCTGGATTAACCTGCAAGATTGTGCAGGGAACTCTGAAGCTTTTTTAAGAACAGATGGACCTACAGTAGATGAGCTTATCCTAGATATCATTACATTAGAGTTCCACGAACTCCTTATGGCTCCTTCAGGTGAACAAGCAGAACTGCAACTTGAAAATGCCATGACAGCGTTTAAAGATGAGTATCTTCTTTTTGTTGAAGGTTCTATTCCTACAGCTGAGAATGGCATTTATGGAACTATTGGGACAAGTGGTGAAACATATGTGGATCACCTCACACGTTTATCAGCAGACGCAAAAGCCATAGTAGCAGTAGGAACTTGTGCTACTTTTGGTGGTGTGCCTGCCGCAGCTCCTAACCCTACAGGGGCTAGAGGAGTGATGGATATCGTAAAAAACAAACCTATCATAAACATCCCTGCTTGTCCTGCAAATCCAGCTAACATGTTAGGGGTTATCTTGCTTTATGTGATGACAGGAGAACTTCCTGAGCTTGATGGTCTTTTGCGTCCTAAATTTGCTTTTGGATACCGTATACATGATGCCTGTGAGCGTCGTGTACACTTTGATGCAGGTGAATATGTAGAAGAGTGGGGAGATGCTGCTGCACAAGCTGGTCACTGTCTCTACAAGATGGGCTGTAAAGGTCCTATGACCTTTAACAACTGTCCAACTGTCAAGTACAACAGAGGAACCAGCTGGCCAGTGGCTGCAGGACATGGTTGTATCGGTTGTTCTGAACCTGGATTCTTCGATAAATTCGAAAGATTTGAAGCACCTACACCTTACAACCCTAAGTATAACCCTGCATCAGACATGGGTGTTTATGCTGCTACAGCAGGACTTGGACTATTTACAGCATTTAAACAACTTACAAAAGATTCAGTAGCACAGGAGGCAGAAAATGGCAACTAAACATATGGTAATTGACCCTATTACAAGAATTGAAGGGCATATGAGAATAGAGGCTATAGTAGATGAGACAACAGGGGAAGTACAAGATGTCTTTTGTTCCTCTACAATGTTTCGTGGAATTGAGACTATTTTAAAAGGGCGCGATCCTAGAGATTGTGGTCTTATGGCGATGCGCATCTGTGGTGTCTGTACCGTAACACATTTCCAAAGAAGTATAGAGTCTGTTGAAAATGCATTCAACATCACTGTACCAACCAATGCAAGGTTGATGCGAAATATTATTCAAGCTGCATTGTTTATGCATGACCACCTTGTACACTACTATCACCTACATTCACTTGACTGGGTAGATGTGATTTCTGCACTAGAAGCTGATCCACAAGCTGCGGCAACAGAAGCAGCCAAATGGGCAAATGTAGCAGGTGAAACTCCTTGGACAGCAGATGCACAAACATTTACCGAGATGAAAGATAGACTTGTTAAGTTTGTTAACAAAGGTCGTTTAGGTATCTTTGGTAACGGTTATTGGGGCAACCCGAGTTATAAGCTGACCCCTGCACAAAACCTTGTAGCTATTACGCACTATTTCCAAGCTCTTGAGATACAAAGAGACCTAGGTCAGATGATGACTATATTCGGAGGAAAAGATCCACATCCCCAATCATTGGTTGTGGGAGGGGTTACTTCTATTGTAGATATCAAAGACCCTGCGAAACGTCAACTTTTTAAAGATTTGGCATTAAGGGTACGTGCTTTTATCAAAGGTGCGTATATGCCAGACATGTATATGTTGTCCTCTATGTATAAAGCTGAGATGACTGCAGGAGATGGTGCAGGACTAAAAAGTTTCTTAGTCTACGGAGGTTTTCCTCTCAATGACGGTCCTCTTTATGACGCTCAAATGCTTTTCCCTGGAGGCATCGTACATAATGGAGATTTAACAAAAATAACAGACTTTGACCCTGACATGGTGACTGAAGATGTCACCCATGCATGGTATGCGGCAACAACACCAGAGCATCCATATGTAGGTACAACAACACCAAAGTATACAGACTTTAAATCTAAAGTGAATGGTGTAGCATACCTAGATACTGCCAACAAATATTCATGGATTAAATCACCACTTTATAATGATACTAGGGTAGAAGTAGGGCCATTGGCTCGTATGATTGTAGGGTACGCACGTAATGATACTCGTATTAAGGGCTATGTAGAGAACTTTACAAATCGTGCTGGTATTACTATAGATAACCTCTACTCTTCAGTGGGAAGAACCATTGGACGTGCGTTAGAGTCTGAACTTATGGCAGATGTCATTACTGACTGGGTAGATGAGCTAAGTACTAACATCAATGCTGGAGACTTCACCTCTTGGTCAAAATTTGATTTTGCTACTGTGAGCCAAAATGCACAAGGTTATGGGGTAGAAGAGGCTCCACGAGGATGTTTAGGACATTGGGTACGTATTGAAAATGGTATTGTTGCGAATTATCAAGCAGTAGTACCTTCAACATGGAATGCAGGACCTAGAGACCATCTTGGACGTTTAGGAGCCTATGAATCGGCAATCAAAGGAATCAAGCTTTCTAACATAGATGAACCTCTTGAAATTCTTAGGGTTGTACATAGTTTTGACCCTTGTATCGCTTGTGCTGTGCATGTTATTGACACCAAAGGTAAAGAATTGGCTCAGTATAAAATAAATCCTGTGTGTGCAGTATAAAGGAGACAAGATGAAAAATTTACTTATGAAATCGATACTATTTGCTCTGGCACTATTCGCATTAAATGCGTGTGGTGGTGGAGTAACCGATACAACATCAACTACTACCACGACACCAATAATCCCCCCTTCACATGCCGTAGCAAATGGATTAGAAGATTGGAAAAAACCACGTGTATATACTGTTGCATCGGCTGAACCTACATGTAATCAAGATAAAGTGTTTTCATTACGTCCTCACGCTACTTCTATTCGTACAAGGTTTGTAGATTACACAGCCACACCAATAGAGCCACAAGGGTACACATTAAGAGCAACACAAGCAAGAGATGCAAATACAGTCATTCCTCTTACCTATGATGCTAAAACAAAAAAGTGGATCAATGATTGTGCACCGGTAACCTATGTAGATAAAAAAGATATCTATCCAGCGTACTGGGTAGAAGCAGTAAATGATGCCAATGGTTCAGTGGTCACCAAAGATAAGATTGTCATGTATGATGGTGGTACAGATAATTGTATGGCTTGTCATGCTTCAAGCAGTGGGTATCCATTGGCTTATGTAAATAATCCAGCCAATCTATCTGATCTTGAAGCTGATTTTAAGACCAATATACTAAGGGTTCATGACACACACTATCCAAATGCTGTAAAAGGTTATTTAACACAACTATCGGCTAAAGGATTAAACTATAATGCTACAGGACTTGAAGAGACATCAAAAACAATGAAAGTGTCATGTACTGACTGTCATGGTATAAATGGTGTACAAGGTAGTGGATTTAAAACCATACCATCACTAACCAATGCACTTCATAAGGTACATGCAAACCTCAGTGAACCAAATATAGCAGGAGCGAACAACTGTTTAACCTGTCACCCAGGTGAAACCATCACCAAAACCTTTAATGGCAAGATTATGCATCCGCTTACACCTCAGTGGAGAGATGAAGATGGTCATGGAGAATGGACAGAAAATAATGGTGCGGCAAGTTGTACACTATGTCATGGTCCTGATCTGAGAGGAACAGATATCACTGGTGGTGTGAATAGCAAAAAAGGAAGCTGTTACAGTTGTCATGGAAAAGAGTGGGATAGCTTTAATATAGGCACAATGCCAATTAGTACTAGCTCTTCTACTGGTGGCACAACAACATTGGCAGATATGATTAACAATGACGACGATGATGACGACGATGATGACGATGATGATGACGATGATTAATTAAAGATGATTCTCACGCATTTTAGTCAATAATTCCTCTCTAGAGAAAGTGTATTCTTTCTTTAGAGATATAATTAACCTTCTAGTAACACTTCAATAACACTTACTTAGCACATACTACGTTATACTTTTTTATCTGACATAACATAAAGGATTGAAGATGAAAAAGAATACTATATTACTCAGTTTAATTGCGGTGCCTTTTCTTGTAGGTTGTGGAGGTGGTTCTAGTGATACTACAGCTGCAGTTGCAACAGCAAAGATATCGGGTACAGTCCCAGGGACCCTCATAGAGGCTTTTTGTGAAGATGGAACATATGTTCAGGTAGCTTCAACACAAAATGGAACGAATCAACATCCATTTGAACTAAACATACCTCAAAATACAAATTGTAAACTTGTCATGACTACGAATGAAAATAATGACACGACAAGAGTGATTACGCCTATTGGATTTATTAATGGTACAACTACAGGTTCCACCATTACTATGAATGGCGATATAAACTTTTTTCATATACCACTTGAACTTGATTATAACAATGCAAATGATGCAGATGGTGATCATGTCATAGACCAGCCACTTCAAGTTGATCTTAACAATTCTACCAATATCGGTATTAACAACACTTCTGTATATGACACAGATAAAAATGGGCATATAGACGCTTATGATGATGATGACAATGATGGTAGAGTCAATGCCTACGAAGATGATGACAATGATGGTACAGAAAACATACATGATGATGACAATGATGATAAACCTGATTACTTAGAAGATAATGACAAAGATGGTGAACTCAATCATAGAGATGATGATGATGACAATGGGCATGCTGACTACACTGAAGATACCGATGATGATGGTATACCAAATCACATAGATGACGATGATGATAATGATGGTATAGAGGATGATGACGATGACTATACACCATCTGGAGGTATGCCAACACCAACACCGACATCGACAATGCCTACAGCTAAAATGTTTAGTGCAGATGTTATGCCAATCTTAAATAGTAACTGTAAATCATGCCATGGATCTGCTGGTAATTTCACTGTTACTACTGCTGGTGCAACATACACAAATACTATGGCACTTTCTGGTGGAGCTCAATATATGCTCGAGAAGGGGAATGGTATGCAAAGTCATGGTGCCGGAGATAAATTAAACGATACAGAATATGCAACTATTCAATCATGGATTGATACTGGAGCAATGAACAACTAAACAGAACTACTCTTACTCTCTTAGTTATAGATGGCTCATAGCTATCTATAACTGTCCAATATATTCATATACTTAATTAACACTACATTAACACTTATTGAGGTAGTATTTTAAAAAATTAAAATAAGGAATGAAAATGATCAGTTATAAACATATTCTACTTGGGCTCACAGCAATTGTACTAATAACAGGATGTGAGATAGGGGACGATGATGACGATGATATCGCAGGTAATCATAATCAAGGTAAAGACTGTATAGCATGTCATTCAAATTTCAAAGTAGGTGGTACTGTATTTACGAAGCTGGATGCCAGTGATGGAGATTCTGCTGCAGCGGCGTATAATCATACGCTGAAACTAGCACTAGAAGAAGGTACTGAAATTATTTTAGCAAAAGGTTATGGCTCTGGAAATGCATACACAACTACCAATACCAATACAGTAGGTGCCTTTACAGCGGAGGTACTTGATGTAAATGGAAAAGTGGTCAATAGTTCGGGTACCCTCTCTCATGATGGTGATATGTTAAGATGTAATACATGTCATAGTCAAAATGGCAACAGCGGTGCACCAGGTAGAATAACAAACTTTAGACCTTAGAAATAGTATAACCCAGCAAACAATACAATTTAACTTGTAGGTAATATACCAAATTACCTGCAAACGATACACAAAGTGATACGTTGCTGCTTCCCATAAGACCCTCTATCATTAACACTTCACTAACACTAGATACAGTATACTTATGTTACATATAATTCACCAAAGGAAAAATCATGCACAAGGGTCTGTTTATTATACTGAGCTCCATAACAACAGTATTCCTGCTTTTAGGGTGCGGTGGAGGTAGTACAACACCAAGCGATACTCCTACAACAATACTGTCAAAAATATCTGGAACAGTACCAGGTACACTTATAGAGGCTTTTTGTGAAGATGGAACATACGTAAAGGTAAGTTCTACACAAAATGGGACAAACCAGCATCCATTTGAAATAAAGATACCTCAAAATACAAATTGTAAATTTGTGATGACAACCAATGAAAATGACCTAGAAGCTAGAATCATTACTCCTATTGGGTTTATCAATGGTACAGCAACAGGTTCAACCATCTCTATTGGCAGCGATATAGACCTTTCCCATATTTCACTTGAACTTGATTATAACAATGCAAATGATGCAGATGGTGATCATGTCATAGATGAGGTACTTCAAGTTGAGCTCAATAACGCTGCAAATGTCTCAATCAATAATATAGCTGTATATGATGCAAATCAAGATGGTCGTATAGATGTCTATGAAGATGATGATGACGATGGTACGGTCAATGCTTATGAAGATGACGATAATGATGGTAAAGAAAATATCCACGATGACGACGATGATGATGGGACACCAGATTATTTAGAAGAAGATGACGATGATGATGACGATGATATGATGACGATGATGATGACGATGACGATGATGATGACGATGACTATGATGATGATCGTGATAACTAAACATAGTGATGATGAAACTTTTACTTCTTGAAGATGACCAGTTACTTTCTGAGACACTCCAACACTTTCTTACGCGTGAAGGCTACCATGTTGATGTAGCACTGACTATGGAAGAAGCTGAGAATCTATGTTATGAAAACAAATATGATGTGTATCTTTTTGATATAAACCTACCAGATGGGAGTGGCTTAGAACTTTTAAAAAACCTTCGACATGCTGAAGACTATACACCTACCATATTTCTCACTGCCCTAACAGATTTGCACTCCATGTCACAAGGGTTTGCGCTAGATGCTATGGACTACATCAAAAAGCCTTTTGAGCCAGAGGAGTTACTCATACGTCTCCAAGCTAAATTTAAAAATAACACCCTATATCTTGGCGACATAGCATATGATAAAGAAGCACAAACTTTATATAAAGATGGCAAACTTATAGACATAGGAAATGTTCAATACAAAGTTTTTACTATGCTTCTTGAAAACGCTGGGCATGTGGTTCATGTAGATCAACTTTATGAATGTTTGGAACATCCTTCCAATGCTGCATTGCGTGTAGCCATAACAAAAATCAAACAACGACTTGAAATTGAGATAAAAAATATAAGAGGAAAAGGGTATATTATTGAAAAGGTATGAGAAAGAGTCACTTGTAAAAAACTTTTTAGTATTTTTTTCTCTACTTGAGATACTTTTGGTTTTACTTTTTTTAGAACTATATCATTCCTATAAAACTGAATACAAGCAGAGTCTTTACAAGAGCATGCAAGTGTGTAGCTACACTATGAATTGCTCACAGTTTACTTTTGACTTTTCACCTAAAAACAATCACCAACTTAATGAACTCTATGATGACAATGGACTTTATGCTTTCTTTACCATACCCAAGTCTGAAAAATTTAATCTTAAGATATCCTACTCTAAGCAAAACTTCGATGAAGATATGCAAATTGAAATAAACAATTTTTGGTTAAAGTTTATTGCTGCTACTGTTGTTTTATTGGGAATCTCCATGTTTTTTACGTTTTATAGTTTAAGACCCATACGTGATGCCTTGCAGCTTAATGATGAATTCATCAAAGATATCTTACATGATTTTAACACTCCCATTACAGCCATGGTACTTAACATCAGAATGTTTAAAGAAGAAAAAGGGGAAGACCCTTATATACAAAGAATTTCAAATAGTATCAATACCATCATGCTATTACAAAATAATCTAAAAAGTTTCTTGCGTCATTCTCCTTCTCATAATCAAAAAGTAGACATCGGACATTTAGCAAAACAACGCTTAAATAATATGTCAAATATATACCCAAAAATTACATATACCTTTAGAAAAGACAATGATTTAATATGTCTTACAAATAAAGAGTTACTCACAAGAATTTTAGATAATATACTTTCTAATGCAGGGAAATATAATAAAGCAAAAGGCACAGTTGAACTAAGTATTGTTGGTGATACTATACACATAATCGATACAGGTAAAGGTATAAAGTCTATTGAAAAAGTCACGCAACGATACTATAAAGAACAAGACAGGGGAATAGGTCTAGGTTTACATATAGTTGAGAAGTTAAGCAATGAACTTAATATAAAAATAACTATAGACTCACAAGTAAATAGAGGCACTCAATTTATGTTGGACTTGTCTGACTTATCAAAGGAGGAGGAATGAAAAATATACTACTTATAACACTTTTGCTACTTCCTCTTTGGGGAGATATGGATGCACAAATAGAAGCCATACAACGTGCACCAGTAGCTGAACGTTTTAAACTTATGAATGCCTTTAAGAAGAAGATTATAAAAATGCATGAAAAAGAACGCATAGAAGCTATGACAAAGCTCCAGTCAATCACACAAAGTAAACATGCTGCAAAAGTTTTTAAAGAGATACAAACCAAGATTAAAAATAATAAAGGTACTTCTGTCCATAATGAAAAAGATGATGAAATAGATGATCTTAGGGATGATGATAGAAGGGAAGATAGAGATGACGAAAGAAATAATGAGAGGGATGACAATGATTAGAAATATATTTATATTAATCTTTGTAACTGGAGTCATAGGTTTTGCAGCAGATTTTAAAGATAAAGATTTTGATGGTGTCCCAGATAGTTTAGATCAGTGTCCAAACACTCCTTTCTTGACTCAGGTTAACGCAAAAGGCTGTACCACAGAAACACTTATGCTTGTATCTGATACTGTGACTGACAGTTTAGTCCTCTCCTTAAAATTTGGCTTCATTACAAATGAAGACCTTTTAGGGAAAGATACAGAAAGAACCAATAAAATTCGAATCACATACTATCATGATGATTGGAGTTATATATTACGTACAGGGTATTTGACCCATAGTGACAGTACAGGAATGCTGGACACCACTTTTAAGATTAGAAAGAGATTTAAACCTACTCCTAATTTAAGAGTAAAAGTGAGTGCTTCTTTACGACTTCCTACGCGTGATTTTGCAGGAAATAATACAGATATTTCACTCTCATCTTCTTTTAACTATTACCTTTCTAAAAAAGCTTCTTTATTTGCAGGGGTGCAACATACCTTTGTAAGAGATGAACAAATTTCTATTCCACTACAAAATAAAAGTAGTTTTTATCTTGGTGCTGGTTATTTTCTTACAAAAAAACTTTACACAGATATCTCATATGCTTATGCCCAAAGTAAATTTACCACAAAATATGCTGTTAAATCTCTACGAGGTGCCTTATCTTATGATATCAATAATCAGTGGTTTACTACGGTTTCATATGAGCAAGATATAGATGATGAGGATACACATAACACTTTAAATTTTACGATAGGTTATAGGTTTTGGTAAAAATTAAGTATACTTAGTTCACATTCAATTCATATTTGATTGATATTATTTAGTTAATAATACATTAATTAAGGATTTTAAGTATGAAAAAAACACTTTTACTTTTAGTAACAACAACAGCAATGACTTTGGCATCAACAGGTGCAGAACTTTTGACAAAAAAATGTGCATCATGTCATATGTTAAAGGCTCCCGAGTTTCATGAATTACCTACACTTAAAGCCCCTGCCATGGATGCGGTGGTTTTTCATATTAATTTAGCGATGCAAAATGAAAAAGAGAAAAAAGCATTTATAGTAGATTATGTCCTTAACCCTGATGCAAGTAAATCTGTCTGTGAGTCAAACAAGGTAGCACAAGTTGGTGTGATGCCTTCACAAAAAGGGAAAGTTACAAAAGAAGAGTTAGAGAGTATTGCTACAGAGTTGCTCTCTACCTATCCGCATAAAAAGTTTGTAGCTATGATAAAAGAGATGCAAGGCAATGATAAGATAAATGCACTCAAAGGTTCACCATTTCTTGTAAATTCTGAGGGTCTGCCTCATATGACTAAGTTACTGGTACATAATTGGGACAAAGCAAAACTTGGACTGACTGCTGAGCAAAAAGAGAAACTTTTAGTGGTACGCAAAGAGACAATGTCTGGTGTTAAAAAGATAAAACAACAACTAAAACCTCTTGAAGATGAGGTGGCTGAAGCTATGATAGACAGAGAAGATCCTAAAAGTGTAGAAAAACAGTTAGAGCAGATAGCCACACTAAAACTAGAAGCAAGCAGAGTACATTTAAAATGCATCGCAGAGACTACATCTATTTTATCCGAAGAACAAGTAGAGTTTTTACTTCCTTTTTGGGAATAGCACTATAGGGAAGTTATAGTTCACTTTGCGTCCATATTGACTCTGTATACTTCTATGAATCAATAGGAGTATATTATGAAATACCTTTTTTTACTACTTGCACTCTCTTTTTTTGCATGGGGGAGTACACTCAATGGTCTTCTATCTTATGCGACGGAGCATAGTACTATCGTCAAGCAAAGCCAAGCACAAATAGATTTAGCCCAGACTAAACGTGACAGCAGTCGTATGCAACAGTATGGGGAGCTTAATGTGGTGGGTGACTATACGCATTACAATACGCCACGTACACTCGCCCCACTCACACCTACAGTTATAGGTGCAGGGAAGCCCATCACAACAACAAAAGATTTGTTCTCTGCAGGTCTTGCCTATAATGTACCACTTTTTACAGGGTTTGCACAGACAAGACAGGTAGAGATAGACAAGATTGCTTCACAAATGTCGCAGGCAAAAGCGAAATTAACCAAAGAGCAATTGGTCTATAATATTCGTTCTCTTTACCTCTCTGTTTTGGCACAAAAAGAGATACTTTATGCACAAAGTAACTACACAAGGGCTCTTCGTAAACTAAGAAAACAGATAGCCTATGAAGTGAAAGTCGGTAAAAAAGCAAAAATTGATCTGCTTAAAGCACAATCAGATGAAGCTTCTGCACGTACACAAGAAGAGATACTTAGAAGCAATATAGAGACTACCAAAGCAACACTTTCTGCTTTAGTGGGTAAAGATGTAGGCAAGTTAAAGTCACTCAAAATAAAAGTCAAAAAACCTCACTATTCTGTCAATAGACTCTATGCTAAAGCATCTAGGTTAGCCAAAGTAGAACTAGAAAATATGGCACTTAAGAAAGCCGATAAGATGATAGCCAAAAGTAAGTCTTCAAAACTTCCTCAAGTAAATCTAGCAGCATATGTCGGTAAAAATTATGGTGAGGACTTGGCACAAAATGGCTGGGATGATGAAACACTCTGGCAAGTAGGTGTCAATGTAAAGTATAACTTGGTGGATTTTGGTAAACGTGACATCGCTGAGCAACAAGCAAAAATAGCCAAGATGGAAGCAACTTTTAAAAAAGAACAAACTTTACTAGACTTAAAGAAATTACTGACACAAGGAGTGGCTAAAGTAAAACAAAGTTATTCTGAGTATGTAGGTAATGCAGCGCAATTGCGTCTAAGTAAAAAGAGCGAAAAGATAGAAAAGGTTCGTTATAAAAATGATGCATCAACACTCAATGATTTGCTCTTGGCAAAAGGAAAAAGTCAACTAGCACAGGCAAAGCTTATAGAGAGTAAGTATAACTATAAAAAGAGTATCTATTATATAGATTACCTACTGGAACAAGGGGTTAAATAATGAGTAAAAAAATGATTATTACGGTGATTGTATTGTTGGGTGTTATCGCCTTAGGCATCAAAGGCAAAGGGCTACTAGAGAGTAGAAAAGCAGAAGTAGCCAATGAACCATT
>JAKIUE010000053.1 GCA_021647715.1 Sulfurovum sp.
CACTCTTTCGCTTAATTTGTAGGCTTTAATTTTGCCTTGTTTAACGTAATACCATAAAGTGGATAATCCTACACCTACATACTTGTGAGCTTCTTTTGCTCTCATATTTTGAATATTACTATTCATTTTTTTTCATTTCCATAGTTCAACTATGAAGACAAAAAGCTTTTTGGTTTTAGTATTAATATATTTTAAATTTTATTAATACAGTCTGTGTACTTTAGACTGATAAGATTTTAGAATAAACATAAGAATTCTCTGCATCGACTTTGAAATTATTTTTTTCTTCAAAGTCCACCCAACGAATTCAATATGAGTTTGGCATATCTATTCCATTCCACCTAATCAGTGTAATAGCTTCTGTTCTATGTTTTTTTATTCTATGTTTTTTTATGCCTGCCTTACGCAAAATATGTGAAATATCATTTAAGCATTTTTTCTTAATGTCTCTTCTTTTAGCATCTTTACGACGCATATCTATACCCTTTAAAACTTTTTCAGTATGTTCAAGTTGTTTTTTATAAGAAGCAATAGCTTTTATTCGACTCTCTCTTTCCCCATCCATTAATTTTAGTGCCGTTAATTGTTCTCGTTCATCCTCAGTATAATTAGATTTTTTATGTATATTTTCTATCTCATTAGCACACTTGATTACACAGGCTAAAGACTTTTTACGTGCAATAGCTTTCTCTTTTAGAAACTGTTCATGCTTATATTCTTCTAGTTCCTTTTTAGCTTCTTTTATTATGTATAATATCCTTACACGTATCGGCACATGAAGCTCATAAGAAAATTTATCCTTATAATGGAGTATATAAGTTTGTTCATCTAATGTTTTTTCTAGCGTATAATCAGATACTACCAAATCTTCATGCTTAATCCCATTAATCCTATCTGCTGTCAGAATACCTCCTATGCTAAAATTATCCATTTTTCATCTCCTCTAAATAATCGGCGTACCATTGCACTACTTCTTTCTTTTTCTCCACATACTCTGCTCTATTGTATGCACCTCTGATTTTGTCCTTTTCGACGTGTGCCAACAATGCTTCTACTACATCGCTCTCTTTACCGTGTTCATTTGCTATGGTAGAAAACATCGCTCTAAAACCATGAGGTACTATCTCATCTCCAAAGTCTAAACGTTTGAGTGCAGAACTCACAGCTACATCTGTGAGAGGTCTAGTCCTACTTAGTGGAGAGTGAAATACATATTTAGCATCATGCGTGTATTGCCCTACTTCTTCAAGTATCGCTATGGCTTGGGTACTTAGTGGTAGTTTATGCTCTATGCCTGACTTCATTTTATTTGCTGGGATAGTCCACATCTTTTTTTCTAAATCGAACTCACTCCAAACGGCTTCACGTATATTTGCAGAACGTACAAAAACATAGGGTAAAAAGCGTAAAAGGTGTCTTGTTGTAAATGAACCCTTGTACTCATCTATCGCTCTTAAAAGCTCTCCTATACGCTTAGGATTGGTAATAGTCTTATATTTCTTGTTAGAAAACTTCTTTAGTGCTATGGTCTTATCAATATCAGCCACTATGTTATGCTCTACTTTATCAAACTGTAAAGCATACTTCCAAATCTGATTAGCTAAGTTTAGGTATCGGTGTGCAGTTTCTAATGCTCCACGCTGTTGAACGTATGTCGCTATCTCTACTAAATGCCCTCTTGTAATTTTGTCAATAGGCATAGCACCTATAAAGGGATAAAAATCTCTCTTTAATGCTCTCTCGTATCTCACATAGGTACTTTCAGCCAAAGAGTCTTTTTTAAGTAAAAGATAATCTTCTGCTACATCTTTAAACGTATTACGTACAGCTTTACGTTTGGTTATCTTCTTTTCTCTTTTTTCTATAACAGGGTTAATCCCTTTAGCTATTTTACTTTTGAGTTCTGTATGTATTTTTCTAGCATCTGCTAAACTTATCGCTGGGTACTTACCTATGAAGTACACATACTTTTTACTCTCCATAGAAAAGTTATATCTCCAAACTTTACCACCCTTTACAGTAGCAAGCAAGTAAAGCCCTCCACCGTCTGGGTATCTTTGGTCTTTGAGTACGCCGTCCTTATTTTTTGGCTTTGCATTCTTAACGGTCTGTGCAGATAGTTCACCCATAGTTAGCCTTTTGAGTAGTATTTTAATTTTTCAATACGCATATTTTTACAAAATACTACTTAGAATACTACTCTAATGCTTAGATAGTACTACTATTAGCTAATATACCTTAGACTACAAAAGTGTTACAATGTACGTATATAAGGAGTTTAAATGGATTATTTAGAGTAAGTTAGGTTATAGATTGGTGGAGAATAACGGGATCGAACCGTCGACCTCTTCGCTGCCAGCGAAGCGCTCTCCCAGCTGAGCTAATTCCCCAATGAAATAAAAAGAGATAGCATTCTATCTCTTTTTTCTTATGAACGTTCTGTAATCTCTAATAAATGATAACCAAACTGTGTTTGCACGGGACCATGTACTACGCCCACTTCATCATTAAAAACCACTTTGTCAAATTCTGGTACCATTTGTCCTTGACCAAATGTACCTAGGTCCCCACCTTTTGCTCCAGAAGGACAGGTAGAGTTTTCTTTTGCTGCTTGTTCAAAAGTGATTTCTCCTGCGTTTATTTGTTCTTTTAATGCTTTACAGAGTGCCTCATCGCTTACGAGTATATGTCTTGCAGCTGCAGATGCCATTATATTTCCTTTAGTTTAAATTTGTATCAAATGTGACGAGTTCGCCACGTTTGAGTTTGGGTATTATATCTGTCTTTATCTTACGAATCACAAAACTCTTTTTGGCAAAAGGAATTGTACTGTCTGCTACCACATTTTTGAGCTTCATATCATAGTGCTTGATAAGGAAATTACGCAGTACATTTTTAAGTTCCTCTTCATTCATGACTTCAAATGTTTCATCTACACTGAGCCCTACCAGTTGAGGGTTCTCTTTTTCTCCTGCCAATAGTGCAGAAAAGAGTCCTGCATACTGCCCAAACATACTTACATCTACTACATTTAAAACCGTATCTACGAGTTCTGGTTTTTCTAGTAGCGTCTTAAGGATGCCCAGCTGTGCCACATCATCTCTACGTTCAGAAAAGTTATCTCTAGCTTGAGCCACATTGGTTTGCTTCCCAAAGAGTGCAGGAGAGACACCTATCACTGTAGCTGCCAATGGGATATATGAATCTTTGATAATCTGACTCAGCCCCTCTAAAAACTGTTTCACCGCACCAAAGGCTGCCTCTTTGGCTCTAGGGTCGTTTAGATCATACCCTTCACATATTTTTTCTATCACAAAAGGGATGAGAGGTTTTGCATCACGCAGAAGTGCTGCTACTTTTTCACTCTGACCCTTAGCTATCAAATCAGCAGGGTCTTGCCCATCTGGGAAAAGCACTACCCCTCCATCAAAGCCTGCTTTACTTAACATATCTGCGGCCTTTAACGCTGCAGCCACACCTGCCTTGTCTCCGTCATACGCCAAGATAATTTTGGGATCACCTTTGCGTAACATGGGTAGATGTTCGGTAGTTAAAGCTGTTCCCATCCCTGCTACCGCTTCTGTAAAACCTGCTTGGTGGAACATCACTACATCTAAATATCCTTCACAAACAATAAGTTTTTTATTTTTATAAATACTCTCTTTTGCAAGGTGATATCCATATAGAAGACGTGACTTATTAAAAAGTTTTGTTTGTGGAGAGTTTATGTACTTTGCAGGGTGGTTGGTAATAGTTCTTCCACCAAAACCAACTATACCACCACTAGGAGAATGTATAGGAAAGGTAATACGCTCTACCAGACGCGCATAAAACCCTTGTCCATTTTCACTCTGAGCGATAATCCCTGCTTCCATTGCCTTAGGTAAAGGGAGTAATGTACTTTTTAAAAATCTCATCACCTCTGCTCCACTAGGTACATACCCTATTTCAAATCTTTCTATGGAACTTTGACTTACCCCTCTTTCCAGCAAATACGACATTGCAACTTGATTACGGTTTAGATTTTTTACATACCACTGTCCTATGGCTTCAAGTACACGTTTCGCATCAGAGTAATCCGAACTACCTTTTGTATATGTCAAAGAGAAGTTGAACATATTCGCCAATTTTTCTATAGCTTCAGGATAAGAAAGTTTTTCTAATTCCATCAAAAACTTGATACTGTCTCCACCTACCCCACACCCAAAGCAGTGGTATATCTGCTTGGTAGGACTTACGACAAAAGAGGGTGTTTTTTCTCCATGGAAAGGACAGTTTGCCTTGTAGTTTGCTCCTGCTTTTCTAAGCTCTACAAAACTACCTACCACATCAATAATGTCGATACTGTTTTTAAGAGACTCTATAGAGGCATTATCTATCATGATACCACTATTCTCGCCAGAGGCGTAGCTTTAGTGAAATGAATATGTACTAAGCTTTGCTTGCTACAGAGAAGAAAAATATGGTAAGCATTATCTATCATAGAGGCATTATATCTAATTCGCTATAATTTATAAACACAATCTCTCAAGGACTCTTTTGGAACAGATTTTACCTGCGTATAATGATCCTCTTTTTAGTATATTACTCATTGTCACTTTAGGACTCATCATCGCTGTATTGACATATGGTTGGGGTATGTATCGGCAACAAAAAGAAAAAGGAAATCTCCTCAAATTTTTAGACAAATTTGACTCATCTGAATGTGCACTTGACACTAACACAATGCCTTTTGAAATACACATGTTAAAACCTTTAACCCTTCTGGCTAAAGCATTTGAAACTTCGGGAGAGTATCATAAAGCTATTTCTATTTACCTCTATCTTATTAAAAATATTTCTGAAGATACAGGAAAGTCAGAACTTATGGAACGTCTTGCAAATACATACCTGCATGCTGGGTTTTTAGAAAGATCAAGAAGTATCTATACTGATATTTTACGAAAAAGACCCCGTAATGCGAAGGTACTTTACCAACTAGGTATTGTCTATGAAATGATGCGTGACTATAAAAAAGCGCAAGAGATTTTCACCCCTCTTGAGCTTCTTAATGAGGACACTCAAGAACTCAAACTTTTTTTAGATATGTTGCAAATACAAGCCAATAAATCTACATCTATAGAACATAAAATAAAACGTTTAAAAAATATTTTAGAAGAAGAACCAAAACTCTACCGTGATGTTATTTCTGCTATGTTACGTTTTGATATAAAAGAGGCATGGGAACATATTGATCCAGCACGAACAAACGAGATCCTTGACATACTTTGGTTCTTACCCAATTCACAACTCGATTTAGATATAATTCTAGCCAATAAAGAGCTAAATACGCTTTATTATGCCAAAGGATATTTGCAAAAATTCTCTGAAGGTGTTGGGGAAAGTGGTATTTTTGCATTAGATATATTGGCAATTGCTAGAAAAAATGGATTTGATGAGGGAGAACTCTATTTCTCTTATCTTTGTAAAAAATGCAAGCAGAGTTTTCCCATGAGTTTCAAACGATGTCCAAATTGTATGGCAATACACTCTGTAGAAGTTGAGGAAAACATTGGAAAAGACAGCCCAAAAACAGATTACTCTCTACTCTGATGGCTCTAGCCTTGGTAATCCAGGTCCTGGAGGATACGGTGGTATCTTAGAATATCAAGGGAAACGTAAAGAGTACTCAGGCAGTGAGGCACATACAACCAATAACCGTATGGAACTCCAGGGAGTGATTGAGGGGTTAAAGCTCTTAAAAGAGCCTTGTGATGTAGAAGTGATTTCTGACAGTTCTTATGTTGTCAAAGCCATTAATGAATGGCTAGAGGGGTGGATTCGGAAAAATTTTAAAAAAGTTAAGAATGTAGACTTGTGGGAGGCCTATTTAGATGCTGCTAAGCCACATAATGTACATGGTACATGGGTTCGTGGACATAATGGGCATCCAGAGAATGAACGCTGTGATACGCTAGCAAGAGAAGAAGCAGAACAGATAAAAAAAACTTTAGAAAAAGGATAGATAGATGAATGACTACAGTCACTTAGAAAAACGGCTGAACTACACATTTAAAGACAAGCAATTGATTATTGAGGCTTTGACACATAAAAGTCATAAAAAGCCTTACAATAATGAGCGGCTTGAGTTTTTAGGAGATGCAGTACTTGACCTTATTGTAGGAGAGTATCTCTTTTCTAAATTCCCAAAATCTGATGAAGGTGTTTTGTCTAAGATACGTGCATCACTTGTGAATGAAAGTGGCTTTACTGTTCTTGCTAGAAAACTTGACTTAGGGTCCTACATTTACCTCTCTCTAGCAGAAGAAAATAATAAAGGAAGAGATAAACCCTCTTTGTTATCTAATGCTTTTGAAGCCATTATAGGTGCCGTGTACCTTGAAGCTGGTCTTCAAACTGCTAAAGAGATATCTATTCAACTTCTTGAAGAGTGTCATCCTAAAATAGATTTACAATCTTTGTCAAAAGATTACAAAACAGCTTTACAGGAGTTAACACAAGCAACCCATGGTGTCACCCCGAGTTATGAGATGCTTGGATCTTCTGGTCCAGACCATCTAAAAGAATTTGAAATAGCAATTATACTTGATAACAAAACAATAGCCTCAGCAAAAGGGAAAAGTAAAAAAGAAGCCCAGCAAAAAGCAGCAAAAATTGCGCTTACTCAATTAAAAGCATAAAAGGAATTGAACAAATGAATACCTTTGGAAAGAAACTTACCCTATCAACTTTTGGGGAATCTCATGGAAAAGCACTAGGCTGTATACTTGATGGTGTACCTGCGGGACTATTCATCGATGAAGACTTTATACAATCTGAACTAGACAGACGAAAACCAGGAAAATCTAAGTTAGAAACAGGTCGTAAAGAAGATGATAAATTTGAAATACTCTCTGGTACATTTGAAGGGGTAAGTACAGGAACACCTATAGCCATGATTATCTTTAACACCAACCAAAAATCAAAAGATTATGAAAATGTAAAAGACCTTTTTCGTCCTGGACATGCAGATTTCACCTATTTTCATAAATACGGGTTACGAGATTACCGTGGTGGTGGTCGCTCTTCGGCACGAGAAACTGCTGCACGTGTCGCAGGTGGGGCTATAGCCAAACTCATACTAAAAGAACTTGGTGTTCAAATACAGTCTGGTCTATGTGAAGTCGATGGGATTAAAGGCAATATACAAGATTTTGCCCATGCACGAACTTCAAAGCTTTATGCTCTTGACCCCTCAGTAGAAGCTGCGCAAGAAGCTGCTATATTGAATGCAAAAGATAAACATGATTCTGTAGGTGGTGTGGTACTCACAGCGGCCATGGGTGTACCTATAGGGCTAGGTGAGCCTCTTTACTATAAACTTGATGCTGTCTTAGCAGAGGCGATGATGGGTATCAATGCAGCCAAAGCAGTGGAGATTGGAGATGGTGTAGCAAGCACACACCTAAAAGGTAGTGGTAACAATGATGAGATAACACGTAATGGCTTTAAATCAAACCATTCTGGTGGAATGCTAGGAGGAATAAGCAATGGGGATACCATCATTGTTAAAACGCATTTCAAACCAACCCCTAGTATCTTTCAAGAACAAGATACTATTACCACGAACAATGAAGAAGTCAAGTGTAATCTCAAAGGCAGACATGACCCTTGTGTCGCCATAAGAGGTGCAGTGGTTTGTGAAGCGATGATGGCACTAACATTGGCCGATATGACCCTGCTCAATATGGGTAAAAAGATGGAACACCTCAAAGCTATTTATAAAGGATGAAAAATGATTAAAAAAATAGGACTAGGATTTATAGCACTTATCATAGCAGCTGGTATTTACTACTTTACTGTAGGTTCAGCACAAATTACACAAGAGATGAAAACACAAATAAATAACCAACTCTCCTCTTTAGAAAAAGAAGGTTTTGGGATTGAAAATAGAAAAATTGAAGAAGAAAAAGAGCATTTTGTCATCTCTTTTGATGATACTAAGAAAATATCATCTTTTTTATTTAGTCAAGGCATACAAATTAATGCAGAAGATGCAAGTATGCTAAAAGGTCTTAAACTAGGTGTTGACACACATTATTTACCTGATGTATACTCTTCCGTTGCATTTGATATCTACCCAGTCACATTGCCAGAGGTACTCAACACCCCAAATAGTAACAATGATAAAAAAGTCCTAGCAGACATAAACAAAATGCTAAAAAAGAAAAGTTTTCTTATCCACATTGCACTTAATAAAACGGCTAATGCTTTTAAAGGCCACATGAAAGACATCAATGAAACAGTAAATGAACATGATTTACCTATCAATCTTCAACTAAAAAGTTTGCATTTTACAGGAGAGTTAAAAGATAATCATATTCATACTATTGAACAAAGTCTTGATAATTTTACTATTTTTGCTAAAGATGAAATGCATATTGTGCTCTCTGATATTACAAGTGACTATACGGTTACAGGCAAAACACTTTATGATTATCGTACACATTATAAAGTAGACAATATTGTAGCTAACCTTAAATCTGATGTAGATGTAAACATAAAGGGTATTGATGTTATTTCTAACTCTACTGTAGATAAGAACACTGCTTCTGGTGGTATCAAAATGACTATAGCAGACACACATATATCCAACCAACCCAACCCTTATGATTTAAAAAACTTTGTATTTGAGATAAAAGGCTCCAATGTTGATATTACTGCAATGGATCAATTACAGAAATCTGATCTATCAGATGAGAAGGTTGCGAATGCGTTCTTAAAGAAAATATTTTCAAAAGGTGTACATTTTGAAATCTCTGAACTCTCGTTAGAGAGTATGGTCAATAATGGACAAAAGATAGATGGTTTTGATGTGAATGCACAAGTGACACTTGACAAAAATTTTGATGTACTTGCCTTAGAGAAAAATCCACTTTCTGCACTTCAAACAGTAGATGCTGACTTGAAACTTGTATTTTCTAAAAAACTGTTTGAACTCATCGCGCAACAACCTCAAGCGATGATGGCACTTATGATGTTTCAGCCTAAAGATGAAAATAATAAAAAGGTCTATTCTCTTGAGCTAAAAGATGGTAAGCTCCTTATAAATGGTAAGCCTGCCATGTAAGTGTAAGTAAAAAAGGGTTTAATTTAGTCCAACCCTTTGACCCTAAAACTCTTACGGTGGATAGGACATCTACCATACTTTATTAAAGCCTCCATATGGGCTTTGGTTCCATACCCCTTATGTCTCTCAAAGCCATACTCTGGATATTTATCAGCCATCTTTACTATCTCTCTATCTCGTGTCACCTTAGCCAGTATACTCGCAGCTGAGACCTCTGCTATCTTATCATCTGCCTTGACCATTGTAGTGATATTATCCACCCCAAAAGTACTATTACCATCAAATAGATAGTCACAATTTGGCAACGCCTTTTGTATGCTCTGTAAACCCTTCTGTAAACACTTAGAGATACCTAGTGTATCTACCTCACTCGCAGAGAAAGAAACGATGTGATAGTTACTGTTAGCTATGACTAAAGGGTATAGAGACTCCCTCTTTTTCTCACTCAACTTTTTAGAGTCCATCAACCCTTCAACTTCACCTGTCAACACCACCCCAGCCATCACAAGAGAACCTGCTAAAGGCCCTCTGCCTGCTTCATCTATGCCGCAGAGGGGTCTACTTTCTAACATTTAATAATCTTTTTTTTGAAGCATCAAAGTAAGTTTCATCAATCTCAATTCCAATAAATTTTCTATTTAACTGTAATGCTGCAACACCTGTTGAACCAACTCCCATAAATGGGTCAAAGATCACATCATTCTCATTTGTTGCCATTTGAATTATATGTTTCAGTAATTTAATTGGCTTTTGTGTTGGGTGTTTTGGTTCTTGAAGTCTTTCAGGTCGCATACATATTGGACTTTCAAAGAAATTATGCATTTCATTTTGTTTTCCAAAATTCCAAGTATGCCCTTTATTCCATATACAGGCTATCATTTCACAACTATTTAAAAAACCTGCTTTCATAAATTTTGGTGTTGGATTTGTTTTGTGCCAAATAAAAAACTGAAAAGTATCAAAAACGGGGTCATACACCTCATGCCATCTTCCTATTGTGTTATAAGATGTAAAAGTAAATAAATTACCATTTGGTTTTAATATCCTTAGAAACTCTTCCTTGCAGTCTAAGGGGTCAAAATCTTTATCCCAATCTGCTATATCATTATTTATATCACTTCTGTGAGAAAATTTTATATTGCCAGTAGAATATTTATTTAAATTATATGGTGGGTCTGTAAATATAAAATCTACAGAGTTTGTTCTCATTGTTTTTATATATTCTAAACTATTTTTGTTGAAAATTCTGTAATTATTATTCATTATCTTCTATTCTAGTTAAAGTGTTAAATTGTTCTTCAATATTCTGAACAAAAGATAATGTTTTATTACATAACTCTAATACATTATCTTTGGTAATATTATGTAGAGTTCCGTTTTTATCTTTACCATTTCTATGTACTAAATCATGTCGAATTGATATTGACTGCATAAGTTCACTAATTGATAGAAATTTAATATCAAATGTTGCTTTATAAATACCTTGTATTTTTGGTAAATTATGATACAAAAATGACCTTAATCCTTCTTCTACTATACTCTCTATACTATTGCATAAATTAAAAATATCATTAAAATCACATTTTACATTTTTAAAGTCTTGAAAAGTTTCAACAAATTTTATTAAAAATTCTTCATTATTTGCAAGATTAAATTTTAATGCATCTGATAAGTATGTTTCTAAGCTTGTAATAACTGATGAATATAACATGTTGAAATAATGAGGCTGTAAAGAGTTATTAGTGATTGTAATTTCTGCTAATTCTTTAATATTTTCAATACTTCTATTAAATTCTGAAAAATATTCAGTTATTATTAAAGAATTTTGTTGTAAAAACTTTTCTTCAGCAATAATCAATTTTAATTTTTCTTCATTTTCAGAAAGGTGTTCTTTTCCTTTTTCTGTTATTTTGAACTTACCATTTGAATAGGTGGCAAAACCTTTTTTTGTTAAAGTATTATGAGATTTTAAATTTCTCACTTTTTGAGTAAAATATGAATCTTTTCTGCCTTGTATAATGCCCTTATCTTCTTCATCAATTTCAATTAGATTTTCTAGTTCATTTATTAGTTCTGAAGTTGTTATTTCCCCATTTTCTTTATCATTCATAACATGTAATGCTGGTAAAATCAATTCACTTTCAGTAATTCTTGCCATATTCTAATCCTCGTAATTTCTAATCAATAAATGTTTTGCATTTTTATCATTTCTATTTTGAAAACTTACCATATACTTTTTATCAAATGTGCTAATATTTATATTTGGCTTATCATATAAACTAAATATAAAATCAGTATTTTTAATTATCATCATCCATTTAGCTTCACAATTGTTTATAAGATAATTGGCTAATCTTGATTGATCATCTTTAGTAAACTCATTTTGCGCATAAGTACTAAATTCACTGTCATAAGGTGGGTCTAAAAAAATAAAATCATCTTTTTTTGGCTTATTTTTCTTGAAAAAATCTTCAAAATCTAAATTATTAATAGTTGTTTTTTCTAAATGTTTTATTAGTGTTTTAGATTGTAGATATTCAAGTTTTTTAGTTAAATTCTTTCTGTTATATCCTATTCCCCCATATGGTACATTAAAATGACCACTTTTGTTATATCTAAACATCCCGCTATAAGCAAAATTTCTAATAAAAAAGAAAATTGCAACTTCTTTTGATTTCTCAATATTATATTCTTCAATGTGATTATAAAGATGCCTAAAGTGCATATAAAAAGCACTTTTAAAAGCAGATTCTATGTTATCAAGAATATCTTTATTCGGAAGTTTACCTTTTTCAAGTTCAATTTTTTTCATTCTTTTTGTTTTACTAACGAGATTTTTATTTAACTCATTTATGAAATTTTCAAGATTAATATTAAAATTAGATTCTAGCATACCATTGAATTCTTCAGAGTGTTTAAAAACAAATTCTACTATCCAGTTTTTAATATCTAGTTCTGTAGTTTTATTATCTGAAAAATTAAGATAGCAGTTGATAAATTCTTGAGCATTATGATTTACAATTTTTTCCAATAATTTCCAAGTGTAAATTATTTCATTCATAATATTAAAAAATAATTTATCTTCTTTTTTAATAGTATTATATAAATCAATAAGTTCATGAGATTTATCGTTGATAAATAGTTTATTTGCATTTATAGAAAAATATACTGCTCCACCACCAATAAATGGCTCATAATAATTAGTAAATTGTTTTGGCATTGCAGGATGAATATATTTCAGTTCTTGCTCTTTTCCTCCAGCCCATTTCAAAATAGGTAATAACCTATTGTTTAATATTTTATTATTACTTAGGTAGTTTGCGGGTGCTGTCATTTGGATTAACCTAAATATTCTTGTTTAATATTGTTTAGTGCATTATTAATCAAATATGCAGATTTTTTATATTCATCTATCACAATCTCATAACCTTTATCGCTACAGCATACTAAATTCCAAAAATCTTTTCCTATTAAAAGCTCTTCCTTTGCAAAAAATTGTAAAACTCTCGTCTGTTTCCATTCTCTATCTTCGCCAAATCTATTATATGCTGTAGCAAAATGACATTTTATATTTGCATCCGTACCCAATGAATTTGATAAAATTGCATATTGTTCAAATATTGCTTCTTTTTCACTTCTAGCTTTTTTATTATCCAAATCGCCACCAATTTTTAACTCTATCAAATGATGTGTATTTGTTTGCTTATCATATAAATAATAATCACTGACATGAGTTTTATTAATAAGCTCTGAACTTGTTTTTATATTTTTTATTTCTGCGTAATGAGATATAGAAGGTTTTAATGGATTTTTATTATTCTTATAGGCTTCTAAAAATTCTGCTATTTTTGTTGTTTGTTCAGGATATAAATTTCCTTCTACACTTTTTTCGACTTCATAAAAAAGTTTTGCTATATTTATCGCCATTTTCTCTAACATATTTCCAAGAGAACTATCTAGTGAACGAACAAGTGCTGTGTAATACTGCAGTTCTTCACCTAAAGCTGCAATAAATACATTATGAATTTTCATATTAATTGTTCCATTTGGATTATCAACTTCGCCTACATGACGTGCTTCAAATCCATTAGCATAAGCTTCAACTGCACTTCTTACAATTTGTCTTATTGATTTTTCTGTTTCTACATTTCTCAATTGCTTTCCTTTTAAACTATTCTATCCAAATTCCATAAAAATGGGTTGTCGCCAAACAACTATTTCTTCTATTAAATTACGCCTTCTCAAAAAATTTGCACAAAATAATGAAATTCTGCTATACTCTAAATTCAGCCCAACCTGCTTGCAGGAAGCCTCTAGCATCTGCTAGAGGATAATCATTCTAACTCCAATAATATTTTCAACCCTCACTCTAAAAATCTCAAAATTCTTATCCATTCCTTCCTCTTTAGACCAATATGTTACAGATTTCATATCAAATACATTTTCGCTTGCCACATTCATCTCTTTTACAGACTTCATAGAGGTTTTCCCGTTCTTCTGGGACGTTTACGTTGTCTAGTTAGACGTTCTTGCTCTGCTGGGCTATAAAACTCTCGTGCTTTTTCTAAGAGTGCTACAAGTTCGTTCTTAAAAGCATAACGTGGATTAAACATAAATAGCCTTGTTCGCCCAGCTGTTTTACTCACAAGAATCCCACCTATCTCCAGTCTTTCTAGTTGCTTTTGTATAGGGTCTACACTACTCTCATAAAAATCAGCCATCTCCTTAGCGTACCCCTCTCCTCTTGCCAATATATACTGTAACACACGCTCACGATTTTTAGAGCCAAAAAGTTCTTCTAACATTTTACCTACTTTATAGGTTCATAAACCTATTTAATATATTTTATTACCTATATTATAGGTTTTATATTTGCTTTTGTCAAGTAATTGTATTGCTATCGTTTATTTTTATTCTTTTTTAATACTGTTACGTCTCTGTGTATCACCTATTGAGCTGCCAAAGAGCCACTACTGCTTAGTCTATGCCATAGAAAGGGAATTATTTTTACCCATCATTCAATACCTCCAAAAATGCTTCCCCATACCTCTCATACTTCACCTCTCCTATACCATGCACCTCTAACATCTCCTCTTTATTTTGTGGCACTTTAGCGGATAAATCCTTGAGAGTCTTATCTGAAAATACAATGTATGGGGGGATGCCTTTTTTAGAAGCTATCTCCGTTCGTAATGAACGCAACTTATCGTACATCTCTACGTCATAG
>JAKIUE010000151.1 GCA_021647715.1 Sulfurovum sp.
ATAATTAAGACTCTTTTTATCCTATTTAGGTATTATCCCAAAAATAGTTAAAAGGACTAATCCCATATATGAATAAAATAGAACAATCACTCATAGATGTCACTTTTGAATTACTCTATAAAAACGGATACTGTGCCACAAACCTCAATGACATCCTAAAAACTGCCCAAACAACCAAAGGGGCAATGTATTATCATTTTGCATCCAAAAAAGAGCTTGTTTTAGCTTCTATGGAATTCTATTTGGAAAAGATGCTTCAATACCACTGGGTAGAACCACTTCAAAATAGTAAAGAGCCTATAGAAACACTCATAGAACAGATTATCAGATACAAAGAGATGTATTATGATGAGGAGAGTTTTTTAGAGATAAAACATGGCTACCCTCTAAGTAATTTTATTTTAGATATGAGTGACAAAGAGGAGGTCTTTTTTGAGTATCTTGAGGACATCTCTACGCGATGGACAGAGGCCATAGAACAAGCACTACGTCAAGCACAGAAGAACAGGCAAACGCATACTACGTTTGAAGCCAAAGAACAAGCACTGTTTATTATGGGATCCATAGGAGGAGCCATAACCATGGCTAAAGTGACCAATGATAAAAAGGTTTTAGACACCTCTATAAATGTACTTATTACCTACCTAAAAGCACTCTAGCGTTTTCCATATCGGGGTTATTATTTCTCCAATCTTCACCATAATATTTTTAATTTTTGACATTTTTTCTTCTAAAATAACAGAAGGAAAGTGTCAATTTATGTGTATAAATACCAAATAGTTTGTATTTATGATATTTTTTGATATAATCATAGCTGGAAAACACTATTTGCATCTAAATAGTGTCGATATGTAATTAAAAAATTAGGGAGAAAAAATGAAAATTTTACAAAAAGGGGTACTGATAGCATCTCTTATGTCAGTGGGGAGTGCTGTTTATGCAGAATCTCCTGGGGGAGTCTCAGGAAATCTTTCACTGTGGCTAAAAGCCGATAAAGGCATCCAAACTCTTAATAGCAATGAAGTGGGTGACTGGATTGATCAGACCGGCACAAATGACTTTACGGTTACAGGTACACCTCAAATTATTTCAAATGCCTTAAATTTTAACAATATGGTTAATTTTGATGGCAATGATTATCTGACCGGAAATTTCGCTATACCTTTTAAAAATGCTTATGTTGTCTATCAATTCAATAGTATAACTCAAAGCGGAGCATTGATGAGTCCTACACTGCCTAATGACAGTAATGATGGCTATTTTATGTCGGGTTCAGGTCTCTTTACAGGAGATAATGGTGCTGATGACACTGTAAATTATTTAGAAACCAGTGCATCAATGGGGGCAGATCCTCATCTAATGAATCTGGATGTTATTAACGGGCAGACCCAGCAATACTCCAAAGCATATCAAGATGCAGCACCACTGAATGTTTCCAAGATGTCCACCAATGTGATTGGTGAAATGGCGGTACATACTTCCATCCCTTATATTGGTCGTGCATCTCATGATCTTTATCCTGCAATACTTAACGCCAAAGTCGCTGAAGTGATTATGTATAGTGCCTCACATACACTAACACAGAGAAAGCAAATCCAATCTTACCTGGCACTCAAATACGGTATCACCCTAGACCAAACAAGCCCGAATGATTATCTTGCGAGTGATGGTGCTACTAAAGTATGGGATGCAGCCACTGCAGGTGCTTACAAACATGATATTTTTGGATTGGGAAAAGATCCATCTTCAGGCTTAAATCAGCAAATCTCAAAATCAGTGAACAGTGATGCAATAGTAACACTCTCAACAGATACAGATTTAACGTCTGCAAATGGTACACACGCTTCGTTGGCAGATGGCAGTGCAGAAGTGATCTCAAATGACAATGGTGCGCTAGATGCATGGTCAAAAACAAATGCACCAGCAGGCTTCGTTACCATAGCCAGAAAGTGGAAAGTACAAGAGACAGGTACTGTGGGTACAGTAAACCTCATGGTAGATGTAGATGATGCGGATGCAAATATCCCTGATTTTCAAGGAAAACTTTATATCTCTATTAATGGTGGAACACCAGTAGCGATGACAGAAACAACAGAGGGTAAGTGGACAACATCGTATGACTTTGCTACAGGAGATACCTTTACTTTTGTGGTTGAAAATTCTGTAGATGTGGAGTTTTCAAATGCCATAGCTTCATCAACAGATGAATCAAACTCAGATAACTTTCCTAAGCTGTCGCTCAATGGAGTTGTCAATATAGAAACTTCAGTACAGGTGACACAAACAGGGGGAACGGCAACAGTAACCAATGATTATACGTATAGCTCTCAGACAGTGACGATACCAGTAGGAGTTTATGATGGTACACTAACAACTGCTTTAGCACTCACAGCACCAACGTTGGTAGATGATGGAGTTGTTGAAGGAGATGAGACTATTGAGTTTGATCTTGCTACACCAAAAGAAGGGGTAAAAATTACGGGTGTATCTACACATACCTATACGATAACAGATGATGATACGCTACCTCCAGTTACAGATTCAAATGTTACTGTACCCACAACACCAACAAATAATGCAAAT
>JAKIUE010000152.1 GCA_021647715.1 Sulfurovum sp.
GATACTAGCACATCAAGTCATAAAAATCACGAGGCGCATCCACCTCTAAAAGCACATTTTTTTGTGTTATTGGGTGGATAAAAGAGAGTCTTATAGCATGTAGTCCCATACGACCACCTTTTTTACCATAACGTTCGTCACCTACTATAGAATTTCCCATCCATGCCATGTGTGCACGTATTTGATGTTGTCTGCCTGTCTCTATGTGTACTTCTAGAAGGGAGCGTTTTTCTTTACTCTCTACGGTTTTATAGTGCGTAATGGTAGGTTTGGCGTGTTTATGAGCACCAACATGCATGCGGTACTCTTTTTCATCTAGGCGTAGGGGTTGTGTGATAGTATCGGATTCTACTTTAGGGCTACCTTCTACTACGGCTAAGTATGTTTTCTCTGTCACATTCCATTTGTCCATCACTGCTTCACGTACCTCTTTAGATGTAGCAAAGAGCAATATACCTGAAGTATCTCTGTCTAGTCTATGTACTGGCCAGAGTTGTACTCTTTCTTTAGTTCGCGTGAGTTGGGAGCGAAGTAGGGCGAGGGCGTGATTTTTGTTCTCTTTCGTGGTACCTACAGAGAGAAGTCCTGAGGGTTTGTTAATGGCTATGAGATCTTTATCTTGGTGGAGAATGTCTAGTTTTATTTGTTGTGAAGTATGATGGTGTCCTGCACGTTTGGATACACCTATTTGTATAATATCACCATCATCTACAATGAAGTCATGTTTAGTCTGTACCTCACCATTTACAAACACTGTAGCACTTTGTAAGCGTTGCTTAATGGTTTTTTTACTCCAACCACCATTGGTTGCTAAGATGTCAAAAAGATAGGGTAAGAGTTTACTTCTCTTGGTGACTTTGTATTGTTGTGGCATAATTTGTACCTTCTATAATTAGTATAAGTATTATACAGCATAACATCAATACTTTAATAAGATTATATTCTTAAATAAAATATATTTTTGATATACTAGAGTTGTGTATAAAATGAAACCATATAAAAAAGGATAATAACATGAGTTTTAATATAGTAGATTTAATCAAAGATCAAGTAGCAGAGCAGGTAACAGGATATATAGGAAATATGCTTGGTGGAGATACAAACCAAGCTAAAAAAGCGTTTGATGGGGCATTACCAGCAATCTTGAGTGGATTAGGAAATACTGCTTCTACGACGAATGGGGCAGGTGCTTTGTTTGATACAGTGAGTAAACAAGATGATGGCATTTTAGATAATCTTGGTGATTTACTTGGAGGAGATACAAGTTCTTTAGTAGACATGGGTACGAGTGCTTTAGGTTCTCTTTTGGGTGGTTCAGGGCAAGGTGGACTAGGGAGTATTGTTGATGCTGTATCTGGTTATGCAGGAACAGATTCTGGAACCAGTAAAACGATTATGGGTCTTATCGCACCACTTGTTTTTTCTGTTATAAAAAGAAAATTTATGGGAGGAGACAGTAGCTTTAATGTAGGTTCTTTAGTAGATATGTTTACGGGACAAAAAGATAACATTGCAGCAGCTGTACCAAAAGGGCTTAATTTGAATTTTGACAATACTATTGTTGATAATGTTTCTCAGAGCGTACAAGATACAGTACATGAAACAGTCAATGAAGGAAAATCGTCACTTGGTAAGCTTATTCCTTTAGCATTACTCTTGGGTGCAGGGTGGTTAGCCTATAATATGTTTACAAATAAAGAGACTACAACAGTACCTACACAGACCACACAGAACGACACAGCACAGCAAGTGGACGTGGCACGTTTAGGTCAAAATGTTGAAGGTACGATGAAAAATATGATGTCAACACTAGGTGGTATCAAAGATGTTGCTTCTGCAGAAGCGGCTATTCCAGCATTAACAGAAGCTACAACAAACTTTGGTAATTATGCAGGAATGCTTGATAAGATACCAGCAGGTGCAAGAGAACAAATAACTCAATATGTTATGGATTATATGCCTCAGTTAGAAAAAGTGCTTGGTCAAGTAGGTGCTATTCCAGGTGTAGGTGTAATAGTAAAGCCAGTTATTGAAGCTTTAAGTGCAAAACTGGCGTTATTTCAATAAACAATATGTCATATTAGGCTTTAAAATGGGTAATAATACTATTATTTATGTAGGTGTAGGTATTGTTATTATTGGTATCGCTTATAAATTTGGCTTACTTTCTTGGTTTGGGAACTTACCAGGAGATATTAAATATAAGGGTGAAAACAGTTTTGTCTTTATGCCCTTTACCTCTATGATACTTATCTCTATCGTTGGTTCTATACTTATGAAACTATTTAGTCGCTAGATTACATAGTTTCATCTCTTCTTACTCACTACAAAGTAAAAGTACTCTTCACAGTCACTACACAAATAAAATCTATAGTAAAGTATCTTAATCTAAAGGAAATATTTATGATAGACAATAGTAAAAGAAACTTTATGAAACTACTGGCACTTTTAGGACTCAGCACTGTTGTAGCTGTGGCTGCACCTGTAAGAGTGACGCTTAAACAACGTAAAGCTGATTTTGAAGCGAACAATGCACGTGTAGGTAATGG
>JAKIUE010000054.1 GCA_021647715.1 Sulfurovum sp.
TGCCAATCTATCAAACGCAGTGTTGACTATAAAAGTAAATATCTCATTTATCTCATCTTCTGGTGCCTCAATAATCAGCTGCGCATCCAGAAGTTGATATCCTTTAGCGATACTCTCTTCTTCTTTACATTCAACTTCAAGTTTTTTAATATTAGCTAAAAACTCTTCATCTTTTTTGAGCTCTTCTACATGTATCTCTGGTTCATCCATTAACTTTTCTCCATACATAATTTTATACGTTCTAACGCTTCTTTGGTTTTATCTACTTCATAGACAAGAGCAAGTCTTACATACCCTTTACCCTCACCAACTCTACCTAAAAAAGAACCAGGAATGACCTTGAGATTATACTCTTCATACAATTTTACAGTAAAGGCTATTTCATTATCTACTTTTAACCATATGTAAAATGTTGCCATAGGTGTACTCACACCTAAAATATCTTTGGCTACTTCAAAGTTCTTCTTATATTTCTCTCTAAAAATAGCTACATGCTCTTGGTCCGCCCATGCAGCTGCAGCTGCATGCTGCAAAGGAAGTGGTGAGGCACAACCCACATAGGTTCTGTAGACCATATATGCTCTAAGTATCTCAGCATCTCCAGCTATAAAACCAGAACGAAGCCCTGGTGCAGAAGAACGTTTAGAGATAGAGTTAATCACTAAAATATTTTTATAATCAACATTTCCTACTTCTAAACTTGCATTTAAAAGTGATGGCAAAGGTTCATCTAAATATAAGTCTGCATAACACTCGTCATTCATTAAGACAAAGTTATGTTTCAGTGCGAGGTTAACCCATTTTTTCAAGTCATCCATAGGCATGACGGAAGATGTAGGGTTATTGGGTGAGTTTAATATGACAAAATCAGCCTTAACCAAGGAAACTTCATCAATTTCAGGCTGAAAGTTATTCGAAGTATTAAGATTTAAATAAATCACTTCTGATTTAGTAGCTTTTGCTGCACCTTCATAAATTTGATAAAAAGGGTTAGGGAAAACCATCACTGGCTGTTCTATATCGTGCAATAAAAATTGAGGGAAATTAAAAAGGACTTCTCTTGTTCCAAAAGTAGGAATAATCTGACTATTATCTAAAACTAAATCAAATCGTTCTTTATTATACTTAATCATTGCATCTCGGAGTATAGGTTCTCCCGCTGTTTTTGGGTATTTATTTAGTAGTGCTGCACTGTCATTTAAAACATTCAATATAAACTGGGGGGTAGAGAATTGCGGTTCACCTATAGTTAAAGAGAGTTCAGAATACGCATCATTTGGCACAATGTCATTCAGTAAAGTAGCTAATTTTTCAAAAGGATAGGTTTCAAAATTCACACTTATCCCTTATACTTCACAAGCCACGTAAGAATATCATTTTGAAGTTGTGATGCTCTCCAATTTCCTCTTCTACTTTGCACCAAGATAACTACTTCGTACAACTGACCAGTCACGCTACGCACATACCCACCTATATTTTTAGTTCGTTTCAATGTACCTGTTTTCATCCATGCTCTGTTTTTGACTACTGTACCTCTAAAACGCTTGTTAATAGTACCATCAACACCCGCAATCGAAAGTGTATCCATCCACCTTTCTCCATACTTTATATAAGCCGCATCCAACATATTTACAAGCATTTTAGCAGAGAGTTTTGCCGTACGAGAAAGTCCAGAACCATTGTCTATACTTAGTAGACCTCCACTTAATGCTCTATTCTTTTTCAATATATGTTCAACTGCCCTACGTCCTTTACTTACAGTAGAAGGAGCACCATATATTTTAGCACCTAAAAATAGTAAAAGATGTCTAGCGTAAAGATTATTACTTTTCTTTGCAGTTGTAGAAATAATCTTTTCTAAGGGCTGTGAATGATGTGTATAAAGTAATTTTGCACTCTGTGGCACTTTGCGTAAACGCATATTTCCGTCTACTGTAATACCTTGTTTCTTCAATGTCTCTTTAAGTGCATAATAAAAAGAAAGGTAAGGTTTAGTAATTACTTTACATATATTTTGTTGTCCGCAATGCTTTGAAATTTGACCCTGAACAATAACTTTAGGTATCACTTCATTCTTATTAATCTTAAATCCTGTCCACGAATAACGTCCTTTACAAGGCTTATTCACAGCTTTAATTTTGTTAATGACTTGATAACTGCCATCAACTTCCTTTTTTCGCACATCATTTTGTTTAGGAATCACACAAATTGTACTAATACGTTCGTTATACATCATAGCATCCGGCATTGCATTGTATGGACTATAGGTATGCTCATCGAATCCAGAATTATTTTTACTACTTACACGGAAAAAAGAACGATCTATAATAATATTACCTGTGATTCTTTTTATACCTTTCGCTTTTAACTCCTTACTAATAGTTACTAAATCTTTAGACTTTAATGTAGGATCACCAAAGCCTTTAATATAAATATCACCATCTAGTATGCCGTTGCTTAACCTTCCAGTGGTATAAAACTTTGTAGGAAAACGATAATCAAATCCTAATTTTAACAAAGCTGCATACGTGGACATCACTTTTATTACAGATGCTGGTGTCTTTGATGCATTTTGATTCACTGCTGCAACTATTTTTCCCTTATGCCCTACTTCTTTAATGTAAATGCTCATATCTTTTTTAGGTATTGTAGATTTTTTTATAAATGATTCAATTGCCTGTGGTAGTGCATACACATTTATTGTTATAAAAATAAATGTTATAAAAATAAATTTCAATTCTTTCTCCTATACGCTTGTGATATTTTATACATAGATTCTTCTAAAAGTTCTTTGGAAGTAGCAATATTTAACCGCATAAATCCTTCACCTTCTTGACCAAAATCCAAACCATTATTAAGACCTAATTTAGACTCATTTACAAAAAAGTTTACTAAATCTTTTTTATTTAATCCTAAACCTTTACAATCTAGCCACATTAGAAATGTTGCTTCTGTTGGTACAACTACAATAGGTATATTTTCTCTACTTAAATAGTCTCTAACATAGATGATATTCTTTTTTAAATGTATCTTTAATGCTTCAAGCCACACTTCACCATTTGAATATGCTGATATTAATGCTTCTATTCCAAAAGGGTTCCCATTTGTAATCCCTGACTTGTTTTGTTCTATCCTGTACTCGTTTCTTATTTTTTTATTCGGGATTATAGCATAAGAGGTATTGAGACCTGCAATATTAAATGTTTTTGATGGTGCATTGAGTATCACACAGTGTTTTGAAATTTTTGTAAACGATCCTATAATGGAATGCACTTTATCATACACGATATCTGCATGTATCTCATCAGAAATAATAAGCACGTTATTTTCCAAACAAATATCTATAATTTGTTCTAGTTCATCCTTCTCCCATACACGTGAAGTGGGATTATGAGGAGAACAAAGCAAAAAAAGTTTTGCCTTTTTTGCTTTCTGTCTAAAATCTTCAAAATCTATCGTATATACTCCATTTTCATAGCACAACGTATTGTCTACTACCACCCTATTTTTAGCTTTAATAGAGTTCACAAAAGGTGGATACAGCGGTGTTTGGACTATGATACTATCACCTTCTTTACTGAACGCAGTAATGGCAAAGTTAAGTGATGGAACCACACCATAACAAGGTACTATCCACTCTTTTTCTATACTAAAATCAAAACGTTCTTTCATCCAGTTTTGTATAGCTTCATAGTAAGCATATGGGTAAATAGTATACCCATAAATTGGATGTATCGCTCTTTCATATATCGCCTCTTGTACACATCTCGGAGAGGCTAAATCCATGTCTGCTACCCATAAAGGTATCAAGTCATCAGTGCCAAATTTCTTTTTACTTTCATCCCATTTGGTACTGTGTGTACCTAGACGACTTACACTTTCAAACATTTAGTGTTTTTCCCACACTGTCATATGTGCCAAGGTATACTGGTGCTTCCTTGCTGTCTCTTGTATAACAAAAGGTACATTTTTTGTGTCTATAAGCCTAAAGTCATTACCAAGTATCTCTTCAAGTCCTTGGAGTGTTGTTACATTTTCACCATCACGTTTGTACCCACCTATCCACTTGTCTTTAGGTGTTGATTCTTCTTGCCAAGTGTAAGGTGAAGTTAGAATAAGTAACCCCCCAACATTTAGACGCTCTCCTGCAGCTTCTAAAAATTTTCTAGGGTCATAGAGCCTATCAATCAGATTACCACCAAAAATAAGGTCTAAGTCTTTGTAAAGTGGCTTTAAATTACAGGCATCTGCTTGCCAAAAAGAGACTTTTTTAGCTTCTTTTTTTAAGTCAAAATGCGCAAGACTTACTTCATGGAAACTTTCTATTTCACCTTCTGTAGGCATGGTATAACGTAACACTCCATTGTCTATGAGTAGTTGTGCTTCTTGTATAAAACGTGCAGAAAAGTCTACACCTATAACTTCATCAAAGCCACGTGCAAGTTCTAAGGTACTTCGCCCTATGGCACAACCAATGTCTAAAGCTTTCTTTCGTGGTTTATTTTTCATGTACTCTAGTGCCAAAGTAGCACATGTTGCAGGATAGTTCTCTACCCCAAGTGCCTCTTCTAAAGGACTTCTGCCCCAACCAAAATGACAATACTGTGCAATGATGCTGTCTGTTGTATAATAATCTGTCACTATTTTCTCCTCATAATTACTCTCTATATATCGAAACCCAGCATGCTGGTAAAAATGTCTTCTAAATCCATAACGGCTTTTTTGTGTTGCTAAGTTACCACAGCTTGCCCATGAGCCACCGTTTATGAGGTTATGTTTACCATCAAACGTTGGTACAGTAAAGTCATCATACATAGGATGTACTTTAAAACCATCAAATGGATATATCGGAGTACGTGACCACTGCCATACATTACCTATGACATCATAAAAATTTCCATGTTTATAGGTATCTACAGGTACAGAAGAGGCAAAACCATCTAAGTCTATATTTGCTATGGGCTTACTCTCTTTTATGGAATCTATGTAAGATGACACCGTACTTTCATCTCTGAGACGGACATACTCATCTTCAGTAGGTAAAGTGATAGTAGATCCTAAGATATTGCTTTTCCACTGGCAAAAAGCTGCAGCTTCTAAGTGGTTTACTTCTACTGGCCAATTTAATGGTAAAGGTATCTCTCTACTTAAAGTTCGTAACATATAAGTATCTTCATATTTTTTCCAAAATAAAGGAGTTTGCACATTTGCATACGCTTTCCACGCTTTACCTTCATCACACCAGTAGGAATCATTATTATAACCACCGTCATCAATAAACGCAAGGTATTCAGCATTTGAAGTCATATATTTAGCTGCTTTAAATGCAGGGATATGTGCTTCATGTGTACCAAATTCATTGTCCCAGCCAAAAAGTTTTGCATCTTTATTTTTACCAAGCTGCACAATACCCTCGGAGACTTGAAGTAATTTATTTTGGGGTGCTTCACCATAGTTAAAACACTCTTCCCATTGTCTCACTTCTTGCACCGACTCAATAGGCAACTGACGTATAAGGACAGAAGAGGTTTCAAGATGTATGTTTTCATGCTCTATGCCCATCATGACAACCCACCAAGGAGACTCTTGTGTAATAGGTAGTTCTAAAGGAAGTGTATCTATCACATGATTGACCATATCATACACTTTATCACGGTAATTTTGTGTTTCTTTCAGCGTAGGCCAATCATAATGCTTTTCATTAAGATCATCCCAAGACATCTCATCTACGCCTACTGCAAACAAAGATTCTAAGTGTGGGTTAACTCGTTCATTGAGGATAGAAGAGAATTTAAATTTATTGATAAAAAAAGTAGCCGTATGACCGTAGTAAAATATTATAGGATGGCGAAGAAGATCAGCTTTTTGATAATATGCGCTATCTTCTAAGACAATCGTAAAAAGGGACTCATATCGTTTATAACAAAGATGAAAATACTCTTTTATCTCTTGACGTTTTATTTCAGGGTCAGTCCCTTGTAATGTAGGCATCTTGACCATGCATTTATCCCTTTGATCTTTAAAATACACAGAAGATACCCAAATTGACTTAAAACAGTGGGCTTAAAAGTCCACTTTCTCTTTTGCACTCTCAATCATAGAAACAAAAAGTGTATAAAGATTTGCAATCACCGCACCAATCACTAAACCTGTAGCCATAGCATGATTGTCATTAAACTGTAAGACAAAAAATGCAGGAATCAAGTGTAAGTCCGCAACCAAAGAACCAGCAAGAAGTTCAGCCGAAAGTACATTACGCACACCAATTTTCAACAAAGTTGAAATGATATTCACAGAACCAGCAATAAACAAAGAAACAGCTGAATGTTCATACAGAAATGCTGCTGATGTCGTAAGTGACATCAACGTAAAAAATATATAAAAAACTTTACCCCAATTCATAAAACACTCTCCTTATAAAAACTTTTATTAAAATAGCATACCACAATTTACAGTCATTATCTTTTAATTTTATAACGTACCATTTTCATACTGCGCACGCATTTTATCTTTCTCTTTTTGTCTTTTTAATTTTTCTGCTTCTTTTAATCTATAATCAGAAACAGAGAACCCTAACCACATAAGTATAGGTGAAGCAACAAAAATAGAAGAATACGTACCTACAACCACACCTACTAATAACGTAAAACTAAAACCATGAATAATCTCTCCACCAAACAAAAAGAGTGTTAAGACCACAAAGAAAGTGGTTAATGAAGTAAGCGTTGTACGAGAAAGTGTACGTGTCACTGATTCATCAATAATCCCGGATAGATCAGGATTTTTAATCGTTCTTATACCTTCACGAATACGGTCAAATACAATAATTGTATCATTCAATGAATATCCCAGTATCGTTAAGAGTGCAGCTAAAATGTCAAGGTTCACTTCTACATTAAACAGCACAATCATACCCATAGCAATAGTCACATCATGTAGTAATGCCATCACCGAAGCCACAGCAAAACGCCATTCAAATCGAAAAGAGACATAAATAAGAATACCAATAATCGCAATAATCATTGCCATAAGACCCTTCTCTCGTAACTCTGAACCTACTTTAGCACCTATCATATCTACACGCCTTACTTCAAAGGTACCTGTATCTTTAAGAAGCACATTCATTTTCTTACCTACATCTTCACCTAGAACTTGAGAAGACATCTTTGTACGTATGACTATCTCATTATCCTCACCAAAACGTGTAACACTAGCCCCTTCATACGCTTTATCTACCGCAATAGCCTCACGTACTTTTTGAATAGGTGCTGGACCTTCATATTTGACTTGAATCAATGTACCTCCAGCAAAATCTACACCAAGATTAAACCCTTTAGTTAAAATCAAACCTAAAGAAAGTAACAACAAAACAATAGAAAGAATACCAAAGCGTTTACTTTTCTCCATCAAGGAGAGTGGTTTTTTATATTTAAAAATTTCCATTATTTCACTCCTTCTGTTTTAATACCAAACCAGAATCCTAGCTTCTTCTTGTCCATCTTAGGAAGTAACCATTGATAAAGACCATGTGTACCCACAATCGCTGTAAGCATAGAGGCTATAATACCAATACCCATAGTAATAGCAAAACCTTTAATAGCTCCCGTTCCATACACAACAAGAACAATCGCAGCGATGAGTGTAGTGACGTTTGCATCAAAAATCGCGGTAAATGCATTGTTATACCCATCTTCTATAGATTTTGCTATAGATTTCCCCTGATGAAGCAGTTCACGTATACGCTCATTAATAATCACATTTGCATCTACTGCCATACCTACAGTAAGTACGATACCAGCCATTCCAGGAAGTGTAAGAGTAGCCCCCGCTAAAGACATAATAGCAAGTATCAAAAAAAGATTTCCTATCAGTGCTACATTGGCAATAACACCCGCAAATCCATAATAAAGTACCATAAAAATAACAACCAAAACAAATCCTAGTAAAAGTGCTAAAGAACTCGCCTTAATACTATCTGCACCAAGACTTGGTCCTATAAAACGTTCAGATTCTATAGTCACAGGAGCCAACAGTGCACCTGAACGCAAAGCTATGGCTAAATCTTGCGCTTCTGAAAATTCAAAATTTCCAGAAATTTGGACCCGTCCACCACCAATACGTTCATTAATCACTGGAGCAGAATAGACTTTATTGTCAAGCACAACTGCCATACGTTTGCCTACGTATTTTCCTGTAAAGTCACCAAAAATTTTTGCACCTTGTCCATTGAGTGTAAAGTTAATAAGTGGCTGATTTTGGTCATCAAAGCCTACTTTAGCATCAGTGAGCATAGATCCATCAAGTACTGGGATAGCACGAAGTAAATACTTTTCAGGAGTATTCACATCTTCTAGTATCACATTACCAAAACTCTTTGCTTCTGCTTTGCTCATTGTACTTACTCTTGCTATACGATCTTCATCTACCGCCATAAGCTGTAAATGTGCCGCACGTTCTATAAGTATTTTAAGTCTCTCTTTGTCGTCTTGTGTTTTTACACCTGGTACTTCAACCAGTATTTTGTCTTCACCCTGCTTTGCTACTGTAGGTTCAGCCAAACCAAATTCATTTAGCCTGTTTCTTATGGTATCTACAGCTTGTGCAATAGCATTTTGTTCTGTACGTATCTTCTCTTCATCCGTCATAGAGACAACAAACTTCAATCCACTTTCAGTAAATGTAGTTCCTTCAATCTCTTTAGTTAACAATGTCTTTGCTTTTACTACATCATCCGCATCTAAAAGTTCAAAAGAGATCCTCTGGTCATCGTTAATACGTAAATCATCAAAGATGATCTCTTCATCATCAAAAATATATTTTACCGTTGCAGCCATAGATTTTATTTTAGAATCAATAGCCACTTCACTTTTAATACCCAAAAGCATATGCAACCCACCTTGAAGGTCAAGTCCCAAGGTGATTTTTTTACCACATGTTTTATTTTGATCTAGTTCTCCTGGTTTAACATCGCACTTAATTGATATGAAATTGGGCATCGAAAAAACGATACCAAAGATAAGAGCAAAAGCCAACAGAACAACTCTGTAATTAAGCGTTTTCAACTACTTCTACCTTTTTAGATACATATGCTCTGTCTAATTTCACTATAGTGTCATCATTTAGTTTGATTTTGATAAAATCTTCTTCTGGTTTAATGATTTCAGCAATAAGTCCACCAGTGGTAATAATTTTATCACCTTTTTTTAGAGCCTCCAGCATCTCTTTATGAGATTTTTGTGCTTTTTGCTGTGGTCGGATAATTAAAAAATAAAAAATTGCGAATAATAAGATAAGTGGTAAAAATGAACCAATTACGCTACCTGATTGTTCCATGAGGAATCCTTTTGAGTAATATTAGACAATATTTTAACACTTTAGAGATAACAAAAGGCTTTTTCATAGCATTTTTAGCTTCTCTCTTTATCTACCTCAACCACTGGGGTTTTTCACATCCCATATTTATTACCATATTTGCCTTAGCATCACTTTTTCTTCTACTTCAGTCACATAAAACCACTTGGGGTTGGTATGGAACTTTCATCGGCATATTTTGGTTTTGGTGGATATCTTTAAGCCTACAGCATTATGGGTATCCATGGGGTTTCCCTATAGGAGTACTTATCATCTCACTTCTTTATGGCGTAATTTTTTACTTTATCGCATGGCTGAGTGAACAAATAGAAAAACGTTTTACTATACAAGCTTTATTTATCAAAGCTCTCTCTTTGTTCATACTTAGTTTTATGCATCCCTTTGGTTTTGACTGGCTGAAACCAGAACTCATGCTTGTAGAGAGTTACTTAGGGATAGAAAAGTGGAGATTTGGACTAATACTCCTTGCAATCTCTTTAAGTATCTGGAAAAAGAATCTTCTTTTTCTTTTACTCGTTATTTTTGCTTATTCTCCCCAAAATAACCAAAATAATACACATCAAACTATGAACAACATACAAATTATATCGACAAATACGAGTGTTAAGGAGAAATGGAATAAAGCACTACATCCTAAACAATTTCAAGAAATTTTCGCACATATAGATCAAGCTATCATTAACAAGAAATCACTTATCATCTTACCAGAGTCTGTTTTTCCTATCTTCTTAAACCGTTCGCAACAACTCTTAGACAAATTACATAAAAAATCAAAAAAAATCTCCATTGTAACCGGTGGACTCTATTGGGATAATGGAATACCGCGAAACTCTACATATATCTTTACAAATAACAAACTCACAATAGCAAATAAAGTATTATTGGTTCCCTTTGGAGAGAGTAACCCTTTGCCAAGTTTTCTTAGTGATTGGATTAATGAAATTTTATACGATGGGGCAGTAGATTATGAAGCAAGCTCTAATGTCACAGACTATGAAATCAATGGTACCACCTTTAGAAATGCAATTTGTTTTGAAGCTACTTCTGAAAAACTCTATGTAAAAAATGGAAATGGAAAACACCCAAAAAACATGATAGTCCTCAGTAACAATGGATGGTTCACCCCATCCATTGAACCTACATTACAAAAGCTATTGCTTCAGTATTATAGTAAAAAGTATGGTACGACTATATACCATGCAGTAAATATGTCAAAATCTTATATTATTCGAAATGGTGTCATTCTAAAAATGATATCTAATCCCTAGATTTAAGTAGACACCATCTAAATCAATACTGGAATTTGCATACCCATCACTATCTTTCACTTTACCTTCATAATTTGAAGAAGTAAGATACTCTATCCCAGTAACCAGTTGCACCTTATCAACATCCCAAACTGCATCTATACCCACTGCAAATGCAACACCAGTATCATACTCAACTTTACGAGTAAACCTTCCATCATCGCTATCTTCATAATAGCTAATAAGTGGCATATGCACTTTTACTTTGGGACCCAAATTAAAATGAGTTTCAGACAAAGAAACCGGATATAGAAGACTGGCTTTTGCAAAAAATGTAGAATGATTACTAGGATTTGCAGTAAGGAGCAAATCCCCACCTATTGCCATTAAGAGATGACTCCCATTTCTAAGTAAAAATGAATATCCAACTTCTCCATACACTCTACTCATGGCCTCCCAATTATTTTCAATTCCTTGAAGATTATCAGTATCCATAGACTTATGCGTACCACTTATAGACAGAGGTGCAAGCCCTAAACCTAAATCAACAAACCAATTTTTTTCACTTGCTTGGGCATAATTCAAAAATAATATTGCAATTATAATGATATATTTTTTTGATATCATATCATTTCCTTTTATTTTTATTTATTCAGCATTTTATACTAAAAGATATTAAGATATCTATAGTTAAATATGAAAGTTAGATGTTCGTAATAGTTTTAATGCATTCTCTATCTTCGCTTTAAGCTCATTAGTATAATCACATATAAGAGGTTTAATATTTAAACTTTTATTTTCTGACTGCTCTTTCATAGAAAATAAAACACTCTCTCGTTCTTTACAATTACGATATTCACGTAAAGGTTTTAACAGGATATTCAACTCTTCTACCAATATTTTTATCTCTTTCTCTCCCAAAATATGGTAAAAATCTTCGACAAGTGTCTGAAGAGAATCTATAGAGTTATAAAGCTTTGCCAATAGATCCTCATCCCAAGCAATTTTCGTTTTCACAAGGAGGAGTTCAAATTCTTTTAGGTGTGTTCTCACTACTTTTTTAACCTCTTTTTCTAATGTCTTACCCTGATGATATCCTTCTTCATAGAGTTCTCGTGTCATTATTTGTATAAGCTGTTTAAACGGTTTATCAAAAAGCATTTGCACCACAGCTTTTTCTTCTTCAGACGTGATGCTTTTAAGTTCACTGTGTAAGCTTAATGTTGCATCTTCTTTTGTTCCACATAACTCTTCTAAAAAATACAAATAACGTAAGATCTTTGTTTCTTCATGATAACGCATAAGTAAACTTACACAAAAACGATGTACATTTGGATTAAAGAGAGAAGGAAACGTCTCAAGTAGCGTAGCAGTACGACGTAAAAGGACACGTAAGCGATGTAATGTTGCAGAAAAGTGTTTGCGTTGATATTGCACTTGATAATGATGTATAAGACGAAGGTTTTTATACAAAATCAATGTCACACCATCACGTACATACATACGTCTAGGCACTTGCCAAAAGAAGAGATTTGCTGCTTCATAAGCATCAATCTTTTCAAAAAATTTATTAAGATCATACTCCATAGGTTTTGCTGATAAAGCAAGAGACTGATCCATATATTTTTCATCTTTATCTATTTCTTTGAGTACAAAAGATTGTAATGTTTCGATGGTTTTAGATTCTCTCATTTCTTTTTCGGCAGAGAAGTATGACTCAAGTAAATAAAGTCCTTTTAGCTTTTTTAGATATTCATAAAAAACAAAAACTTCTTCATCTATCGTGACCGTATATGCTTTTTTAACTACTTTTCTCCCTAAATGCTTTTGCCTCTGTAAGAGATAGTCTTTTTCTGTCACATTTAAAACTGCTTCTTCACCCTCTTTATCAATCATTACTTCTACATATGTATCCGGGAAAGTCTTAATGTAATAACACACTGTATCATTTTTTGATTTCACATAAAACTTCTCTGTTTTCTCAAGAGTAAAGGTTTGTTTGTCTAGCCATCGTTTAATATCAGCTGATAATAAAAACTTACGTTGTATCTCATTCATAGCATCGATTATAACACAGAATACTTCAGTTGTTATACTTGTTTTTTCATCAAAATGTGAGGATTTATTGTTGACATATTACATATTTTAATCTATAATTAATCCATATTGATACACAAAGGGAAGCCATGCAAGTACATTACTATAATCACTTAAACAATAATTTAAAACTTCCTTTCTTTCTATCTTCCTTTTTATGACACTAAAAAACTTCTACCAAGCCCCCATCAAAGGTTACCAATACATCTCAAAGATGCTCCCAGCATCTTGTCGTTACTACCCTAGCTGTTCAGAGTATGCATCATGGCAGTTTGAATTTAATACACCACACAAGGCATTTTCATCTACGAGCTTACGTATATTACGCTGTAACCAATTCTTTAAAGGAGGCATAGACTACCCTTTAGTAGATTTTAGTCTTAAAAAAACCTCATGCATTCTCACATTTAATGCAGAATGTGGCAAAATCAATATTAACTATTGGTTTGTACCAAAAAACACGACAATACGAAACACAGAATACTACATAGTAAAGGATTTTGATGCAATTAAACGCTCCACTTGACATGCACCTACATCTACGTGATGGAGAGATGCTAGTAAATATTGCAAAATGTTCAGCACAAACATTTTCAGGGGCTATTGTCATGCCAAACCTTGTGCCCCCAGTGAGTACTAAAGACGAGGTAGTAGCTTACAAAGCACGTATTATTGAAGCTATTGGAGATGAAAATTTTACACCTTACATGACACTTTTTTTTAACCATAGCTATGATAAGACTTTTTTAAAAAGTGTACGTGATGAAATAACCGCTATTAAACTCTACCCCGCAGGCATTACAACAAATTCAGAAGGAGGAGTCTCTGGATTTGATGTAGAAGAGTTACGTCCTACACTAGAAGCGATGAGTGAACTGAACATTCCGCTATGTGTACATGGTGAGACCAATGGTTTTGTCATGGACAGAGAAGCAGAGTTTGCTTCCATATATGAACGTTTGGC
>JAKIUE010000153.1 GCA_021647715.1 Sulfurovum sp.
ACAGGTGATTTAAATAGTTTTATGTCATCCGCTGTTGCTTCTATGATAATGTCTTTCATCACTTGAGAAGCATCACACTCCATTGTACCAATAAATCGCGTGCCCATTTGCACGGCATGAGCACCTATCTCCATCATTTTGATAATGTCATCATGATCCCATACTCCACCAGCAGCAATAATAGGCATAGAACCCCAATTTTTTGCTTCTTCTACCACTGGTCCTAATATACTTTCAAGCTGATTTTCTTCCATAAAACATTCATCATATTTGAATCCCTGGTGCCCACCAGAAAGTGGTCCTTCAACAATGACAGCATCAGGGAGTCTGTCATGTGTTTTTTTCCACCTTTTACATAATATACGTAGCGCTTTTGCAGTAGAAACAATAGGTATTAATGCAACATCAGGATAATTTTTTGTGGCCTCTGGCATTGTAAGTGGAAGTCCTGCACCCGTTATAATCATGTTTGCTCCTGCTTTACAGGCATCTTCAACCACACGATTATATTCGCTTTGTGCATAGAGTACATTTGCAGCAAGAGGTGCATCACCACAAATTTTTCTAGCATTATCAAATATTTTTTGTAAGGCTTGGTAAGAGTAAAAGTTCAGTGCATCAAGAGGTCTCTCATCTTTACCCACTGTTTTTTCTACATAAGCACGTTTTTTATACACGCCCGTACCTACAGCCGAGATGACACCTAACCCACCTTCTTTAGAAACATTACCGGCAAGCTGATCCCAAGATATACCAACACCCATACCACCTTGTATAATAGGTTTTTCTATTGTGTATTTACCGATTTTAAAGGACTTAAATTCCATTATCTTACCTTTACTTTTGCAAATCTTTTTTTACCTACTTGCAATATATACTCACCTATAGATAAATTAAGTTTTTCATCACTTATTTTTTTCTGGTCTATACTTACAGCATTTTGCTTGATATCTCTACGTCCTTGTGAAGTAGATGGTTCCAAGCCAGCATCAACAAGTGCTTGACATATCCAAATACCATCAGCCATTTCAAACTCTGACATTTCTGTCGGTACTTTTTTTGTCTTAAATACGGAGTTAAACTCCTCTTTAGCTAGTGTAGCTAACTCTTCATTATAAAACCTTGTAGTTATCTCCAATGCTAGGTTTTCTTTAGCAGTTTTTGGGTGAACGGTGCGAGATGCTACATCTTTTTTAAGCTGTTCAATATTTGTAAGAGATTTTGTACTTAAAAGCTCATAATATCGCCACATTAATTCATCAGAGATAGAAAGAATTTTTCCATAAATATCTTTTGGTTTTTCTGTTACTCCAATATAATTATCTAAAGACTTTGACATCTTTTGTACACCATCAAGTCCTTCTAAAATAGGCATCATGAGCACTGCTTGTTGTTTTTTAATTTCATAGGCTTTTTGAAGCTGTCTTCCCATAAGTAGATTAAACTTTTGGTCTGTTCCGCCTATCTCAATATCACACTTCAAATGTACAGAATCATAACCTTGAAGTAAAGGGTACATAAATTCACTCACTGCTATAGGTGTATTTGAAGTATAACGTTTAGAAAAATCATCACGCTCAAGCATTCTGGCTACTGTGAGGTTAGATGCCAGTTGTAACATTCCAGAAGCCCCAAGTGCTTCCAACCAATCATTATTATAAACAATATCTGTTTTACCTTCATCAAGGATTTTAAATGCCTGTTGCGTATAAGAAGCAATGTTTTTTACTATTTGCTCTTTGGTAAGTACTTTACGTGTAGCACTCTTTCCTGTAGGATCTCCTATCATTGCGGTAAAATCACCTATCAAAAACTGTACACGTCCACCAAACTTTTGAAAGGTTGCTAGTTTATGTAAAAGTACAGTGTGTCCCAGGTGTAAATCAGGTGCAGTAGGGTCAAAACCAGCCTTTACTGTATAGATAGTACCATCTTCATAATATTTTGTTACAAGCTTCTCTATACGCTCCATATCTATGATTTCTGCTATACCTCTATTTATCTCTTCTAGTGCTTTTTTAACCATACTGATACTCATCCTTCTTTATTTATTATATGCATCATCTAAACTAATAATTTCAATGAGTTTAAATCTTTTAGAAATCTTTTCTGCAAGAATACTTTTTTTACTCTCACTACTCTCTACTTCAATCTGACAATATTCAGCACTTTCAGAATTTTGAATACCCAACTCAATATTGAGTACATTTAAATTTAATTCACTTAAAGAAGAAAGTAGCTGTGCTAAGATCCCTTTTTGATTTTGTAAGCTTATAATTAGCCTATATCGTGAAAGTTTTTCATCTTTCCAATCTACAAAAAGCATAGATTCTCCATTGAGAATTTTTTCATAGGCATGCTTACATAATTTATGGTGTATGATAGCCTTAGATTCCTTATAAAATGAAACAATTTGATCCCCAACTTTAGGATGACAACAATAATCAAATTCTACGCCATCCATAGGCTTATTTGTAAAGAAATAAAAATGATCAAATTCTTTACGTTT
>JAKIUE010000055.1 GCA_021647715.1 Sulfurovum sp.
GTTTGATACTAGAGTTTACCATCATCTTTGCCGCATACTTTACATTAAGTTGTGCGGAGACAGACATAGCAGGGGTCGCTGCGATGTCATATACATTGAGTAAGTCTATATCACCATCTTCAGCTACGATACTTTGCAAGATATTTTTAAAGGTGAGAAGTCCATAAGCACCATCTTCTTTTGTTTTTGCTACGATGATGGAACGAACAGAATGCTTTCGCATGAGTTTTAAAGCTTCTCTTACTGTGGCTATAGGTTGAACAGTGATGAGTTTTTCTTTTGGGGTCATTACTTCTTTTACTAACATGTTTTTTCCTTTAACTTTTTACAACATACATTTAATATCGTCTTCAAAATGTTGAAGTTCGTTGGTGTCTAAGCCTGCTACATGACTCAGTGGTATAGTGAAGGCAAAGCCGGCATTTTCTGGGTTATCTATATCAAACTCTTCACGCAAAGACTTCATGACTTTCATGGAGAGTTTACGAGGTAAGACAAAGAGTAGGGCAGAGACATTTTCTTCTAAAGTAAGCCCGAAAAAGACTTTTTTCTCTTCAAGTCCGATGCTTTTGCCGTGTAGTATGGTCACAGAACCTGCGCCATGCCCTTTAGCTACTTCTATGGCAGCTTCTTCATCTTTGTCTGCGATGACTGCGATGAGTGCGGTGAATTTCATGATGTTTCTCCTTTAGAGTGATCTAATTTATTTTTCTTATGCTCTGCAAATATCCCGTATCCCATGACTGTCAGCATAGGAAACAAAGATGCAAAGGCAATAAGCCCAAACCCATCTATGAGTGGGTTACGCCCTTCTATATTTTCTGCTAGTCCTAGACCAAGAGCAGCCACAAGAGGTACCGTCACAGTAGAGGTTGTTACTCCCCCACTATCATAAGCTATAGGTACGATGTCCTTTGGTGCAAAATAGGTAAATATGATAACCATCACATACCCTGCGATGATGTAGTAGTGTATAGGGTCGCCAGAGACTAGTCTATAGGCTCCCAGTGAGATACCCACAGCCACACCAAGTGCTACTACCATTCTAAGAACATTTTGTTTAAGGTTTCCTTCTGTTATCTCTTCAGCTTTGATGGCAATGGCGAGTAGGGCAGGCTCTGCCATGGTAGTAGAAAAGCCTATGAGAAAGGCAAAGAGGTAGATGAGGAGGTTGTTGCCCATGGCGGTGAGTTGCAAGGCGATAGTCTCACCTATAGGAAAGAGTCCCATCTCTAGACCTACAATAAACGCATAAAGCCCTAATACTACCATGATGATACCCGTGACAATCTTAGGTAAATGTGCCACAGGTTTTTTGATGATGATATACTGAAAGAAAAAGATAACGATGATGATGGGAGCCACATCTTTGATGGTATCTACCAATGCCATAAAGGTATCGTAAGCAGAAAATACATAGGTTGAAGCCACTGATTTTCCACCCTCTGTTACAGCTGCTATAACACTTTGCGTAACAGCAGGTGCATCCATGAAGTTATAGACAACGATACCGTACACCTGTACAAATATCATAGGTGTAAGTGATGCAAAGGCAATGAGCCCAAAACCATCTATGGCAGGGTTACGACCTTTGATACTAGATGCCAGTCCTATGCCAAGAGCAGCCACGAGTGGTACGGTGACTGTTGAAGTAGTCACCCCACCACTATCATACGCCAGTCCGATAATCTCAGGAGGGGCAAAAAAGGTGACGATGACCACAAGAATGTAGCCACTTATGATGTAGTATGCTATGGGATGTCCAAGTAAGATACGTAGTGTACCAAGCGCTATGGCAAAACCAACGGAAAGTGCTACAGTCATACGAAGCCAAAAAGCATCTATAAGTCCATTTGAAATCACAGCAGCCTTATCTGCTATGGCGATGAGTGCAGGCTCAGCTACTGTGGTAGAAAAACCTATGGTAAAGGCAAAGATGAGTAGCCAAAAGGTAGAACCTTTTCTAGCAAAGTCTATAGCCAACCCCTCCCCAATAGGAAAGATACCCAGTTCAAGACCACGTATAAACAGTGCCAAACCTATGGCTACGATGGTCAATCCTATGACGATGGAGACAAGATTGTCAGGCACAGCTTGGATGATGAGTCCTTGAAAAAGTGCCACAACAACGATAATAGGAAAGAGGTCTTTAAAGGCGTTCTTTAAATCCCCTGCAAATATTTTTAGACTTTCATTCATGGGGTGCATTATATCTTTTATAATCTATATTTATGAAGTATTTGACTTTAGTTTATAGATATTTTTTTAGATGTTACTAGATTAGACTTTATTGCTTTATTTTATCTCTATCCACAAACTCAAGCACCGTAGCATTGATACAAAAACGCTGTTTACCACCAGGACCATCATTAAACACATGCCCCAAATGAGCACCTGATTTTCTAGCAAGTATCTCTACACGTTTCATGCCGTACTTGTTGTCTTCTTTTTGCACAGTTGAGCCTTTGACAGCCGTAAAGAAGCTAAGCCATCCCGTCCCTGAGTTAAATCTATCTCGTGTGTCAAAGAGTATGTCTCCTGAGACTTTGTCTATAAACACACCATCGCCTGTGTTTTTAAACTTTGCGTACTGCTTACAAAAGCGTCCGTCTGTTTTTTGGTTAAAGGCAACATCATAACCCTCGCTGTCTTCTCCCAGCTTGAAAGCACCTATGGCTTTGTAAAATGTCTTTTCATCCATGTAACCTGTGTAGGCTTCTACCTCTTTACCATCTTCTATAAATAAGATGGTAGGAGTGCCTTGTATCTGTGTCTTTAGCGTAAAGCCTTTAAGTGCATCTTGGTGTACGGTTCTTAGAGGTATGGTTCCTTTATAGTGGTCAGTGACTTTGGCTTTGAACTTCTCACAAAATCTACAATGCTCTGCATCTATCACTACTATCTCTTTGCCACCTAGTGGGCTTATGGTTTTTATGTTGGTTATGATTTTGGCATCGCCAAACTTCACACCCGTTGTGTGGTTAGGGCAGTAGCCTAGAGGGTTTTTCTCTAGGTAGTTTTGATGGTGTACCTCTGCTACGTAAAACTGTTTTAAGGGCTTTATTTCTGTGGTGATTTTCCCATAGCCTTCTTTGGTAAGTAGGGTTTGGTAGGCTTCTTTAGTGGCAAAGGCAAGTGCTTTTTGTTCATCGTTGGTGTAGTAGAGTGCAGAACGGTAGTTATTTCCTCTATCGTTGCCTTGTCTGTTGCCCTGCGTTGGGTTATGTAACTCCCAAAATGACTTGATGAGGCTCTCCGTGGAGATCTTACTGTCATCATAAATGACCTTGACTACCTCAGTGTGGTTTACTACTTTTTTAGAATGTCTGTATTTGAGTACACTCTGGTAAGTAGGGTCAGCATAGTCTCCCCCTGCGTACCCAGACGTTGCACGCTTCACTCCATCAAGACCCTCGAAGTGTTTCTCCACACCCCAAAAACACCCTGCACCAAAGACGATTGTTTGTGTTTTGGCTAGTAGACCTGTAGTAGAAGTAAGCATAAGTGCTAAAAAAAGTAAGAGTGTTCGCATGATGTGTGTCCTTTTGTATTGTTGTAAGCGGAGTGTAGCAAAATGTTTGTGTAGCTGTGTGTAGCACGGACTTCTACTTTTCTCTTTCATACATATCCCCCTAAGTACCCCATAAGTATTAAGCTTGTTTTGCTACAATGAAGTATGAGCTATCAACCACCTTATACTATAACCGAGACTGTACTTGATTTGGTAAGCCAAATAAGTGAGCAAATAGGCACGCTTTCTAGCATTGAGAAAGTAACTATCACGCCAAGATTACGGAAAATAAATCGTATCAAAACACTCGTAGGTACTCTGCAAATAGAGGGCAATACCCTAACACAAGAGAAAGTAACTGCCATACTAGAGGGTAAACGTGTACTAGGCAATAAAGATGAGATACAAGAAGCCAAAGGGGCTATAGAAGCCTATAAACATTTAGAAAAGTATACCTATACTGAACTAGATGATTTACTATTGGCACACAAAAGACTGACTCAAAACCTTTTAAAAAGCACAGGTATGTTCCGTAGTGTCAATGTAGCCGTAGGTTCACACATAGCCCCACCACATACACAGATAAGTTCTCTTATGCACCAACTCTTTGAGTGGTTAGGTGAGACGACACTGCATCCTCTGATAGTGAGTTGCATTTTTCATTATGAATTTGAGTTTATCCACCCTTTTGAAGATGGCAATGGCAGGGTAGGGAGGCTATGGCAAACACTCATACTCTACCGATGGAAAGAGCTATTTGCCTACTTACCCTTAGAAAGCATCATAAAAGAGAAACAGCAAGCCTACTATGAGGCTATAGAAGCATCTACAGATTTAGGGGAGAGTACACCATTTATAGTGTTTATGTTGGAGTCTATTTTAGAAACTATCATCTCTACCCCACAAGATACACCACAAGATACCCCACAAGATGAAAGACTACAAAAAGTACTTGTATTTTGTGAAGTACCTAGAAGTAGAAAAGAGATACAAGAGCATGTAGGCATGAAAGACAGAAAGCATTTTAAAGAGGTGGTGTTAGATGTGTTATTGGCAGATGGGCTGTTGGAGATGACATTGCCCCATAAACCACAGAGTCCGAAGCAGAGGTATGTGAAGAGATGAAATGTATGAATAATTGACGTAATGAAAAATTTGATATAGGTTATGATCAAAAAGAGATAAAGAAGTTTGTTAGAACTTATTTTGAGATACTGAAAAATAGAAGTAATACAAATTATATACCAGATTTTTCATCATTATCCCTAGATGAAAAAAGAAGTATACTTGAAGATGTATTTGCAATTAAAGGTTTGAAAGAATTTAAAGTTAATTATGTTTTTTCAAAAATAATTTATAAAAATATTAAGGAAATGGAAAGAGATATACAGATGTATTAACGTAGATGTCTAATAAAAAGGGACTATAATAAACACTATATCGCATCTATAAACTCTCCAAATCTCTCCAAAAGCACCTTTAACTTTGGTTCAACCCTCATCTGACAAAAGGGTTTTTGAGGGTTGCTTTTGTAGTAGTCCAGATACTGCTCATCATTGAGTTTGAACGCTTCAAAAGGGTAGACTTTCGTTACTAAAGGTTTTTCAAAAAGTTTCTGTTTTTCTTGTAGTATGCCATTGGTCTCTTGGTATTGAGCATCAGTAAAAGTATAGACAGCAGAACGGTACTTTTCTCTCAAGTTATGGTTAGATGTAGCGTTATGAGTGAAGAGGTGTATCTCGGTGAGTATGTCTAATGTTATAAGTGTATCGTCAAAATGTACGATGACAGCTTCGCTTGGAGTAGTGGCATTGGGATGAGTGGAGCTTATCCAGCCTTGTTCTACTAGGCTTACGCCACGAAGTTGTTGAAAGATGGCTTCTGTACACCAGTGACAGCTACCACCAAAACCTATGCGTTGCATGTGTAATCCTTCTGTGTGTATTGTACAGCATAGTATGATATGTGTCAATAATGTATTAACAGCTTTGAGATATACTTATAACCATATAAGATACAAGGAAATTGCATGAAACAGTACGACATCATAGTCATAGGAGCAGGGCGGGGAAGTAACCTTGCACGTAACGCAGGAAAAGCAGGAAAAAAAGTAGCCATCATAGAGAAGTCACTGTTTGGAGGCACATGTCCGAACAAGGGTTGTGTACCCTCTAAACTACTCATAGGGTACGCAGAGGTAGCAAGAAGCATACAAGAGTCCTCACGACACTTTATAGATGCCACCATCAACAGTATAGATGTAGGCAAAATATTTGAAGAGACCAATGCACACATAGCCAAAGTAGACCCAGCGTATAGAAGTAAATTTAATGAAAATGTAGATACCTATAGAGGGGAAGCTTCGTTTGTCTCTAACTATGTAGTAGAGGTTAATGGTGAGCAACTCACCGCCCCTAAGATAGTCATAGCCACAGGTACACGCCCTGTAGCACCTCCACATGAAAAGGCGTGGACAAGTGATGACATCTTTCCTTTAGAGGGAACACCTCCAAAGTCTATCACCATAGTAGGTGGTGGGTTCATAGCGTGTGAGTTGGCGAACTTTTTTGATGCAGTGGGGGTAAAGACCAAACTCCTTATACGTGACCAAAAGATACTGGCTAACGAAGATGAAGAGATATCGGCTATTTTTAAAGAGGAGTTTACTACGCATGTAGATGTAGCCTTTGATACAAGCATCAAAGATATAGTCTATAGCGACAATCAATTTACGCTAAGCCTAGAACATAAAAATGGTGAACAAACACAGCATGTAAGTGAAGCACTACTCTATGCCATAGGAAGAAGAGCAAATACAGATACGCTAAAGCTAGAAAATACAGAGATACAAGTGACCCCACGAGGATATGTCGCTAGAGATGAAAACTTTGAGACTGCTGTCAAAGGTGTGTATGTAGTAGGTGACGCATCAGGTGAACATATGTTACAACACGCCGCAGCGATGGAAGTAAACCATGTACAAAAAGTACTACTTTTGGACAAGCAAGAGCCCTACACATTTAAGTACATGCCTCACGCTGTCTTTAGCCACCCTGAAGTAGCTTCTGTTGGACTTACAGAGCAAAAGGCAAAAGAGCAGGGCGTTAAGTATGTAGCCATCTCTAAAGGGTGGCTAGCCAGTGCAAAGGCTCAGTCACTACGCATTAAGTATGCCAGAACCAAGATACTGGTAGACCCAGATACGTATGAGATACTAGGTTTTCACCTCATAGGCCCACAAAGTGCAACCATGATGCACCAAGTACTTAGCATCATGCACATAGACAATGACATACGTCATCTAAAAGAGATGCTCTACATTCACCCAGCCCTTAGTGAAGCGTTACTCCCTGCAGCAGTCAAAGCGGTGTCTGCTGTGAAGGCTTACAATAAAGGTAATGTTTAGAGGCTAAAGACGTTCTATCTTTCCCCTATGAAGAGCTACAACCTCTTTTTGTTCTAGCTCTTTTAGTAGTCTACTGACTACCACTCTTGAAGTTCCCAGTTCGGTAGCTAGTTGTTCATGGGTTGTTTCTATCAACCTATGGGGTTGTTTGTTTAGCCACTCTACTATGCGTGTATCTAAGCGTTTAAACTTGATGTCATTGATCAGAGAGGTAAGTTCCTCAAATCGAAGTTGATAGAGTGAAAAAAGATAACTTTGGTAGACATCAGACATTTTACTCAGCTTTTTAACACTTTGCACATCGATGAGGTAACCTTCTATGTCGGTGATACTCTCAGCAGAGGCTACGGCATCAGTTTGAGAAAGTAGTGACGCTGTGTTTACGATGCATTGTTCTCCTGCTTTGAGGGTATAGAGAGTAATGTCTTCCTCACTATCTGCTTGAGTGTAAAGTCTTACTTCTCCATGCGTGAGCCACAAAATGTTGTCACAGACATCACCTTGGTAAAAAAGTAGGGTATTTTGGGGTATAGAGATGGGTTTGATATGGGACTCTAAAAAGAGTAGTGCTTCGGGTTCAAGATCTTTTATAAAAGGGTAAGAGGTAAGTTTCATAATAACTCCATGCTGTAATGAAATACTATAGCATGAGTTTCTTTTAGTCTTTTTTAACGTGACAACCAGTGTTGATGCCAAGCAGTCCATACGGTGGGCACCATCCTATGATAGCGGTAAAAAGAAGTACGCCACCTACCACACCAGCAATAATACTTTGAGTATCTGTAAATGCACTGGTACCATTCGTTGCACCCCAAGTAAGTAAAGCAGCGCCTACCACACCTCTAATCATTCTGTCTATTTTTCCTACATTACATGTCATAATTGACTCCTTTTATGTTAAACTATGGTTATTATGTCCATTTTTGAATTATTTGTCTGTAACATAGGTTACAAAGAATTTTAATTTATAAGATATAGTGTTTTTGCAGTTCATGTAGGAGTGAAAAAAATATGAAATCAAAGGAAAATATACAAGATAGTGAAAAGACCAATAAGGGTATTGACTATCAGGTAAAATATGATTTTTTAACAAATGTACTCAACAGACGTTCTTTAATTAATGCATTAAATACTATATACAGTCAATGCAATATGGGTGAAGATTTACATGCATATCTATTTTTAGATGTTGATAAATTTAAAAATATTAACGATCGATTTGGACATGACACAGGAGATAAACTTTTAATATCTTTAGTAGAAAGGATAAAACCTTTACTACATGAAGATGATATTCTTGCACGTATGAGTGGAGATGAATTTGCTATTATTTTGAAAAATATTAATCAAAACTCATCTGATGGCATGAGAAGGATCAATGAAGTTTGCGCGAAAATTACCAGCGAACTTTCAAGACCTTTTCGACTTAATCAATATGAAATATTTACAGGTGTGAGTATAGGGGTGAGGTTATTTCCTGATACAGATATAGAAAAAGTATCAGATATTATCATACAATCAGATGTAGCTATGTATCGATCAAAACATAAAAAAGGTAGTGTGACTATCTATGATGAAACGATTGCACAAGAGTTCAAAGATACAACGCTTTTAAAAGAGGATTTAGAAAAAGCATATATCAATAAAGAGTATGTATTTTATTTTCAACCTAAAGTAGAGGTACAAACCAATAAAATAAAAGGTGTTGAGATACTTGTACGTTGGCAGCATCCTAAAAGAGGGTGGTTACTTCCATCAGAGTTTTTTAAAGAAGCCTTAAAAATAGGTATGGTGTCAAAAATTACCGATTTGTCTATACATGAAGCCTGTGAGTTTATTGCTTCTACCAAAGAATATTATAAAGGTACTATCTCTATAAATGTAAGTTCTAGAGAAATTGAAGATACTTTTTTTATAAGTCGTCTAGTCTCAACCATTCAAGAATATGGCATTGAGGCAAATCGTATAGAATTAGAGATTACTGAAGAGGAGTTAATCCAAAATTTTGACTTGGCGGTTATTTTAATTAAACAACTACAAGAGCTAGGTATTGCTGTTTCCATGGATGATTTTGGAACGGGATACTCTTCTATCACCTATCTACATAAATTACCAGTAGATACACTGAAGATAGACAAATCTTTTATTGAAAATCTTAACGTACATCATACATCAGATAAAGATTTGGTACTTGTGAAAACCATTGCAAATATGGCAAAAGCTTTTAATCTCAAAATTATTGCTGAAGGGGTTGAAAATGAGGCACAGCTTTCTATTGTAAAAGAGTTAGGCATTGATGAGTATCAAGGGTTTTTATTTAGCGAAGCTGTAGATAAAGAGAGACTTTTAGAGCTGGTGAAGCATAACTAAAATACAATGTGACCTATATAGGAATCACACGTATATTTGGATCAAGTTTATCTTTAAGGGCATTCTCAATGGCGATAAGTGTACCAGAACCGGAACTGTCACAACTACTACATGCCCCAAGGTAAGAGATATAGACTTCGTACTGTTCATCTTTCTCTTTGACTGAAAGTATATCGATGTCTCCACCATCCATGACAAGGAACTGTCTTACGGTATTGTCTATGGCTGTTTCTACTGCGATGACTCTATGGTCAGGGCTTAAGTCTTTAAAAGGTACGGCATTGAGTATCTTATCTGCCTCTTCTTGCTCTTTAACAACTGACTTATTTTCTTCTATGTAGGTTAAAAGATCTTCTTTACATTTTTCATCCGAAGAACCGGCTTTAGTAAAGGCTACAAGTGTCTCTAGTGTTTGTATATTTTGATCAGCTATCGCAGTTTTAATAGAAGCGATACTCATAGGGCTTTCTTTACACGGAAGAGTACTTTCTTCATGGTTAAGTGGTTTATTGATGTACTTCTTGACCGCCAGTTTAGCAGCATCAATAGCAAAGATAACAGCATGACTCTCTTCCATGGGAAGGGCTTCTATATTGGGATTGTCTCGTAAGAGTTTTTCTAAAGCAGGGTAATTTATAGTCTCTATCTGTGCCATAGTCTTGTTAGAAAGGATGAGTGCCATCATGTGGTTTACTGCGATACCAGAAAGCACACCTTCGTACTCATAACGAGCCAACACCATAGTGTCTTCTTTAGTATTAATAGCCCAGTGAAGTGTTAGTTCATAGTCAAATTCTTTACCACCATACGTATAACTATGTATTGTAGCACCTAGTTCTTTTGCCTCTTCTTCTGAAATAGTTCCCATGTATTTTGGGTTCTCTATAAACATAGCAATCTTTATGCCATACTCATTTTTTTTATCTAAATCCATATTGTGTCCTTTGACGTATATGAGCCTACTTTAGCACGATAAGCTAAAAATAGGCTAAAAGAGAGAGATTTTGTCTTATTTATGAGTTCATCTTAACATATGTGAGTATAGTGTGCAAAATTTCACGTATTTTGCATCTCAATTAGCTTGAGGAATCTTTGACATTTGTTCTAATGCTTCTGCATTATTGAGTTTGTCATTATCTATATAGAGTACAACCCTTGTTTTATGTTCTTCTTCACTTCTCATTTGGTCATAGAGGTTTTGCATTTCTATTTTCTTCTGGTGTGTCATAGGCTCTCTTACGGATTTGTATTCCACAGGTTTACCATCTTTTATCACAGTAGAGATTCTAGCAAATACCCAGTAGTATCCACCGTCTTTACGCATGTTTTTAACATATCCTTCCCATACGTCCCCTTTTTCTATCGTCTCCCAAATCTCGTTAAAAGCAGATTTGGGCATATCTGGATGTCTTATAACATTATGAGGTTTACCTATGAGTTCTTCAGGGGTGTATCCAGATATTTCAGCAAACGTCTCGTTGACATAGGTGATTTTTCCTGTAAAGTCTGTACGTGATACGATGAGCTCATCTTCAGGTACTTCTGTCTCTATAAACATATCAAATGTTGTGGTCATCATGTATCCTTACTGTTGTATTGTATAGTATTATACACTTATTGGAACACATATTTTTTGAGCTTGGTCAAGAGAATGAAAAAGTTGTATATAATAATATTAAATAATATAATATGTAGAATAAATTTCTACATAAAAAGAAACATTCAGAATATCCTGCCATAATGACGCATTACATATAAAGAGAAATGATGAACACATATCAAATTACACAAACAGCACTAGAAGGTTACATGAAAGAAAAGCTCAGTGAAAAGAGAATCAACTTTTTATTAGCCCAAGCCAATGAACAAATAGATGAAATTACTCAAAATAAAGAGTTATACGAAGAATTTTTAGAAGAAGTGAATGCACCTGAAAAAGTAGACAAGATTATTTTGTGGATGCTTTTTATGTCAGATGAATACATTGTTTTTGATTATATAAAAGCATTTGATAAAGATTTGAAAAAAACAATCCCTATAAGTGATTTATCTGATTTACTGTTTTATGTGATTCACTTAAAAAAAGTAAAAGAGATTACTTTGGACGGGTTTGATTATTTGATGGAGTATGAAGAAGATGGCATCGAAGAGGTAGACCAATTCTCTTTTACCAATGCTTTTTTATATATCCAAAAGTTAAAAGAGGTACAGATAGACTTTTAGCATGTTGCTCCTCAAAAGAGGAAGCACATTTATTTTTAAGATGTAATGAAAAAAATGTGAGACTGAAAACCTACTCAAAGTATGCTATAGTAGTCGTAAAAGAGGGTTTATCTACAAATAGCTGTAAAGAAATTAAAAAAAGTGTCCTAATTGTCATAGTATAGAGACTAAGAAGAATGGGAAATTTAGAGAAATACAACGCTATAAGTGTTTGGCTTGTGATCTGCAATTTTCATCTAAAAGAAGACTTAAAAAATTAGAATAAGAGTTTATAAATGAAAAAAGCATTAACTCGACCACAGGTAAAGAATATTTTACACATAGAAAATTAGTAGCTGCATACAGAAGTTTGAGAAGAAACTTACCTTATCTTTTTATTTACAAAAATACACCAAGGAATTACTAAAAGTTTAAAGTCAAAATTGATTGATGATTATCTGGTTAGTTATAATAAAAAACTATAATTTAGCCTCACAGATTTTTCATTACATCATCATTCACGATAAGTTCATACAAGGTTGATACTATTTTGTCATTGTTTGTAGATATTAGGAATGAGATAATGATAAATAAAAGAAAAATTTTCATCACACTTATCATCATGAGTGTTTTTGTTTTAAATGGATGTGGTGTTATAGCTACTTTAATAGTAAATCCAAGTGCAGATAAGATGCTTGATTATAATACTTCTGTAGAAAACCAGTTATTATTACAGAACTATTCAGCTAAAGGGTATAAGGTTGATATGGAAACATTTATAGATGTATCTGAATGTAATAAAACAGTTAAGTGCAGGTTGATGACCTCTGTCACTCCACCTAGGAATGAAACCTATGCAGCATATATTGAGCATGCATTTCAAAAAGAATTTAAGCTAGCAAAGCTTTACAAGCCGCGTTCTGACATATCCCTGAGTGCAACGATACATAAAATAGAGGGAGGTAGTGTATATGGTAATGCCTATTGGAGTTTTGATATGACTTTAGCCTCATCAAACGGAATACATTACCGCTTTCAATCAGTGTATAAATATGAATCTAGTATATCTGCGGCCTATGCTTGCAGTGATATGTATAAGACCTTTCCACTAGCACTGAAGAAGTTGATACATGATGCTGTAAAACATCCAAAATTTGAAACTTTATTAGCGAAGATAAAAAAACAATAAGAAATTCATATTGGGTTTAGAGTGTGTTGCTACAATGAAGATAATAAATGTAAGTTTCAATCATAAAACTAGAAACTACAAAAGGAAAGTGATACTATGAAACAAAGAGCATTTTTTTATGAAATTGAGAAGATAGGGGTAGAAATAGTATGACAAAGTCAAAAAAAATTAAACTAGTGATAGCGATATTGCTTATAGCAGTTGCTAGTACTTTATTTTATAATAAAGTATATCTTCCAAAATCTAAGTATGAAGTGTATCATGCAAAAAAAGGTACTACAGCAGTAGAAGTTTTCGGTATTGGAGAACTTGATGCAAAAGATATCTACGCAGTGGGTACTCCTACAG
>JAKIUE010000056.1 GCA_021647715.1 Sulfurovum sp.
CAAACAACATATCTGGTTTTGCAACCAATGTTTTTTCATTTAACCACTTATGTGTTTTTGCTGCTTCTTTAAGTTCTGATCCGTTTTGTACCAGTACCGTTTCATATGAATAAGTAAAATCTGGGAAATACTTATCCCAGTGCTTTGCCAAGATTGACTTTGCGTCATATTCTCTAATCGCCTTTTGAGCCATCGAGTTCTCCTTTAGTTTAGTTCTTAAAAGTTTATCATTAAATTTATTTAAGTTTATCTTTGAGTGCTTTAATGCCTCTCATTGAACACAAGTATGTGTATTTTAGAAACAGTTTTATACTTAATCTATACATGATGAGATATTATAATAACGTAATTGATAACGTTCTCTTCCATGTGCTCCATCGTAACATTCTATTCCTTCTGATTTTAATTCTATGGCTAAATAATAGGGCTTATAAATTCTATACGCAAAATGTACAGAAGGATCTTTGAAAAAATAAAATAATGGTTTATGTAAAATAATCAAAAAGGTATTAATAAATAAAAAAAATATCACCACATAAAACCCTTGTCTGTAACGTTTTTGAAATTCGGGTAAACGTACACGTACACTACTATTTAATGTATATAACATAGTCACTACAGAGATCATCACATAAGGTGCAAAATCGGCGATACTTACACTCTGTCTGAGTGAGAGTAACAAAGAAAATGCAAATGCGGTAAATGAAATGTACCATATAAGGGTTTTCTTTTCCCGTAAGAGTACTCTATACATAGCATAAAAGAAATAGATAAACAAAAGTGGAGAAAACACTGTTGCATATAACCCAAAGATTTCTACAAAATGCCCTGAAGGTCTGCCACCAATAATAATACCCTTTGAAAGATAAAGGAAAGCCACTAAAAAAGCTCCTGCTGCTATAGCCAATGGCTTATCTTTATACATAAGACCATAAAGTAAAAGTGCTACAAAAAGAATCACCGATGTTTCATGTATCAAAAAAAGTGCAAACATCAAAAATATTAAAATGAGTCGATGCCCATTTTCATATAATAACACAAATAATAGTACCAATGTAAGTACTATAATAGATATATTTGCCAAACTAATCGCTGTTAAAATACCTGGTAAAAGCATAAATATCGTTGTAGAAAGATAAACATCACTCTTTCGGGGAAAATAATTTTGGCTCAGTTTATAAAAAAGTACAAGAGAAATTAAGCCAAAGAAGATAAAAAAGATACGTAACCCTAATACCCCTCCTACTAACCTATCTCCCCAATGCATAAATGTCGATACTATATTTGGAATATTATAAAATATATTTGCCTCATGTGGGCTAATAGGTGTAGTACTCGCTAAATAAAAAACAGCTATTACATACAAAATAATTGTATAAATAAAATGCTGTTTTTTCATAAGTTATGTGGTTTAAATTTTTAAGAAGTTATCTAGCATTTCATGACCATGTTCAGACATGATAGATTCAGGGTGAAACTGTACCCCATAGATAGGTTTGTCTTTGATTTGTAAAGACATTATTTCGTTATCATCCAAACTATGAGATGTTGCTATGATGTTCGATGGTAGATTGTTTTTATTTACGGTCAAAGAATGATAACGCGTAGCTCTAAACTCTTTAGGTAAATCTTTAAAAATAAGCGTTTCACAATCAACTCCAACCTGAGAAGTTTTACCGTGCATCATATTTTTAGCACGTATAACTTCTCCACCAAATGCCTGAGCAATACTTTGATGCCCCAAACAGATACCAAAAATAGGCGTAGTATCTGAAAATTCTCGTATGACATCAAGGGTTACACCTGCGTCATCTGGCGTTGAAGGTCCGGGGGAGAGGATGATTTTTTCAGGGTGCAGTGCTTTTATCTCATCTATAGTAAGTTCGTCGTTACGTATGACTTTAAGATCAGCACCAAGCTCTCTACAGTACTGTACGACATTATAAGTAAAGCTATCATAGTTGTCTATCATTAATACCATTATGGTTTCCATATGTTAAATATCAGGTATTATATCACTTCTATGATATTAACCCTCTTTATATTTTATTTTTATATAGTAGGGTAAATGGATTTATCCTACACTACATTTCTATTTAGATACTAGTTTCTCATTTACCTTTAAGATAGAGTACTCCTTACAGCCTCTTTCACTTCCTTCATCACAAGCTCGGGAATAAAGCCTTTTTGCTCTTAAAACATCTTTTTTAACATTTTCTCCTGCATGGTAAATAGCACCAAGAACAAGACACCCTCCTGCATAACCCAAATCACATGCTTGTGTATATAACTCAATCGCTTTTAGCTTATCTTGTTCTACACCTTCTCCAAAATCATAGAGAAATGCCAAATTAAAACATTTAGTTGCATCACCACTTTTACAAGTATCTTTAGATTCTTGCATTATATTCATATCAGTCTCATTCTTTATACTTACTCCCATAGTCAATAAAGTTGACGTTATATTTTCAGCTTTTTCACTTATACTAGAATTAGACTCATGCAATTCATCTGCTACACTTATCTCTGCATAAAGGTTTACACCTAAACATATTATTAGAAATATTTTTATTATATTTTTTCCTTATATTATTTAACACTAACTTGCTTCTGGGAATATAATATAATCTGAGCAATCCCACGATAACTCTTTATCTTACCCATCACACAAATGTTCATACCATTATATTGTGTATTTGGAAAAGTTGTGGGAACAAAGCCAAACCCTCTATCTGTAAAATATTTTTCAACTATTCCAAATTTTACTGTCATTAAGTTTCCTTCATAATTTATTTTAAAGGTATTCATCTGATACATCAATTCTTTAGTTCTGCAGAAAAAAATTTAACATATTTTTTAACTGTTCTTTTTATTTTAATCTCATAACACCCACACCTTTATCTGTGCCAGAAACTTTCATCTTATATCCACCATTAGACCTATAAATTAATACATTCGGCATATAAGCATAATGATAATGGTAATGATACGATGACTGTTTCCAAATTTGCCCATTCATCAACTTAACAACAGTTTCGCCTTCCCAACCACTAAATTGACCATCAACCCTACTTTCAATTACACCTAAAGTGTCTGATGGTTTTCTCAAAATATTAAAACGTCTTGATTCTTTTTTTATTTTTGTATAATTCTTACACCCAAGATTATCTCCGCCATCACAAGCTTTTCCATAAAGACGCTTTGCTTTAGCTGTATTCTGCCTTACTCCTTTGCCATAACGATATAAAACACCCAAGTTATTACATGCTGCATAATGATTATTATTACATGCCTTCCTATAAAGCTTTGCAGCTTTAAAATAGCTCTGCTTCACTCCTTGACCATCTTTGTACATATTCCCAAGATTACAACGAGCTTCATTTCTAACACCGATATTACTATGATATAAACTAGATTTTTCATACAGTTTTGCTGCTTTATAATAATCTTTTTTTACACCAAGTCCTTTGGTATATAACGATGCTAATAAACCATAACTATTTACATCACCCAAACTTATTGCTTTGTGGTAATAGTGTGCCGCAAGACTATAGTCTTGTTTAATATCTTTTCCATCATCATAATTAAAGGCTAGAAATCTACAATCTTTTCCAATACCTGCATCACAATTTTGTTTTAAACTCTCTATGTAACTTGTTGGTTGCGATGCCATGCTTACTTTACTTGTATTGGCACATCCTCCCATCATCAAGACTATTGATGCTGTGAGTATGACATTGGTTACTTTTTTCATATTTTCCCTTTATGTGTTTTTAATTTTGTTATCATTTGATACTAACTTGCTTCTGAGAATATAATATAATCTGAGCAATCCCACGGTAACTCTTTATCTTCCCCGTGATGCAAATGTTCTTATCGTTATACTGAACTTCAGGTTCATCAAACTGATCTCTATTTTCTCCCCAAATTACCGCTGTAAATACATGATCAGGATATGCCATATCTAAATTCAAGAATGTAGGTTCACCATTACTAGAACTTGCATAGTGAGCACTCACTACTTTCCCACATACAGTAGCTTTTTCACCTATATGATTTTGTGCCATATTGGCAGTGTATTCAGATGAAAAAATTTGCATAGAAAATGCAAGTATTAAAAAAACTGTTTTATTAAACATTGTTTAGATAATTATCTACATTTAAAAATAATACACCTATCATCACTACCCATACAGATGAAAATAAATGTACTTTTACATTTAGTTTTGTGAGTATTGCCCAAATCTTAGGACCTCTATATTTGTTTGCTGCTCTCCACATAGCTATATGTAGTGGTATAGAAAATACCGTGCTAACCATCAATATAAGCATAGCAAGTATCTCTATAGCTACTGTAGGTGCCATAACAAAACCTATATTGATAAACATACCTATCAAAATTACATACATCAAAAATGTTTTGACCAGACCAAAATCACCATTCATGAGTGTTTTAATAAAACTATTCTTGGGATATAATGGACTATTGATAGCCACATTTCCATACCCTACTAACTCTCTATTTTCTAAGAACATCTTTTTCCCTTTATTCTTTTAGATAGTAAAAGTGTAATCAAGAAATGTCAAATTTTGTCAAAAGTTTAAAGCTTCAAGTCCTCAGACCAAAAGAATTCTATCCAGCCTTTTGGCTCTTTCACGTACCAAGTAGGCTTTATACATGCTGTTGATTTATAAAATATAGAAGCTGTCAAAAAGGTAATATGTGGGTATTTTTTTCTTAAAATAGCTAAAACTTCTACCAACGTATCTCCTGAGTCTACAATGTCATCTACCACAAGAACAGTTTGAGATGACTTTAAATCAGGCACATTAAACACCTCAACATGCTCTTTTTTCTGAGTATTTTCATACCCTATGGTATTGATAGCATAAACTTCACGCAAGGCATAATACTCACCCAACATCTGAGCCATACTTAGCCCACCTCTTGCTATACCCAGTATCGTATCAAAGGATTTATCTATTTTATTTATGAGAGTTTTTAGGTCTTGTTTGTATTCTTCATAAGGATAATATCTTTTACGCATATACTTTCAATTCATTATAAAGACTATCTCTCTCAACAGGTGTAAAACCTGCGTTCTTAATGAGTGCTACAAAGTCATCTAGGTTCATGCCATTTTTACTCGCAGCACCTGCTGCTGATTGGATGGCTTCTTTTTCTATGGTACCGTCTAAGTCGTCACAGCCAAACTCTTGGGCGATGAGGGCTAGGTTTATGGTACTTGTTGCCCAGTAGGCTTTGATGTGAGGGATGTTGTCTAGCATAATGCGTGCTATGGCATAGGTTTTTAGTACTTCTTGCCCACTAGGAAAGTTACAGTTTTTCATGTAATTGTTTTCTTTTTGGTAAACAAGTGGTATGAAGGCGTTAAATCCACCTGTACGGTCTTGTACATCACGTAGGCGTAACATGTGGTCTATACGGTGTGCTCTAGTTTCTATGTGTCCAAAGAGCATGGTGGCGTTGGATTCTTTGCCTCTGTTATGCCATTTTTCATGGATGTCTAGCCATTGAGATGAAGTGACTTTACCTTTACAGAGGTACTCACGTACTTCCTCATCAAAGATTTCAGCTCCTCCACCTGGCATAGAGTCCACGCCATTTTCTATCATCATGTCTAGTACTTCATCATAGCTGTGTCCGTACTCACGTGTGATGAAGTCTACTTCTGCTGCAGTCATAGACTTGATGTGTATATCTGGGTGTTTAGCACGTATCTTTCTAAAGGCTCCCATGTACCATTCTACTCCGTCTTTGGGATTATGTGCAGAGACGATATGTAGTTCTTTTGCACCATTGGCTATGGAGTTGGTGGCGATGTCAAGTATCTGTTCATGTGTTAGAGTGTACTGGTCAGGATTCTTTCGTGTGGCTGAGTAAGCACAAAACTTGCAAACATCCGCACAGACATTGGTGGGGTTGATGTGACGATTTATGTTGAAATACGATTTATTCCCGTATTTCTCTCTACGTATCTCATCAGCAAGTTCACCCAAAGTGTACAAGTCTAAGCTATAGAGTGCTTCACCTTCTTCCCTAGTTAAACGCTCTTTATTACGTACTTTCTCTACTAGATCCATCTTATTATTTGCCCTTAGCTATTTTGGGTATTATAACACTAATAGATAAGGAGTTACTAAGTGAATAACATAAAATCACAAATCGAAGGACTTCTGTACGAAAATGCATCAGATTTTGAGATAGCTAAAGTCCTAAAAGAAGATATCAAGCTTTATTTTGACACACTTGAAAAGACATTTTCTACCTCAGGAGGTAAAGACTTCCTTGTCAAACATACAAAAAAAATAGACAGTACTTTACAACTTATATACATGGTAGCACTACGTTCTATGTTTGGTGATTATGCTCCTATGAAGAACTCTATACCTCTTGCACTTGTTGCTTTAGGATCCTATGGTAGAGAACAACTTTGTGTGCATTCAGATATTGACTTGATGTTAGTTTACAAAGATATTCCTGGATATAACTGTAAAGTAATGATTGAAAAAATACTCTATATCTTATGGGATACAGGATTGAAGCTCGGACACCGTGTACATACCGTAGAAGAACTTTTTGAAGTCTCAAAAACAGATATTACTATAAAAACTGCTCTTATAGAATCTCGTTTCATAGAAGGGTCACACTTTATATGGATAGACACACAAAATGCTATCACACAAATACGTCATGATGATGTTGAGGGGTTTATACTTCTAAAACGCCAAGAGCAAGAAAAGAAACATCATAAGTTCCCTATAACGATGGAACCAAATTTAAAAGATGGTGCAGGAGGTTTCAGAGATGCAAACCTTGTCTATTGGATAGGGAAAATACTCTATAACACAGATAACATTAAGTCACTTCCTTATGATATCGTAGATCAAAAAGAGTATAAAACATTTCGAATCGCTTTAGAGTTTTTATTTCGTGTGCGCTCTGCATTACATTTGGTAGCCAAAAAAAAAGAAGACAAACTTCGCCTTGATCTCATTCCTGAGATTGCCACACTTCTTGGGTATAAAATGAGTAAAAGAGATCATATGCGTTTTGCTTCTAAAGTAATAGGAAGCCTAAAAACCATAAGGCTCTACAGTATGATATGGCTAGATGCCCTATCAGCAGAATACATAGATAATCATTCAAAAAAGAATTTTCTTTATCCTAAGAAAAGAGTGAAAAATTTCAATACTTTACTCATGTATCTGATAAAAGCTTCAAAAAAATCATTTGTCGCTCACCCTACTCTTTTACAACAACTAATCAAAATGAAAAAACCTGACCGTCTTGATGATAATTTGTACCAATCAATTGCATTACTATTTAGAAGTTCACATGCCTACTCTATTTTGGTTGCACTCTCATATGCAAAACTTCTTCCTTATACTATTCCCCCTATGAAAAAAGTAATTAACCTACCACAATTTGATGGCTATCATCAATATGCCGTGGATACTCATTCTTTACGTTGTCTTTATCATCTAGAGCACATAAAAGACCATTTTATCCAGTCACTTTGGAACGAACTTTCTGCAGATGAGCAACAAATGCTAAAACTTGTTATCTTCATGCATGATGGAGGTAAAGGACGTAAACGAGACCACCATTATGTAGGTGCCTATCTTTTTAAAATATTCTCCAAAAGGCTGGGTATAAGTGAACAACACATTAAAATGGGTGAAATTCTTATTCGATATCACACGCTTATGTCAAGAGTTGCACAAAGAGAAGACCTATACTCTGAATCAACTATACTTTCATATGCATCACACTTTAAAACAAAAAAACTCTTAGATATGATGTACATTTTAACCTATGCAGATATGTCGGGAGTAGGACATGATATATATAACTCTTTTTCTGAAAAACTTATACGTACACTCTATAAACAATCTATAGCTGTACTTGGGCAAACAAAAAGACTAGATGAAGCAGCAAAACGTACTAAAAAAATAGCTTCATTGAAACGAACTGTATTATTTAAATCACTCACCAGAACACAACAAAACAAAATACTCTCAATACCATCAAATTTACTTTTTTTGAAATATACGCCTAAACATATTTTAGCAATAACCCAAAAGGCATTTGAAACAAAATCATATGCCTATATCATATCGAATAAAAAACATTTAACCATAGAAATCATACGTAAAGAATCGCTAAACCTTAGTTACTTACTTGATAAACTCTCCAACCTTGATGTAGTTAATATGGATATCTGTAAATTATTTAATGGACTTAAATATTTTAAAATTGACTTTTCTGAGACAATCACTCCAGAAGAAATAGATTTTTTAGATGAATTCATAAGTAACTCTTTTAGCATTAAAACGCAAGATAAACCTCTGAGTGCAAGTATTCAAAAAAAAGAGATTAAGATAGACTGTGAACATTCCAAAACCTATGCCATCATGCATGTCAATACAAAAAATCAAAAAGGTCTACTCTCCTACATTGTTGATATGTTTGATAGACTGGGCATAGATATTGTAACGGCTAAAGTACATACCATAAAAGATAGAGCAAGAGATATGTTTCTCATCGAAAAGAATGGAAACTTTTGTCATAATACAGACGAAATTATCGAAAAATTGACATAAATTGACATTTTTAAGTGATAATGTCATTATAAATCATATGAGTTAATAAGGAAAAAAAATGTGTGGAATCGTTGGATATTTAGGAAAAAATGAAAAAAAAGAGATTTTACTTGACGGATTACAAGAACTAGAGTATCGTGGATATGACTCAGCAGGCATTGCTGTCATTGAAGGTGAAAAGCTAAGCCAATTTAAGGCCATAGGTAAACTAGAGAATCTTCGAGAAAAAACAAAAGACTATATAAGCGAAAATTTTGGTATTTCTATCGGACATACTCGTTGGGCAACACATGGTAAACCAACAGAACTTAATGCCCATCCTCACCTAGGAAAGTACTCTTACGTAGTACATAATGGTATCATAGAAAACTACCAAGACCTCAAATCTGAACTTCAAAATGATGGCATCACTTTTTTAAGCCAAACAGATACAGAAACCATCGTCCACCTTTTTGAAAAAAACCATAAAACAAATACCAATGTTTTTTCTGCTTTTGAACAAACTCTAGAAAGACTAGAAGGAGCCTATGCAACCCTGCTCATCACAGAAGCTGATGCTGAGACTATCTACTTTGCAAAAAATGGATCTCCAATGCTCATAGGATTTAATGGTGATGATGTCTACTTTGCCTCTTCAGATACCCCTATTATCGGTAAAGCTACAGAAGTTTACTACCTTGAAGATGGCGATTATGGCTATGCGAAAGAAGGTATCGTAAAACTTTTCAATGCTGATGGTGAAAAAAGTTTTACCAAACAAACCCTCACTGCAGACAAAGTATCTGCCCAAAAAGATGGCTACCGTTTTTTCATGGAAAAAGAAATTTATGAACAAAGTACTGTTATGACAGATACTATGATGGGACGCGTTTTAGATGACTCTATTCACTTTGAAGAAATTCCTAAAGATTTCTTTGATGGTATTCATGCTATTACCATTTGTGCCTGTGGTACATCATATAACTCTGCACTTGCAAGTTCATATCTTTTTGAACGTATCGGCAAGATGCGCTGTGATATTGAAATAGCATCAGAGTTTAGATACAAAGAGCCTTTTTTAACACAAAAAACACTTTTTATCACTATCTCGCAAAGTGGTGAAACTGCAGATACGCTTGAAGCCCTTAAAATGGCAAAAGCTGCAGGTATGAAAACACTAAGTATCTGTAATGTAGATAACTCTTCTATAGTAAGAGAAAGTGACGCTGCTATACTTACCCGTGCAGGTATAGAAAAAGGAGTGGCAAGTACCAAAGCTTTTGCAACACAAAGTATGACACTTTGGATGCTAGCACTCTATGTGGGTCAAATAAGAAATACTATTTCTAAAGATATCATAAAAAGAGAAATAGATGCTATGATACATGCACCTAAAGCTGTAGTGGTAGACGATGCACTTCATGAGAGAATACATAGACTCTCAAAACGTTACTTGCATGGACATGGATTTTTCTTTATAGGTAGAGATATCTTTTTCCCTCTTGCACTTGAAGGTGCACTCAAACTTAAAGAAATTTCTTACATGCATGCAGAAGGTTACCCAGCAGGTGAGATGAAACATGGGCCTATTGCCTTAGCTGACTCTGAACTATTTACCATAGCACTTATGCCAAAGTCTCTGCACTATGAGAAAATCAAATCAAATGTAGAAGAGCTAAGTGCTAGAGATTCAACTATATTGGCTATCTCACCAGAGCCTTTTGAACTTGCAGATGACTTTATACAAACGAAATATGACTCTCACCCTATGCTTGAGTACTTTGAGATGATGGTAGTCACACAGTTACTTGCTCTTGAAGTCTCAGTAAGACTTGGCAATGATGTAGATATGCCTAGAAACTTGGCTAAATCTGTAACAGTAGAGTAATCATTACCTCGTATACATCGTATCTGGTAAGATAGAGATACGATTTGTAGCATATTCTGAAACACTTTTACTTGCCCATAATGTGGGCTTTTTTCGTAGATTCACTATTGCCATTACCACTATATCATTCTTATGTATCTTATAAATAATTGCATAGGAGAAATGCTGTAATATAGCTCTGTGTGTATGTTCTGAACTCTGATAGTATATGTTTGGATAGTTCACTATATGTGAAAGTGTTACTTTAATATCTTGAATAAAATCCTGACCATTATTCGTTTGGTATTGGTATGCCTCGTACACATTATCTAGTTCGTCTTGGGCAATTTCTAGAAACTTCACACTACCCATGACTAATCACCATACTTTTCTAGTACATCTTGAGCTTCAACGATAGAAATATTCTCTGCATCAAAGGCCTTGACCCTCTCCTCTGCTTCATGTGACCATGCGGCATCTACACCTTTGTTGATAGGCTGTACGGAGAGCAAAATCTTATCTACAAGTTGTAGTTTTTCACGTTCGCTGAGTGTTGCCATGTCTGATAATATTGAATCTATATTGGGCACAAACAATCCTTAGTATAATATGTTAGATAAATTATAACATATCTCGTAGGACAATTCTTGATATCTATCAATGAAAAAGATACATCATTTTTAGTCTAACATTTTAAACCATTCATCGTACAATGCCTTATAAATTACTTTATAAGCATTAAACTTTTCTATACTAAAGTCTATATCTTCAAAATAAGATGTTAAAAATGCCTCTTGTGTCTTCTCATCTAGCCTAAATTCCACACAAACACAAGCCAAATCAAAATACTTGTCATTAACTCCTGCATACTCGAAGTCTATAAGTTTTGATTCATGGGTAAAAAAGATGTTTTGAGGGTTTAGATCATTATGGCAAAGTACATACTCTTTTGGATACTTATCTATTGTATCAAAAGCTTTAAGTACTTCATCAGTTTTATTTTGTATCTCTAGTTTGATGGGTTTTTTATCTAATGTAATACTATGTAGTCTTTTTAAAGTATCCACTAAAAGTGTACTATCCTCTGCACTCAGTACTCTCTTATGTTCACCCCTTAGAAATAAAAACACCATAAAGCCACCCTCTTCATCGTGTAATAACGGCTCAGCTGTAATACCTTCATCATATACTAAGCCCAATACTTTCCACTCAAAATCTCTATCTATATCTTCACGCAGTAGCTTACGTGCCACATACTTTACCCCATCTACTACTACGATATAGTTCTCATTACAGTACCCTTGTTGTGCTATTAACTCACATGAGGTTATCTGTTTATCATTAAAAAAAGGATGGGCTTTGAGTAGTTCTATCATTGTTTTACAAGGGTGTGGTTTTTCATCTCGTACACATGGTTGGCTATACGTTCACAGTCTTGGGGTTCGTGGGTTATCATGATGGTGTGTAGGTTTTGCTCTGTGGTGATTTGCTTGACTAGGTCTAACATCTCTAAGCGTGTAGCCTCATCTAGCCCCGTAAAGGGTTCGTCTAGTAGCAAAATAGGCTCTCTACGTATCAGCACACGTGCTAGTGCCACACGCTGTTGCTGACCACCAGAAAGCTCTGAGGCTAGTTTATGTTCGTGTGCTTCTAATCCTACCTCTTTTAAAATAGCTTGGACTTTGTCTACCTCTTCACTACTGTCTTTGAGGGCTTTATTTACACCTAATAGGATGTTTTTTTGTACGATGAGGTGTTCAAAGAGGTTATGGTTTTGAAAGAGTATCGTGATGGGGCGTTGCTCTACACTTAATCCTAAAAGTGCTTTGCCATCTAGCATAATAGAACCAGCATTGGGTTCTATGAAGCCTGCTACTAAATCTAAAAGTGTAGACTTTCCTGATCCACTGGCACCTAGTATGGCTACTACTTCGGAAGGGTTTACCTCTAAGTTGTAATTATACGTGTCGTTCGCATTTTTGTATTGGTATTGTAGATTTTCTATTTTAAGCAAGTATCATACCTTATTTATAAATATCTCTCTATGTCTAATGCTCCATGAAATACACCCAAAATATCAATACTCTCTTCATCTTTTAAAAG
>JAKIUE010000154.1 GCA_021647715.1 Sulfurovum sp.
AATACACCCTGCCAGATGAAGATGAAGAACGTAAAATAGAACATGAACTCACTGTCATTTGGGAAGAGTCACTTGAAAAGTTTAAAGAAGAACATGGTGAAGATAAACCTTATAAAATACATCACTTCAAACGTGAAAGAGAGCAAAAGTTTTTCATAGAACAGTTAGAGGGTGAAGCCGAAGACCTCATAGACGAAGTACAAGAAGAGATAGCCAACAAAATGAAATATGGCTTTGACTTCTCTGGGCAATTACATAATGACGACTAAGTATTACGTCATTATTTAATAGGGTCTCTATCGACCTTACGGTTAATATACACAGCCAAAGGTATCTGCACAATATAAGCAAACATAATAGGTAGCAACATCGAAACCCCAAAGCTACCCAGTGTAAATGTAGCAATGACCAGTGCCAAAGTAAGGTAACGTGTCACAGTATGCCAAAAGGCTGCTCTTTCTTGAGGTGAGTCATGACTATAGATAAACTTTGCCAAGAAAAAAATAACTGCATAAAATACAACTACCGCTATAAATGCAATAGGAAACAACTCTATATCAAAATCCCATACCTCTTCTAACAGTTGTGTATTTTGCAAGCCAAACAGATAAAAAAGTATGACAAAAATACTTATTTGAGAGATAAGTTTTTGATATTTTTGTATCACTTCTTTTAAAGGTTTGATGAACCGTACAACTCTACTTGCTATAAAAGGTATCACTATAAGTAACATCAGTACCCCTCTGGCAAATTTACCTATACCATCACTATGGTCATATGTCATATCAAAAAAAGATGCCCCATGTATACCAAACTGGTCTAACATAAACAAAGAAAGCGTTACAAATATAAGGTTTATAAAAAGGAGTAAAAATCCAAAAGAGGTATCTGCTTTTGCCTTTTTAATCCAAAACATCACCATACCACCACCAGAGAGTGTTGCAATCATAAAAAGACCTGCAGCTACCCCAAAGTCACCTGTCATAAATCCAATAACTATGGCAATTAAAGGCAAAAGTAAAAAATTTACAACCATGCCTTTAAAGAGCACTGACTTATGCTCCCATACAAGCTTAATGTGTGAAAGTTCAAACTTAAACAATGATGGCATAATCAACGTTATCCCAGCAAAAAGACATATCTTAGATGAAAAAATAAACCCATCAGTATTATACCCATAGAGATAACCCAATACTGCACCCAAAATTACTATAATAATCAAACCCATAACACTCCCTTATGTAAAGAGAATAATATCATAAATAATCTTGATTATAAAATATATGACAATTTTAGAAAGATTTGCTATGATGAGACAAATCATAGAAATAGGACAATATCGTTATGCAAAATTGGTACGAAAAAACAAGAGTAAAAACAGAACATATCTTTCATGCTATCATCAAGCATGACTTCGTCATAGAACTCATGCAAGATACACTAGATGACGACATCTTTGGTTTTTATGTCAATCAAGACTCCCTCTATTTAAGCGAATATAAAAAAGCCTTGGTCACAGTAGGTACAAAGTGTCACAGAACAGAAGAAACCCAATTTTTTTATGAATCAGCCACGGGTATTATACAAGTAGAAGATGCTTTACATAAAACCTTTTTAAAAGAGAAATACAAGAACTCCACGCCCTCTCCCACTTGCGAACTTTACAACTCCTATCTTGCACGTATCGTAAACAACGAGTCGGTTGAAGTGGGTATCGCAGCAGTACTTCCTTGTTTTAGCATATACAAAGAAGTGGGAGACTTCATCTTACGTATGCAAGGGAACAAAGGCTCAAATTCCTACCAGTCATGGATAGACACCTATGCCAGTGATGAGTTCGCAGCAGCCGTACAACAAGCCATAGACATAGCCAACACCTACGCACTAACAGCCTCTCCAGAAAACTTAGCCAAAATGGAAGAAGTCTTCATCAAAACGTCCCAACTAGAATGGATGTTTTGGGACTCAGCACATAAACAAGAACAGTGGAAAATATGACCAACACTTACCATACCGTACTCACCATAGCAGGCTCAGACTCTGGGGGCTGTGCAGGCATACAAGCAGACATCAAAAGCATAAGTGCTAACGGTGGATATGCTGCCTCTGTCATCACAGCTACGACTGCACAAAACACCCAAGGGGTTACAGACATCCATGCTATCCCTATACCTCACCTCATAGCCCAAATGGAAGCAGTGCTCGGCGATATAGACTTTAATGCCATAAAAATAGGTATGCTCCATTCTGCTGAGGTCATAGATGCAGTAGAGCGTACTCTCAAAAAATATAATGCAAAGAACATAGTCCTAGACCCCGTGATGGTAGCTACCTCAGGAGATAACCTCATTAATGATGAAGCCATAGAGAGGCTCAAAACATTTTTGCCTCATGTGACACTCATCACACCC
>JAKIUE010000002.1 GCA_021647715.1 Sulfurovum sp.
AGTGGAGCATTTTTTAGAAAAACAAAAATAGATGAGTTACCTCAGTTGTTTAATGTGTTGTTTGGTTCTATGAGTTTTGTAGGTCCTCGTCCAGATGTAGAAGGTTTTGCAGATAAATTGAATACAGAAGATAAAATTATTCTTTCTCTAAGACCTGGTATTACAGGTCCTGCATCATTGGCATATAAAAATGAAGAAGATATTTTAGCAAACAAAGAGTATCCTGAACGTTACAATAAAGAAGTGATTTGGCCACATAAAGTTCAAATCAATAAAAAGTATATTAAAGAATGGTCACTAAAAAAAGATATACTATATATGATAAAAACAGTTTTAGGATAAAAAATGGATAGAATATTTCTCTCTCCTCCACATATGAGTGGAAAGGAACAGCAGTATATTTCAGAAGTATTTGAAAGTAATTATATTGCTCCTCTTGGAGCATTTGTTAATACATTTGAAGAGAGTGTTAAAAATTATACAGGTGCGGAGCATGCAGTTGCCCTCTCTTCAGCTACAGCAGGTCTGCATTTGGCACTTAGGGTATTGGGCATAGATAAAGATGATTATGTATTAGCATCAACTTTTACATTTATAGGTTCGGTGAGTGCCATCCTTTATCAACATGCAAAACCTATTTTTGTAGATTCTGATGAGAGTTGGAATATTTCTCCTGAGTTACTCAAGATAGCCATAAAAGAGGCTCCCCTGAAGCCTAAAGCACTCATTATTACACATCTTTATGGGCAAGTATGTAAGTTAGATGAGATAGTGGCTATTTGTAAGGAAGAGGGTATTTATCTTATAGAAGATGCAGCAGAGTCATTGGGTGCTAGTTATAAAGGAAAACAAAGTGGTACTTTTGGAGATATGGCAGTCTATTCGTTTAATGGAAATAAAATTTTAACGACTTCTGGTGGAGGTATGCTAGTAAGCGGTAATAAGAAGTGGATAGAAAAAGCAAAGTTCCTTTCTACTCAGGCAAAAGAAGATTTTTTACATTATGAGCATAAAGAGCTAGGATACAACTACCGTATGTCAAATGTACTTGCAGCTATTGGTGTGGCACAGATGGAAGTTTTAGGCGATAGAGTAGAGAGACGAAGGGAAATATTTGAGTTTTATAAAAAATCTCTCTCACAGATAGAAGGAATTTCTTTTATGCCTGAAATTGAAATGAGTAAGGGAAACCGTTGGCTTACAACAGTGTATTTAAAAAATAGTAATCCACAAATAGTTATAGATGCACTAGAAAAAGAAAATATAGAGAGTAGACCATTGTGGAAACCGATGCACATGCAACCACTTTTTAAAGAGGAACTTGCTATCGTAGATGGTACAAGTCAAAAACTTTTTGAGAGAGGCATATGTTTACCTAGTGGTTCAAATATGAGTGATGCAGAAGTAAAAAAGGTGTGTAATATTATAAAGGATATTTTTTAATATGAAACCCCTTTTAAGACCTACTGCTTCGAAGAGGAAAGCGTTCTTTATTATTTCTGATTTTATTCTTTCTTTGGCGACATTCTTTTTAGCGTATAACTTACGTTTTAATTTTTCCATACCTGAAGTATTTTGGCACTCATTTTGGCCTGCATTTGGTATTTTAGTTTCATTAAAAATCCTTTTTTTCTTACTTTTGAAAAATTATCAGATTGTGTGGAGATTTTTTGGTCTTTTCGATGTGAAAAATTTGTTAAAAGCACAAATTTTGGCGTATCTGTTTTTTACGATAATACTTTTTATATTTAGAGAAGAGTTTAATCCTTTTCCTCGTTCTGTCATTATCATAGATTTTTTCTTATCACTTATATTTTTAGGAGGACTTCGTATCAGTAAGCGTTTTATGAGTGAAAAAGATAGACATGAAAATGTGAAGCCTACACTTATCATAGGAGTGAACTCTAAAACAGGGACTATTATACAGAGTGCACTCAAAGGTGAGGTTGATTATTATCCTGTAGCTATTCTCTCTTTGAATAAAGATGAAACTACTACCAATGCATATATTAATAATGTACGTATTTATACTATGGAAACACTTGAATCGTTGGTGAAAGAGAAAGAGATTACTTCTGTAATCATTACAGAAAAATTGGATACTAGTACGCTAAAGACATTAGTAGACAGAGTAAATAAAATAGGTTTAACAGAAATAAAACAGGTCAAACTTCTTGGTGATAAAGATGAAAAACTTGAAGATCTTTCTATTGGGGATTTGCTAGCACGGCATCCAAAAGATTTAGATAAAGAGGTCATAGAAAATTTTGTAAAAGGTAAAAAAGTTCTTATTACGGGGGCTGGTGGGAGTATTGGTTCGGAGATATCACTACAGTGTACTTTGTTTGGTGCTTCATCTTTAACATTGGTGGATCATGGTGAATATAATTTGTATCAAATAGGTGAACAAATACCAGAAGCAAATTTAAAACTTTTAAATATTACAAATAAGCTTCTTTTGGAAGATATATTTGAAAAAGAAAAACCTGACATTGTTATACATGCTGCAGCCTATAAGCATGTGCCTGTGTGTGAAGAAAATCAGGAGAGTGCAGTCTATAACAATGTGTTGGGTTCAAAGATAGTGATAGATATGAGTATTCAATATGGTGTGAAAAAAGTCGTGATTATCTCAACAGATAAAGCAGTTCGTCCGACGAATGTTATGGGGGCAACGAAGCGAGTAACCGAACTTTATGCACAAAATGTACAAAGTGAAAAAACAGAGATAGTGGCTGTACGATTTGGAAATGTGTTAGGCTCTAGTGGCTCAGTTATTCCTAAATTTAAACAGCAGATAGAAAAAGGTGGCCCTGTAACTGTTACAGATCCAGAGATAACACGTTACTTTATGCTCATTCCTGAAGCATGTCAGCTTGTGCTTCAAACTGCGGCTATTGCAAAAGGAGGGGATCTTTTTATTTTAGATATGGGAGAGCCTATTAAAATAGTAGACTTAGCAAAGCAGATGATACGTTTGTATGGGAAAGAGGGTGAAATAGATATCGTTTTTACAGGGCTTCGCAAAGGAGAAAAACTCTATGAAGAGTTACTTTTAGATGAGAGCGATAAAAAAACGAAGTATAGTTCTATATTTATCGCAAAACCAACACTATATGACATTACACAATTAAATCACGATATTAATGTACTCTTAGATGCTAAAAATAAGGTAGGTGCACTGCAAAAAATAGTGCCAGAGTTTACAAGAGAAGATTTGGTATAATTTTTATACTAGATAGTTATCTATATAATTATAAAAGGAAAGAAATGTTTAAGAAAATTATTGCGAGTTTTTTAGTACTTGCTACAACAAGTATGTTTGCTATGAGTTTATCTGCATTAAATGGTGCGTCAAAAGCAGAATTAATGGAGATTAATGGTATTGGTGAGGTAAAAGCAGCAGCGATTATGAAAGAGAGAAGAAAAGGAAAGTTCAAATCTTTTGATGACCTGACAAGAGTAGAAGGTATAGGTGAACAAATATCTTCTAATGTAAAAAATGGTGTTAAAGTAGGACAAGAGCCTAAAAAGGTAAAAAGAACATCTAGAAAGAAAACAACAACTAAGAAGTCTAAAACTTCTAAGAAAGATGTAAAAGAAAAAGCAACAAAGAAAACCAAAAAAACCAAGACTAAAGCTAAAAAATCTAAAAAAGAAAAAGCTGAAAAAAAACCAAGAAAACGTAAAATTAAATCTATGAGTGATAAGAAAAAAGAGCTTAAGACAAAAGCGAAAAAAACCAAGACTAAAAAAACGAAAACAAGAGCAAAGAAAAAGAAAAAAACCAAGTCTAAAAAGAAGAATTAATATTCTTCCGTCCCATGAAAAGATAGCTCTGTCAGTCACAAATGGCAAGCCACCCTTCGGGCTGGGTGCTCCTTTGTCGCCATCCTTTCATGGAACTACGTATTTATTAAACTCTTGACAAATCCCCCTTAACCACATTTTCGCTACAATCACGTAATTTATTTCAAGGTTTTACTATGACAGTTACACGTTTTGCACCTTCTCCTACAGGGTATTTACACATCGGTGGTTTAAGAACTGCACTTTTTTCTTGGCTGACTGCCAAACATAACCATGGAGAGTTTCTTCTACGTATCGAAGATACAGATATGGCACGTAACTCAGAAGAGGCAAAAGATGCCATACTCAAGGCCTTTGAGTGGATAGGGATGAGTCATGACGGTGAAGTGGTGTATCAGTCTAAACGTTTTGATTTGTATAAAAAATACATCGATCAGTTACTAGCAGAGGGTAAAGCCTATAAGTGTTATATGTCTAAAGACGAATTAGCAGCCTTGCGTGAAGAGCAGATGGCAAAAAAAGAGCGTACACGTTATGATGGACGTTACCGTGACTTTACGGGTACTCCTCCAGAGGGTGTAGAGCCAGTGATTCGCATAAAAGCACCACAAGAGGGGACTATCTCTTTTGTAGATGGTGTCAAAGGTGAGATGAACATTGCTGCTACTGAGGTAGATGACTTTGTCATCGCTCGTGCAGATGGAGCTCCTACGTATAACTTCGTGGTAGCTATAGATGATGCATTGATGGGGCTTACCGATGTGATACGTGGAGATGATCACCTCTACAATACACCCAAGCAAATAGTCGTCTATAATGCCCTAGGGTTTGACCTACCAAACTTCTACCATGTAGCCATGATAAACAACGAACAGGGTAAAAAACTCTCCAAACGTGATGGGGCTACAGATGTGATGGACTACAAAACTATGGGCTACCTGCCAGAGGCACTGCTAAATTTCCTCGTGCGTCTAGGGTGGAGTCATGGAGATCAAGAGATATTTAGCATCGAAGAGATGATAGCCCTTTTTGACCCCAATGACATTAACAAAAGCTCATCCAACTACAACCTAGACAAACTCCTATGGCTCAATGCCCACTACATCAAAGAAGCCTCAGATGAGAAGCTCATAGCCTTGCTCAAAGAGTTCGGTGTAGACTTAGAGGGTAACGAAAATGCTTCTATGCTTCTAAATGCTACCAAAGAACGTGGTAAGACCCTAGTAGAGTTAGCAGAACAAATCAAGCTCATCACAACGGCACCCACAGCGTATGACGAAAAATCAGCCAAAAAGGCCTTCAAAGGTGAAGCTAAAGAGATACTCAGCTCCTTTGCCGATATGCTAGCCCTTGCTCAGCCTACTACCAAAGAAGCCTTTCACTCAGTGATGGAAAAGATAGTAGCAGAAAAAGAGATAGGCTTTGGAAAGATAGGCATGCCACTTCGTGTAAGTCTGATGGGTTCTATGACAGGTTCAGGACTCGATGAGATTATGGCTATTTTAGGGGTGAGTGAGACGATTAAGAGGATTGAAAAGGCGATAGATACGATAGAGTAAAAGGATTAAACTTTTTTACTTTTGTTTAAAAATAACTTCAAAGACCGCTTCGCTTTCCAATCCATCTCATAATAGATATGCTCCAAATACCAAGTAAGTTCTTTGGGGCTAATGTCTCTTTTTTTTGATTCACGTTTTAAGATGTATTGGGGTATCTTCACTTTTGACTTGGCAAAGGTTTTAGCCAATTTTTCTATCTTCTCTCCATGTTTGTTATAACAAAGTCTAGCAAAGACAAAAGGTAAACCCGTTTTGTCATGCCATGCTTCCGCTAGGTCTATTCCCTCTCCTCCATCTAGGTAGTGTTTAAGTGCAGCATCTCCTATGAGGACTTGTCCTTGTAAGTTTAATACTTTGGCTAATTGATTTGAGGTGGCAGAGGCTGGGTCTGGCAGGTTGTCTCCTTCTAGGACTAGGACAGAGTAGACTTTTTTGTGAGCGATGATGCCAAGGTCGGTACATTTGCATTTTCGTGACTCTACGGAAGAGATGAATGCCGCATGTACGGCTCTTCTTTTGAGTGCTTTGTTTATGGTGGAAGGTACAGCCCTTTTGTAGTGTAAGAACATTTTAGAGGCATTGTTAGACATGCGACGTTTGAGGAAGACTTGAAAGGGTAAGAGATTTAAGTATGAAATAGAACCAAATAGCACAGCATACACCCCTTTTTAATTAAGCGTAATTATACCAAACAAGAATTATAATCGCGTAAAGGATTATTCCATGATAAAAGTAGAATTTTTAGGTCCTATTGGTAAAGTACCTTTAGAGATGGAAGCTGCAACCCTAGCAGATGTATCGGCTAAGCTAAAAGAAGATAGTACGCTTACGCAGTGGCTAGACAAATGTGCTGTGGCACTCAATGATACGATGGTTAATGATTTAAGCACAGTGCTTAAAGATGGTGACAGAGTGAGTATCTTGCCGCCAGTATGTGGGGGATAAAGTTTGGAACTTTATGATGGACCACTAGATACCAAAGAAATATTTGGTCGTTGGCTAGATGAACAAGCAGAATCTAACTATGGTGCGTACATCCCTTTTGTGGGAACTATACGTGCAGAAGATGACATAGAGGCACTGAGTTTTGACATCTATGAGCCAGTACTTCAAAAGTGGTTTGATGATTGGCAAGAAAAAGCCAAGGCTTTAGGAGCAGTGGTCAAGATGGCTCATGCCAAAGGGGATGTGCCTGTGCATACTTCTTCTTATGTGTCTGCGGTCTTTTCTCCTAAACGTCGTGTAGCGTTAGAGCTTATAGATGCATTCGTAGAAGATTTTAAAGCAAATGCACCCATATGGAAATATGATGTAAGAAATGGAGAGCGTATATACGCTGCTGACAGAAGTACACCTATGGATGGTGCAGGTTTATTACAATAAGGAATACAATGATACATTTCGATGAATCTATTGAGATATTAAAGAATATTAATATAGACAGATATAAAACAGAAGAACGTTACCTTGTTGATGCTTTAGGGTATGTGTTGGCTGAAGATGTAGTAGCAGACCATAACTCTCCTGAATTTCCAACTTCCGCCATGGATGGTTATGCGATTATTCATGAAGATATGACTTTAGGTACTTTAAAAATAGGGGGTATCAATCCTGCTGGTTCTGCTTTGTCTACAGAGGTACTTGGGGGTATGTGCATTAAAACTTTTACGGGTTCACTTATGCCTCATGGGGCTGATACACTTATCCCTATAGAAAATGTAGAAGTACAAGGTGATGAAATAATTATTAAAGAGGAGGTACCACAAGGGTTCTCTGTGCGTGAAGTTGGAGAGAATTATGCTAAGGGGCAGTTACTCATCCCTAAAGGTACTAAGATAGATTTCCCTCACATAGGCGTGATGGCATCTTTAAACATAGCCAATGTGACGGTTTATAAAAAACCAACTGTAGCTATACTCTCTACAGGTTCAGAATTATTAGAGTTAGGAGAGGAACAGACCAATGACGCTCAGATACGTTCATCAAATAACTATATATTGGAAGCCATAGTCAACAAGTATGATGGTGTGCCTTTGCAACTTGGGTGCATTAAAGATGACAAAATCACCATAACCAAAGAAATCTGTGATGCATTAGATAAGTCTGACATCGTGGTGACTACAGGTGGGGTGAGTGTAGGGGACTTTGATTTTGTAAAAGATGTCATCTACGAGCTTGGCTGTGATGTAGTCTTTAAGGGTGTACGAGTGAAACCTGGGCAGCATATCATGGTAGCACGTAAAGATGATAAGTTTATCATAGGGCTCCCAGGGTTTGCGTACTCTTCTACGGTAACTGCACTACTTTACCTAGTGCCACTTATAGAAAAACTCCAACAAGGTACATCTTCTTTACGTAAAGTAAAAGCAAAACTAAAAGAACCTTTCATAAAGAGAGCAAAAAAAGCAGAGTTTACTGCATGTAATATCTCCCTGGATCAGGGTGAATACTATGTAGATTTCAAAGGTAAAAAAGTCGGAACTTCCGCCATACTTACCAATATGTTAGGCGATGTAGCATTACTTGTGACTTCTGAAGAGGATACTTCAAAAGATGTGGGTGAGGAAGTAAGTGTTTTACTTTTTGGCTAGTATATATTAAAGTGAGAGTATAGACTCTCTTGCTTTTAAAAACATGGCGAAATCTGCGGCTGTTTTACATCCCATTTTGATTGCGTAACTTAATAATTCTTTATTTCCTGTGTATATCATCTGATATCCTTTACTTTTTAAATATGTCAAATTGTAGTATTAAATATAAATATATGTAAATAATATGTCATATTGTCATACTTTTAAGTTTTAATAGGATATGATTACCTATATATATGATATTTTAATAAAAAAGGAGAAAAAATGATTCTGTTAAATGAAATAATAGATAAATTAAAAGATGTGATTTCGGAGACTAGAGTAGGTAAGAAGGTTTTTGATAAGGATGTGGCAGATGCTTTGAATATCCCTCAAGCTACATTTGCAACGATGAAAAAGAGAAACTCTATTCCTTATGCTGAGATACTTGAATTTTGTGCTTTAAAAAAGATATCAGTGAATTGGCTATTCTTTGATCAGGCAGTAGATATGCTTAAAGCAGAGACGGAGAAGTTTTTTCAAGTGCGTTATTTTTCAGAACTGCGTGCTAGTGCAGGTGGTGGTGCAGAGGTATTTGATGAAAATTTTGAAACTATCAGTATAGATGAAAAGATCATGCACAACATGGTTGGTATGGGGAACACTGAGCTTGAAGCCATTCATGTAGATGGTGAGTCTATGGAGCCTACGCTTCAAGATGGAAGCATTGTTTTTTTAGATAGAACCCAAACAGACATTAGTAAAAATGGTATTTTTATCGCTTCTACTACGGGTGGGCTTTTTATCAAACGTATACAGAAGCGTGCTGATGGGATGATAGAACTTATCTCTGATAATAGTATGTATCCACCTCAAGCCATAGGTGCAGATGAGGTGACTATAGTTGGGAAAGTGGTGGGGAATATAGAGAGTTTATAGTTATGGTTTGCACAGGTTTGTGTGGGTATCCCAAGTTAGATGTTTAGAGAGACACTCTATTTCTTGTGTAGATATATTATCCCCTTGTACACAAGTGCCTTTTGGATAGTCCCATGCTCCTCCTTCATCCAGACATTTGTCTATAGTAAGGAAAAGTTTTATTTGGTAGGCAGTATAAATCAGTAAAGAGAGTATCAATAAATATTTTATTGTCTGTATAATCAATTTGCGCATGCTATACACCTCACACTTTCAGGACGTACAGACATACGTCCTAGACCTATGCTTTCTTCACACTCTATGCAGATGCCAAACATAGGTTTGTCTATACGTTGCAAGGCATTACTCAGTCTTGTGAGACGAAGTCGTGATTCGTCTAGTATTTTGTTATTGACATGTTGTTCTCCCATAGCTTCTAATCTAGTGAGACGTCCTAGACCACAGTCTGGTGAGATGGGTTTGACCTTTTCTTCTAGGTCTATTATCTGAGACTTGAGTAGGGTGATGTCATTTTCTATTTTTCTTTTAATTTGTATTTTTTCATGCTTAGTCATGCGCTATCACTTTAGGGTATATTGACAATGATTATAGCATAGTGATAAGTTAATGATAGTTATAAACTTTCCCATAAATAAAGAGAGCATATCATTGCTTTAGCTCAGGTTATAAAAAGGATGATAATGCGTCAAAAAATCCCGTAAAAACTTCTAAGCCAAAAGGGTTAGATGTGATAAAAGCGTATGCGGATGGTAAGGGTACACCACCACCTACAATAGAAGATTATATAGCTGCAGGTCTTGCAAGCAATATAACTTCTGAACAAGTAGCTGATCTTAATGAGATTGTGCATGGTAGTCCTGTTGAGGATGTTGATACGAAAGATGAGTTACAAGCCTTTGTAGAGAATGGGTCTATCTTATTTAAAAAAATTATATATGGTACAGTCAAAACAGATACAAATAAAACATGGTTAGATAGAAACTTAGGGGCTGAGACTGTATGTGCAGACGAGAATCAAACATTAGGTAAATCAGATAAAAAATGTTTTGGAGACTATTATCAGTGGGGTAGAGGCGCTGATGGTCATGAAAAATTTGACAGTAATATAAGTATAATTCTTGTTAGTGATTTAAGTAAGCCAGGAAATATGTTTATAGTACTTGATAAAAATAATGATTGGACAGACAAGGATGTAAAGGGCACAACACGTTCTTCTGATTGGAATAACACGAAAGGTACATCGGTATGTCCTAAAGGTTTTAGAGTCCCAACATACACTGAGCTAAAAACAGAAGTTACAAAGATGAAATCAAAACTAGAAGAGAAAAAAGAGGATCCTCTTTACGATGGACCGAAAGCTATATTCTGGAAGGATATAGCCACAAGTGATTTCAAATTTGCAGCATCAGGTGAACGTATGCATGATGAAAATAGTACTATGATGGGTAAATTTGAAGACAGTAATGAGACTAATGCGACTAAGGCTGGTAATGACTCGTGGATACATCTTTGGACAGTAGAACCGTTACAAAAATATGGTAAGACTAAAGCAAAATATTTGAAGGTTACTCAAGGACTAGCGATAATAGAAGCAAATTCACCATTGGCAGATGCTAGACCAATACGTTGTATAAAAGACAAATAGAATTTAACCTGTTTTCGAAATAGTCCCTTTTTTGGGGCTATAGTGTTTTAAATCCCCATCACATGAGTTACTCATTATAACAATTCTGCATAATGCAACTTCCCCTTACATAAGACAATAATTTTACAATTCAGTAACTTCATATATTTGGAAAAGTAGTATAATATACTATAGAGGTACATGTTGTATTTACCAAATGGCTAAAGGGTAGCGATGTTAACAATGAATGAAGACTTAGAAGGTGCTATAAAAGAGTACTTAAAACTGTTAGATGAAGAAGCGTATTTTGAAGCGCATGAAGCGATGGAAGAAGCGTGGCATCCTTTGCGTCTAAAGAAGCATCCTTTAGCTAACCTGACTAAAGGTTTTATTAACGCAGCTATAGGGTTTGAGCATATAAAACGTGACAGTAAAAACGCACATAAAAAAGCCAAACGGGTGATGGAATCTTATGATAGATATATAGACTTGTGTAAAGAGGGTATAAATCATTATACACTTTTTAAGGAAGCCAAAGAGAAGATAGAAACATTAAAAGAAAAACATAGCGAAGTCTTTGATTAATGTATTGGTATCACGCAACGACTAAACATTCATATAACTCTGTGCGTACAAATCCAAACTATGTGGATTGGGAAGATCAGCCTCGTACGCATAAAAATTATCCAGACAGCTATAAAAAAACGAAATTCGATATAGAAGATGCGGAAGATAATTTTTTGTACCATATCGCAGGAATGTCAGCTAAAAAGACGTATCCAAGTGGTACACATTACTTACGTATCAACCCAAGTGCAGGAGCCTTGTACCCCAACGAACTTTATTTTCAAGTGCGTGGCGTGGAGGGGAAAGGGGACGGCATATATCATTATGAAGTGAGTACATCATCGTTGAAGCTCCTTGTAGAGCTACATAATGATGAAGGTATGGAACCATATTTCGGTTATGATGTAAAGATGCAAGGGTATCTTTTTTTAGTTTCTGCTGTTTACTATAGGTCTTCATGGAAATATAAAAACCGTGCTTTTCGTTATTGTCTTTTGGATGCAGGACATCTTTTGGGATGTATAGAAGCGGCTGCATTGCTAAAGAAAAAGCATGTGAAAATGGCATACAACATAGAAAGAGTGAAGCTCAACCGCATGTTTGGGTTTGAGGAGCGTGAGTGGTTTTTAGCAGGAGCTGTAATGGCAGAGCGAATGGTTGACACAGAAGTAAATGCCATAGAGTTTGAGTTGCCTTATGTAGATGCTAGCAGAAGTTTTGAAAAAAATAACCTCATAGAACAAGCCTATAACGAAACTGTGACAATGCAAAACTGTAAAATGCAAGAAAGTACCCCTCTTTTTACTTACCAAACTGCTAAGCTTCAAGATACACTTTTACATCGACGTTCTCAAAGAGGGTTTAATAAGGGACCCATTAGTAAGGTTCAGTTTGACTTTATTATGGATGCTATACATCAACCCATACTATCTGACTGTGATGACGATGTTTCTATCTATATGGTACTTAATAGAGTTATCCATATGCCTTTGGGGCTGTATAAAGACGGAGAATATGTAAAGCACGGAGACTTTGGCAAGCATGCAGGATACCTTTCTTTGGAACAGTATAGTCTCTCTACGGAGGGCGCGGTAGCTTTTTTCATCACAGCTAAGTCAGAAAATTACCAAGCACTCTATCAAAAAGCAGGTATCATCGGACATAGACTCTATGTAGCTTCTTTATATTTGGGTATAGGCTGTTCGGGTATAGGTGCATATTATGACGATGAGGTCAATGAATTTGTGGGGAATGATGAGATGGTTTTGTATGCTTTGGCAATAGGTATTTAGCATTTGAAACTATATCTTAGCGTATCTAGCTGTTCACGTACTTGTTCAGAAATATCTCCTTGAAATTCTAAGCTATTTTCCTTTATAGTACCTCCAGTGCATAGTTTTTTCTTGAGTATTTTGAGTAAGGTCTGTAATTCTTTTTTATCTAGGTAAAAAGGTTTGACTATAGTGACTACTTTTCCTCTGCGTTTTTCTTTTGCAAAGTGTAGTTGGTGTTTATTGGGTGCTTTTATCTCGGTAGATGTCACTTTGTTAGGTTTATCTTTATTGTCCGCACTCCACTCATCTCCAAACTTCGCACCCATTTCAAATACGTTATTCATGAGTTATAGTCCGTATCAAAAAGGATGCCGAGTACTACCATGAGTACGAGTAAAAATATGAGTATTTTGTAGAGGGTATCGTCTGAGGGTAGTCGCATGAGGTATCCTTTTAGTTTCCTATAGTATATATAATTTCAGTTTTATTCTTTTTAGTTTGTATCTCTTCGATATTCAAACCTTCTATAGGTAATTTCATGAACTCGTCTATAGAACTTACTTCAGCTTTAGCTATCTCACGTAAAACGATGCCTCTATATGCCTTTGCCCAGTGACTCACTACTTTGCCCTCCTTGATGAACTTCAGAGCAGTGTAGGGTTTTCTAGGCTTGTAGAACTTGTCATAAAAGCCTGCACGCAGGTCTAGTATCTCCTCATCAGCTAAGTATGCTTCCATGAGATGTGCAGCATGTTCATTGTAAAACTTCTCAGGTTTTATCTCTCCCACTACTTCACCTTGTTTGAGTTTGTATTCAGGTATAAGGTCTAATGCACGGATTGGGCCAAAAAGATTAGAGAAGAGGATGACATTTTCATCTATGTACGTTTGTGCTTTGTTACCTAGTGCTTCATACTTCAGGTAGTCAAAGGCTACACCGGTGTAACGTTCTATGGCTTTCATGGTAAGTTCATGAATAATATCTTTTTTATATTTTAGAATATCAGATTCTTTTTTAATACCAAACATTTTAGAGAGTACGTGTATGTCCCCTTGTTGGATGACATTTGTATAGGCATGCAAAAGTTTGATTCTTTGTGGTGCCAATGCATTGAATAGAAGTGAGGGTGGGTTAAAGGAATCTTTTCCCCCAGACTTCTTTGTCTCACTTGGTGCTAATAATATTTTCATAGGATATGATTATATTTTTTCTATGAGTCGAACGGCAGAATAAGCATCTTTTACTACAAAGTCTGCATACTCATCAAGGTCATCTTTCTTTCCATACCCACAGAGCACTCCAATGCTCGCAATATCGGCTTTCTCTGCTGCTATCATATCTGCAGTGGTATCGCCAATCATATAGGTTACTTTTCCATAATGGTACCCCAGTGCATTCATTGCACGCTCAACTGGTTCAGGGTCTGGTTTTGGGTTTGTTACATCTTCTCTACCAATGAGTATATTAAAGTGTTTCATAATATCGAAGTGTTCAAGAAGTATACGTGAGTATTCACTTGTCTTGGTAGTGACTACGCCAAGTCTTGCATGGTTAACTGCTAGCTCAAGTGCCTCTCTTACATGAGGCAAGAGTACAGTTTTTTCAGTATGTATGGTTTTATAGTGTTCTTTATATTCTTTTGCATAATCCATAGAATCAGCCTCGGTTACTCCAAGTTTTTGAAACATAATTTCAAGAGGTAAACCTATAAGCGATTTTATTGCATCTGGTGTAGGTAACTCTTTTCCAAAAACCTCATAGGCTTTTTTAAAACTTTCTAAAATTGCTTCTGTTGAGTCTATAAGCGTTCCGTCAAGGTCAAATAATATGATTTTTGCTCTTGTTTTAGTCTCTTTTAATTGGTACATTGTACTTTGTGCATTTGCCATTTTTGTATTCCTAAACTGTATAAAGATTTACATTTTTAGATGACTAAAAATATATAATATATTTCGAATCATACCCATTATAGATAAACACAAATTTAAACCTAAAGAGACAAGTAGTATTTAAAAAAGAAGAAATTTAAAAGTTTTTTATAAAAAGCCTTGACAATATCAAGCATTTTGTCTATAATTCCCGTCCATTTTAAGTGAATAACTTTTAATGATGGTGCTGGTGTAGCTCAGCTGGCTAGAGCAGCTGATTTGTAATCAGCAGGTCGGGGGTTCGAGTCCCTTCACCAGCTCCATGAAATTTTTATCAGTGTTTGACCAGAAAAAGATAAATATATTTTATCTAAAACATTAATGGTGGGTTACTCAAGTGGCCAACGAGGGCGGATTGTAAATCCGCTGACTACGTCTTCGAAGGTTCGAATCCTTCACCCACCACCATTGTTAACCTATGCGGGCGTAGCTCAGTGGCTAGAGTTCCTGCCTTCCAAGCAGGCTGTCGAGGGTTCGAATCCCTTCGCCCGCTCCATGTAGGTATTCATCTGGGAGCTGATGTGAATATTATTTATACAACTTCACATTATCTAATCAATCAACAAACACTCATAAGTATTTCATAATTACTTTAATTAAATATGGCTTATACTGCCCATATGGCTCAGGGGTAGAGCACTTCCTTGGTAAGGAAGAGGTCGTGAGTTCAAGTCTCACTATGGGCTCCAGAATAAAAGAAAACCAAGTATGGACAAGCGTGTGGTAATCGTACTATACTCCTGTCCATATAGGTTAAAAAAAGATTAAGTAGACTTGGGTATAATACTGCCTTTAATAAACATTTTACGCTAGGAGAAATAGCATGGCTAAAGAAAAATTCGAACGAAATAAACCACATGTAAACATCGGTACTATCGGTCACGTTGACCACGGAAAAACTACATTGACAGCGGCAATCACAATGTGTTTAGGACTTAAAAATGGTCAAGCAACTATGGATTATGATCAAATTGATAATGCTCCAGAAGAGAGAGAAAGAGGAATTACTATTGCTACTTCTCACGTGGAATATGAAACTGACAACAGACACTACGCTCACGTAGATTGTCCAGGTCACGCAGATTACGTTAAAAACATGATTACTGGTGCTGCTCAAATGGATGGTGCTATTCTTGTTATTGCTTCAACTGATGGACCTATGGCTCAAACTAGAGAACATATCCTTCTTTCTAAGCAAGTAGGTGTTCCTTACATTGTAATTTTCTTGAACAAAGAAGATCAACTTGATGATGAAGATAAAGAAGAGATGTTAGAACTTGTAGAGATGGAAGTAAGAGAACTTCTTTCTGAGTACGATTTCCCAGGCGATGATACACCAATCGTTGCAGGATCTGCATTTAAAGCACTTGAAGAAGCTAAAGCTGGTACAGCTGGGGAATGGTCAGAAAAAATCTATAAACTTATGGACGAAGTTGATGCTTATATCCCAGAACCAAAAAGAGAAAATGACAAAGATTTCCTTATGGCAATCGAAGATATCTTTACTATCCAAGGTCGTGGTACAGTTGTAACTGGTAAAGTAGATCAAGGAAAAGTATGTATCGGTGACGATGTAGAAATCGTTGGTCTTAAAGATACTCAAAAAACAACAGTAACTGGTGTAGAGATGTTCCGTAAAGAAATGGATTGTGGTCTTGCTGGTGATAACTGTGGTGTTCTTATCCGTGGTATTGAAAAAGAAGCGGTACAAAGAGGTATGGTTCTTTGTAAGCCAGGTTCAATTAACCCACATACTAAATTTGAAGCTGAAATTTATGTATTGACTAAAGAAGAGGGTGGTAGACATACTCCATTCTTTAACAACTACAGACCACAATTTTATGTACGTACAACAGATGTAACTGGTTCAGTTCAACTTCAAGATGGTACTGAAATGGTTATGCCAGGGGATAACGTTAAAGTAAACGTTGAACTTATTGCTCCAGTTGCAATGGATCAAGGTACTAAATTTGCTATCCGTGAAGGTGGTAGAACTGTTGGTGCTGGTGTTGTTTCTAAGATTATTGCTTAAGAGAAACATTTGTGAGAGGTAGATACCTCTTACAACTTTATCATAGGAGATAACAATGAGAGAAACCGTTCACTTAGGTTGTGAGAAATGTACTAGACGTAACTATCACACCACTAAAAACAAAAAAACGACTACAGAGAAACTTGCTCTTAAAAAATATTGTAAATGGTGTAAATGCCATACAATACATAAAGAGATGAAACTGTAATAGTGAAATTTTTAATACCAAAAAGTATTTTACTTTTAGGTATTAATGTAGGCCAATAGCTCAGTTGGTAGAGCACTGGTCTCCAAAACCAGGTGCCGTGGGTTCGAGTCCCTCTTGGCCTGCCACACATAAAGGTAACAAATATGGGAAAACTATCAACATTTATTACGAATGCTCGAGCGGAGCTTCATAAAGTTATATTTCCAACAAAAGTACAAGTAAGACAGGCATTTTTAGCAGTTATATTAGTTGTAACTGTAATATCAATATTTTTAGCATTGGTTGACCTTTTGATGTCATCAATCGTATCATCAGTTTTATAGGATAAACAATGGCTTTTCAATGGTATGCAATACAAACGTATTCTGGTTCAGAACAATCTGTCAAAAGAGCAATTGAGCAACTTATCGTTGATCATGGTATCGAAGAAAAAGTTGAACGTATTGTGGTTCCAACAGAAGAAGTAATCGAAGTAAAAAATGGTGAGAAAAAAATTACTGAACGTACACTCTATTCAGGGTATGCTTTCGCACATATAGACCTGGATACAGACCTCTGGCATAAGATTCAGTCTTTACCTAGAGTATCTAGATTTATCGGTGAACAAAAGACACCTACTGCACTCACAGAGTCAGATATCAAAAATATCTTGGACAAGATGGAGAACAAATCTGCACCTCGTCCTAAGGTAGACTTTGAGACAGGAGAAATGGTACGCATAGTTGATGGTCCTTTCTCTAACTTTACAGGTATGGTGGAAGAGTATGATCTTGACCATGGTAAATTAAAGTTAAATGTTTCAATTTTTGGTAGAAATACGCCAGTAGAGATATTATATACACAAGTAGAAAAAATTATATAACCTTATTTAATATGGTTAAATTATACAAAGGAAAATAGATGGCAAAAAAGATAGCTGAAAAGTTTAAAATGATGATTCCGGCAGGATCAGCAAATCCATCACCACCAGTAGGTCCAGCATTGGGTCAGCGTGGTGTAAACATTATGGAGTTTTGTAAAGCTTTTAATGAAAAAACAAAAGATATGATGGGATTTAAAGTTCCTGTTATAGTGACTGTATACGTTGATAAAAGTTTCACAATGGAAACGAAACAACCACCTGCATCAGAGCTTATTTTAAAAGCTGCAGGACTTAAAAAAGGTACAGATAACCCTATTACTACTAAAGTGGGTTCTATTACAAAAGCAAAACTTGATGAAATTATTGAGAGAAAAATTGTAGATATGAATACCAGTGATAAAGAAATGGCAGCAAAAATTATTGCTGGAACATGTAGAAGTATGGGTGTTGAAATAGTAGATTAATAAAAATCTACTAAAGTGATAAATCTTAACCACATGATTTTAAAATGTGGGAGCATAAAGCGGAGAAAAAAATGGCAAAAAAACCAAGTAAAAGAAGAGAAGCGTTACTTAAAATAGTAGACGTCACAAAAGAGTATGGTGTTGATGAAGCGATGAAAGTTCTGAAAGAGCTAAAATCAGCAAAATTTGATGAAACAGTAGAAATTGCACTTAACTTAAATGTAGACCCAAGACATGCAGACCAAATGGTTAGAGGATCAGTCGTCCTTCCAAATGGAACTGGTAAAAAAGTAAGGGTTGCGGTATTTGCAAAAGATGCAAAAGCTGATGAAGCTAAAGCAGCTGGAGCTGACCTTGTAGGTGCAGCAGATTTGATTGAAGATATTCAAGCAGGTAAATTGGATTTTGATATCGTTATATCTACACCCGATATGATGGGTGTACTTGGAAAAGTTGCAAGAATTCTTGGACCAAAAGGTTTGATGCCTAACCCTAAGACAGGTACTGTAACTATGGATGTTGCAAAAGCTGTTGAAAATGCAAAAGGCGGTCAAGTGAACTTTAGAGTTGATAAAAAAGGAAATATCCACGCAGGTATTGGAAAAATTTCTTTCTCTGAAGATAAAATTAAAGAGAACTTTATTACACTAATGGAAATGATTAACAGAGCTAAACCAGCATCTGCAAAAGGCAGATATATTAGCAATGGAGCCATCTCACTTACTATGAGCCCAGCTATTACACTGGATACTACTGAATTAATGGATATCAAATAAAATAAAGAGGCTTAGGCCTTTTTATTATTTTCAAACAAGAAGTTAAAATGAGTTTTTGTTTGAGAGTAATCTATTTACTACTCATAATCTTAGATTTAAGATAAAAGGGGCGAAAGCTTAATTAGTTTACTTGAAAGAGTAAATGTGTAAGAATTTTATGAATTTTTATACCCTTTTAGAGATCGGAAGGAGAAAATATATGACTAGAACTAGAAAAGAAGAGTTAGTTACAGAGATGACAGCTGAGTTTAAAGATGCTGGCTCTATTATTGTTTGTGATTATAAAGGTATGACTGTTGAAAACCTTGAAATTGTAAGAAATCTTGCAAAAGATGAGGACACAAAAGTAAAAGTTGTAAAAAATAGATTGGCACGGATTGCATTGAAAAATGCTGGGTGTGAAGATATTGACTTTACAGATACAAACCTTGTTATTTGGGGTGATACTCAAGTTTTACCTTGTAAAATTGCAGACAAAGCAGCAACTCAATTTAAAAATAGTTTTGCAATTAAGACTGGATTAATCCAAGGTGAGATTGCTAGTATGGAAACGATTATGGCTATGGCTAAGCTTCCTACTAGAGATGAGCTTATTGGTATGCTTCTTAATGTTTGGAATGCTCCAGTACAGAACTTTACAATTGGTATGCAAGCACTTGCAACAAAGAAAGAAGAAGAGGTATAGAGACTTTAGGGTCACTAGGCTCTTTTTATCAAAATTGAAAATGCAAAAGCATTTTATTATATAATTTAAGGAATTAATTATGGCAACAACAAAAGAAGATGTTCTTGAGTTTATCTCAAACATGTCAGTATTAGAGCTTTCTGAGCTTGTAAAAGAATTTGAAGAAAAATTTGGTGTATCTGCACAAGCTACAGTAGTAGCTGGTGGTGGAGCTGCTGGTGGCGGTGAAGCAGTAGAAGCACAAAGTGAGTTTGATGTTGTTCTTACTGATGCAGGTGAGAAAAAAATCAATGCAATTAAAGTAGTACGTGCGATTACAGGTCTTGGACTTAAAGAAGCTAAAACTGCAGTTGAAGAAGTTCCATCAGTACTTAAAGCTGGTGTTTCTAAAGAAGAAGCAGAAGAATTCAAAAAACAAATTGAAGAAGCTGGTGCTAAGTGTGAACTTAAATAGGTCTGAAGACCTATTTAAGATTAAAGAGTTTTACGCAACTAATTGCGTGAGCACTCTGCTGAAGAGAACTTAGCGTTAGCGTAGTTTTGTTTGGCTTTTGCCAAAAAAGCGTCCTTTTATGGCAAGATATAGTTAAAAGCTATTCGGAGACATTTCATACCCTCCTCTAATAGTTTCTTTGTGTATCTAACCCATTAGAATAGTTCTAAATATACGATACTTAAATTAAACCATTTTATTAACATCACTACAAGGACAAATATGCTAAATTCTTTGCATTCTGGTAACAGACTTCGTGTTGACTTCTCAAAAACACCAAGAGAAATAGAAATTCCAAACTTACTTCAACTTCAACAAAAATCTTATGAAAATTTTTTAATGATGGGGGAAAAAGATAGAAAAAACTCTACATTAGAAAAAGTATTCAGGTCTGCATTTCCTATACATGATCAGCAAAATAGAGTAACACTTTCTTACAAGAATTCTGAGATTATTAAACCTAAATATACTGTGCGTGAATGTATGGAAAGGGGATTAACCTATTCTGTATCTTTGAAAATGAATATTGCATTAACTATTTGGAATAGAGATGAAAAGACAGGTGAAAAATTAGATCCTAAAGAGATTAAAGAGCAAGCTGTATTTGTTAGAGATATTCCTTTAATGACTGAGCGAACATCATTTATTGTGAATGGTGTTGAAAGAGTTATCGTAAATCAACTTCATAGATCTCCTGGGGTTATTTTTAAAGAAACAGAAGGTACAACTATTGGTTCACCACTTCTGTACTCTGCTCAAATCATTCCTGATCGAGGTTCTTGGCTCTATTTTGAGTATGATTCAAAAGAGATTCTTTATGCGCGTATCAACAAAAGAAGAAAAATACCAGTGACTATTCTTTTTAGAGCATTAGACTATTCAAAAGATGATATTATAAAACTATTTTATACCACAAAAAAAATCACACTTAAAGATAATCGTTTTCTTATGAAGTTTGATGTCGAAGACTTTGGTGGGAGATCTGATTATGAAGTGAAAGACATTGATGGTAAGGTGGTTGTCAACGCAGGTAAAAGACTTACAAAGAAAAAAGCGCAAAAACTTATAGACGAAGGTCTTGAGTGGGTCGAGTATCCTCTTGAAGTACTAATGGAGAGACATTTAGCTACTGCAGTGATTGATCAAGAAAGTGGAGAAGTACTTTATGATGTAGTCACACCTCTAGATGAGGCAAAGCTGAAAAGAATGATAGAAGATGGCATTACAAGTATTGATATTATTAATGATCTTGCAGAGGGTGCAGATAAATCTATTATCAATGCATTTATTGCAGATACTGAAAGTTTAAGACTTTTAAAGCAAACCGAAGAGATAGAGGACGAGAATATACTTTCTGCTATTCGTATCTATAAAGTAATGAGACCGGGTGAGCCTGTTACACCTGATGCAGCAAAAGTATTTCTAAAACAACTGTTCTTTGATTCAGAACGATATGATTTAACAAAAGTTGGTCGTATGAAGATGAACCATAAACTAGGACTTGATATACCAGAGTATGCAACAATCCTCACGTCTGAAGACCTTATTAATGTTGTAAAGTATCTTATAAAAGTGAAAAATGGTAAAGGTCAAATTGATGATAGAGATCATTTAGGTAACAGAAGAATAAGAGCTATTGGAGAGCTTCTTGGTAATGAACTTCATAAGGGTTTAATCAAGATGCAAAAAGCAATACGTGATAAAATGACGACCGTTTCTGGTACTATTGACGAGCTTATGCCTCATGATTTATTGAACTCAAAAATGATTACAAATACTATTTTAGAATTTTTCTCTTCTGGGCAACTTTCACAGTTTATGGATCAGACGAATCCACTTTCAGAAGTCACGCACAAAAGAAGACTTTCTGCACTTGGAGAAGGTGGTCTTGTGAAAGAAAGAGCTGGATTTGAAGTTAGAGATGTTCATCCCACTCACTATGGTCGTATTTGTCCGATAGAGACACCAGAGGGACAAAATATTGGACTTATCAATACACTTGCAACGTATTCTAAGGTAAACGAACATGGGTTTATTGAAGCACCATATAAGATCGTGAAAGATTGCCAAGTTACTGATGAAATTGTTTATATCACTGCTACACAAGAAGAAGATAAGTGTATTGCACCTGCTTCAACTGTTGTAAATGAAGATGGTCGTATTGTAGAAGACCTTATAGAAACTAGACTTAATGGTAATATTGAGTTAAATGAAGCTAAACGTGTGGACTTGATAGATATATCTCCATTGATGATTTCTGGTTCTGCTGCGGCACTCATCCCATTTTTGGAACATGATGATGCTAACCGTGCTTTGATGGGTTCAAACATGCAACGTCAAGCAGTGCCTCTTTTGAAAACGGATGCTCCAGTAGTGGGTACAGGTATGGAAGCTATTGTCAGTAGAGATGCATGGGAAGCAGTAAAGGCGAAAAGAGCAGGTACTGTAGAAAAGGTTGATGCTAAAAATATTTATATTATGGGAGAAGATGAGTCAGGTGTATTTATTGACCATTATCCTATGGAAAAAAATATGAGAACCAATCAAAATACTACTTTTACTCAAACGCCTATTGTGAAGCTTTATGATAAGATAGATGATAAACAAGTGATAGCAGATGGGGCAAATATGGATCAAGGTGAGCTTGCTATTGGTAAAAATATCATGGTTGCCTTTATGCCTTGGTATGGATATAACTATGAAGATGCAATTATTCTCTCAGAGAAGGTTATTCGTGAAGATACTTTTACCTCCGTACATACTTATGAAAAAGAAGTTGAAGCTAGAGAATTAAAGCATGGTACAGAAGAAATTACGCGAGATATTCCAAATATTCGTGAAGATGAACTACTTCACTTAGATGAATCTGGTATTGTAGAAATGGGTACATATGTGAAGTCAGGCATGATTCTTGTAGGTAAAGTATCTCCTAAAGGTGAAATTAAACCAACACCAGAAGAGCGATTATTGCGTGCTATTTTTGGTGAAAAAGCTGGACATGTGGTAAATAAATCACTTTACTGTCCTGCTTCAATGGAAGGTGTGGTTGTAGATATTAAAGTCTTTACAAAAAAAGGCTATGAAAAAGATGCTCGTGCCATTCAATCCTATGAAGAAGAAAAAGCCATTTTAGATGGGGATCATCATGACCAACTTCTTATGATTGATAGAGAAGAGATTTTAAGAATTTCAAATTATCTTTCAAATCAAGAATTAGTAAAAGATGTGAGTATTGGGGATGATGAATTTAAAAAGGGTACCAAAATTCCTGAAGCTACTATAAAAGAAGTAAATAGATTTGCCCTTCGTGGTGTAGTCCAATCTTATGCTGACGATGTACAAAATGAGTATGAATCACTTAAAAATTATTTTTTAAAGCAAAAGAAAAGACTTAAGCATGCACATGAAGAGAAGTTAACTATCTTAGAAAAAGATGATATCCTTCCTTCTGGTGTGACGAAACTTGTTAAAATCTATATTGCAACGAAGCGTAAGCTTAAAGTTGGAGATAAAATGGCTGGACGTCACGGAAATAAAGGTATTGTTTCTAATATTGTTCCAGAGATAGACATGCCATATATGGAAGATGGAAGACCTGTTGAGATTATTCTTAATCCACTTGGAGTTCCTTCACGTATGAATATTGGACAAATTCTTGAAGTACACCTTGGACTTGTAGGTAAAAGACTTGGTGAACAAATACAAGTGATGTTTGATGAAAAACAGGCTGACTTTATTAAAAACCTTAGAGCAAAGATGATTGAGATTTCAGATGTGGCAAAACTTATGAATGCTAAAGAGCTTCTTGGAAAAATGTCTGATGAAGAGTTACTTAAATATGGTAGAGACTGGTCAACGGGTGTTAAGTTTGCAGCACCTGTTTTTGAAGGTACAAATCAAGCAGAGTTTGATAAATTATTTGAGTTGGCAAAAATTGATTCAGATGGAAAGATGAATCTCTATGACGGAAAAACGGGTGAGAAAATGATAGAACGTGTGAACGTAGGGTATATGTATATGCTTAAACTTCATCACTTAGTAGATGAAAAAGTCCATGCCCGTTCTACTGGGCCATATTCACTTGTAACACAACAGCCAGTTGGTGGTAAAGCACTCTTTGGAGGACAAAGATTTGGTGAGATGGAAGTCTGGGCACTTGAGGCGTATGGTGCTGCGCATATTCTAAAAGAGATGCTTACTATTAAGTCTGATGATGTTGAGGGACGTGCTCGAGCATACAGAGCTATCACAAAAGGCGAATCCGTACCAGAATCAGGTGTACCTGAGACGATGTTTGTACTAACAAAAGAGCTTCAAGCACTTGGGTTAGATGTAGATTTATATGAGAGCAAAAAAGAAGTGGAGGGTGAAAATGAGTAAGTTTTTAGAGAATTTAACACCGATAGATTTAAACAGTGATGATAGACCAAAAGATATAGCAGCATTAAAATTAGGCGTTGCTAGTCCTGAAAAAGTATTGTCATGGAGTTATGGTGAAGTAAAAAAGCCCGAAACTATTAATTACAGAACTTTAAAACCAGAAAGAGATGGGCTTTTTTGTGCAAAAATATTTGGTCCAATTAGAGACTATGAATGTCTTTGTGGAAAATATAAAAAAATGCGTTATAAAGGTGTTGTGTGTGAAAAATGTGGTGTTGAAGTTACTTCTTCAAAAGTAAGAAGAAACCGCATGGGTCACATCGATTTGATTGCTCCTGTGGCACATATTTGGTATGTGAGTTCATTACCGTCTAGAATTGGTACATTACTTGGTGTGAAGATGAAAGATCTTGAACGTGTACTTTATTATGAAGCATATATTGTAAGAAATCCAGGTGAGGCATCGTATGATAGCGAAGGATTAAATCCATTAGTAAGATATGATGTACTTAATGAAGAACAGTATCAGCAAATCATACAACGTTTTGGTGAAACAGGACTAGATGCTCGTATGGGCGGAGAAATAGTACAAGAGCTTCTTTCTGACCTTGACCTTGTAGAAATGTTTACACAGCTTAAAGAAGACATTTTGGCAACAAAGTCTGAAGCTAAAAGAAAAACAATTGTGAAGAGACTTAAGGTGATTGAAGCATTCCTTCACTCAGGAAATAGACCAGAATGGATGATGCTTACACAACTACCAGTGCTTCCACCAGATTTGAGACCACTAGTGAGTCTTGATGGTGGTAAGTTCGCCGTGTCTGACGTAAATGACCTTTATAGAAGAGTAATTAACCGTAACCAACGGCTTAAAAGGCTTGTTGAACTTGATGCTCCAGAAATCATTGTAAGAAATGAAAAACGTATGCTTCAAGAAGCAGTCGATGCACTTTTTGATAATGGTAGACGTGGAAATGCTGTAAAAGGTGCAAATAAAAGACCACTTAAATCACTTTCAGAAGTAATTAAGGGTAAACAAGGACGTTTTAGACAAAACCTTCTTGGTAAACGTGTTGACTTTTCTGGACGTTCGGTTATTGTTGTTGGCCCTGATTTGCGTATGGATCAATGTGGACTTCCAAAAGTCATGGCGATTGAACTTTTTAAACCACATTTAATGGCGAAACTCGAAGAAAAGGGTTATGCAACAACACTTAAGCAAGCCAAAAAGATGATTGAGAAAAAAGAAAATGAAGTTTGGGAATGTTTAGAAGAGGTAGTTGAGAACTACCCTGTTTTACTTAACCGTGCACCAACACTTCATAAGCTTTCTATTCAGGCATTTCACCCAAGATTGATTGAGGGTAAAGCGATTCAGTTGCATCCATTGGTATGTTCTGCGTTCAACGCCGACTTCGATGGTGATCAGATGGCAGTACATGTACCACTTTCAGATGAAGCGATAGCAGAAGCAAAAGTATTAATGTTGGCATCAATGAATATTTTACTTCCTGCTTCAGGTAAAGCGATTGCAGTACCTTCTCAGGATATGATTTTAGGTCTTTACTATTTAACATTAGTGAAGAATGATGTCAAAGGCGAAAATAAACTTTTTGCGAATGTTGAAGAAGTTGAGATTGCTTTTGATCAAAATGCACTTGATTTGAATGCTCGTATTAGAACGGTATTTGATGGAAAGATTACAAAATCTACAGCAGGTAGGTTGATTTTAAAGTCAATTATTCCTGATTATGTACCGGAAAAATATTGGAATAAAGTATTAAAGAAAAAAGACATTGGTACTTTAGTTGATTATATTTATAAAATAGGAAGTGTTGCAGAAACTGCAGGTTTCCTTGATCATCTTAAGGATATGGGTTTTAAATATGCAACAAAAGTAGGGGTTTCTATTTCTATCGATGATATTATTATTCCTGATGAAAAAGTTCCTAATGTACTTGCAGCGAAAGAACAAGTAAAAGAGATACAAAGACAATTTGGTGCGGGACTTTTAACAGATCAAGAGCGTTACAATAAAATTATTGATATTTGGACTGATTCAAATAATAGTATTGCAGGAAGTCTTATGGATCTTATTAAGGCAGACAAAGATGGCTTCAACTCAGTACATATGATGGCTGATTCTGGGGCTAGAGGTTCAGCGGCTCAAATACGCCAACTTTCTGGTATGAGGGGACTTATGGCGAAATCTGATGGTTCTATTATTGAAACACCAATTACCTCTAACTTCCGTGAAGGGTTAAATGTACTTGAATACTTTATTTCAACACACGGTGCTAGAAAAGGTCTTGCAGATACAGCGCTTAAAACTGCCAATGCAGGATACCTAACCAGAAAACTTATCGATGTTGCACAAAATGTAAAAGTAGCTATGACAGATTGTGGTACACATGAAGGTGTAGAAGTGTCTGATATCGTTGTGGGAAATGAGATGATTGAACCACTATCAGACAGAATTTACGGTCGTGTATTGGCTGAAGATATTATTGATCCTATTACTTCAGAAGTACTTGTAAGTGAAGGTACGATGATTGATGAAGAGACAGCAACACGTGTACAAGAAGCAGGTGTACGTTTGGTTGTTATAAGGGCGCCATCTACATGTAAGGCACCTAAAGGTATTTGTGCGAAATGTTATGGACTTAACATGGCGGATAATATGATTGTTCGACGTGGTGAAGCAGTGGGTGTTATTGCAGCACAATCTATTGGAGAGCCTGGTACACAACTTACACTTCGTACTTTCCACACAGGTGGAACGGCTACTGCAGGGAAAGAAGAACGTTCAGTTGTTGCAACAAAAGAAGGATTTATTAGATACTACAATTTAAATGTATATAAAAATACAGAAGGTAAATTGATTGTTGCAAACAGAAGAAATGCTGGAGTACTTTTGGTTGAACCTAAAATTAAAGCTGTGACTTCTGGTATTGTTTCTGTGTTCGTTACACATGATGAAGTGGTTGTATCGGTAATATCAAAAGGCAAAGATGAAGTTAAATACAATCTTAGAAAATCTGATGTCGCTAAATCAAATGAGCTTGCAGGTGTCGCAGGTAAAGTGGAGGGTAAATTATTTTTACCATTAAAAAATGGTGATAAAGTAGAAGAGGGTGATTCTATTGTTGAAGTCATTAAGGAAGCCTGGTCTGTACCTTCTCGTGTACCTTTTGCCTCTGAATTGAAAGTAGAAGATGGTGCACCTGCTACTCAGGAAGTTATTTCTGAGTCTAAAGGAACTGTAAAGTTCTTTTTACTTAAGGGAGATTACCTTGAAGCACATGATAAAATTAAAGCAGAGACGAAGGTTGATGTAAAAGGCTTATTTGCAGTTGTTGTTGATGATAACAACAGAGAAGCTGCTAGACATTATATATCAAGAGGTTCTATTATTAAAATAGATAATGATGCAAAGGTTGAGCGTGGAGATACACTTTCTGCATCAGCTTCATCGGCTCAAGTAGTTATCGCAGAGTGGGATCCATATTCTGAACCAATTATTGCTGAACAAAAAGGTACAGTGAAATTTGAAGATGTTATTCCTGGTGTTACTGTGGTGGAGCAATTTGACGAAGTGACTGGAGATACGAGACTTGAGTTGAATGAATATATTCCAGCAGCATACAAACCAGCGCTTATTCTTGCAACAGAGGGGGGAGAGATTGTGCGTTATCAACTTGACCCCAAAACAAGTCTTTATGTCAATAATGGCGAGACAGTAAATATTGCAGATATTTTAGCTAAAACACCAAAAGCCGCTATCAAATCACAAGATATTACTGGGGGTCTTCCAAGAGTTTCTGAACTCTTTGAGGCAAGACGTCCAAAAGATATCGCACTTATTGCTCAAATTGATGGTGTTGTAAGCTTTGGTAAGCCATTGCGTGGGAAAGAGAGACTTATTGTTTCTGGTGCAAATGGTCAAATAACAGAACAATTTGTGGATAAAAATAAAGTTGCACTTGTAAACATAGGGGAATATGTTCATGCTGGAGAGAAACTTACAGATGGTATTATTTCTAGTCATGATATTCTAGCGGCACTTGGAGAGAAAGCACTTTATGAGTATATCGTTGCGGAAGTTCAGATGGTTTACCGTCGTCAAGGGGTTAATATTTCAGATAAACACATTGAAGTTGTTACATCACAAATGATGAGACAAGTGAAAATTGTTGAATCTGGTGATTCTAAATTTATTGCGGGGGACATTGTCTCTCGTCGTAAATTCCAAGAAGAAAATGAATCTGTTATTAAACTATCTGGTGAACCAGCTATTGCTGAACCAATGCTTGTAGGTATTACACGGTCAGCGGTTGGAGCAGACTCTATTATATCTGCAGCATCATTCCAAGATACAACGAAAGTATTGACATCTGCCTCTATAGCAGGTACTGTTGATAAACTGGAAGATCTTAAAGAAAATGTTGTAATCGGTCGTTTAATCCCTGTGGGAACTGGAATGATTGATAATGATGATATTGAGTTTGAAGTAGCCGAGTAAAATATATTTATATAATCTTGCCTCTCTATATCACAGAGGCAAGATAAACCTACCTAGTATCCCCCCCATCTCTTTGTATACAAGAATAAATAAAGAATTTTTCGATATAATATGCCTCCAAAAATCTATGCAAAGTAGACTAGATAAAAGCGTTTAATTAAATGTTATTATGTGGTGTAAGAGCCCAGATTTAAGAGAGAGATCTCAATTCAAACTAACCCATGAAAATGGAAAGCATAAAGAAAGGAAACAATTTGCCTACAATCAACCAATTGATTCGTAAAGAACGTAAAAAGCAAGTGAAAAAATCAAAATCACCTGCACTTGTTAAATGTCCTCAAAGAAGAGGTGTATGTACTAGAGTATATACTACAACTCCAAAGAAACCTAACTCAGCTTTAAGAAAAGTTGCAAAAGTAAGACTAACTTCTGGATTTGAAGTTATTTCATACATCGGGGGAGAAGGTCACAATCTTCAAGAACACTCAATCGTACTTGTACGTGGAGGTAGAATTAAAGATTTACCTGGTGTAAAATATCATATTGTTCGTGGTGCATTGGATGCTTCGGGTGTTCAAGGTAGAACTGTAGCTCGTTCTAAGTACGGTACTAAAAGACCAAAAAAATAATTAACATTATTTAAACGTTATAAAAAGTAAAAGTTTAGTCTGGGAACAGACTTCAGACAGGTATTGTCAATAAATCTTTAGAAGATTTACCTTAGGGGACAAGACTTGAGTAAATTTATATAATTGAAGGAATCTCATATGAGAAGAAGAAAAGCTCCCGTTAGACCGGTATTGCCAGATCCTGTACATGGATCAAAAGTATTAACAAAATTCATCAATGCTATTATGCTTGGTGGGAAAAAAAGCACAGCGCAAAAAGTTATGTATTCTGCGTTAGAAAGAATTGAATCAAAATCTGGTGAAAAAGGTATTGAAGTTTTCAACAAAGCAATGGAAAATGTCAAGCCTGTAATGGAAGTAAAAAGTAGACGTGTAGGGGGAGCAACCTACCAAGTGCCAATAGAAGTTAGACCTGTAAGACAACAGTCTTTGGGTATTAGATGGATTGTAGATGCTGCTAGAAAAAGAAATGAAAGAACTATGATGGAGCGTTTAAGTAATGAACTTATGGAAGCTGCTACTGAAAAAGGTTCTGCTTTCAAAAAGAAAGAAGATACGTATAAAATGGCAGAAGCGAATAAAGCATTTGCTCACTATAGATGGTAAGGGAATAAGTTATGGCAAGAACACATAAACTTAATGACGTAAGAAATATTGGTATCGCTGCGCATATTGATGCAGGAAAAACAACAACAACAGAAAGAATTTTATTCTATACGGGTGTTGAGCATAAAATCGGTGAAGTTCATGATGGTGCTGCCACTATGGACTGGATGGAGCAAGAGCAAGAAAGAGGTATTACTATTACTTCAGCTGCTACTACTTGTGAATGGAACAAAAAGCAAATTAACATTATAGATACTCCGGGTCACGTTGACTTTACTATTGAAGTGGAACGTTCTATGAGAGTACTTGATGGAGCGGTATCTGTATTTTGTGCAGTTGGTGGGGTTCAACCACAATCTGAGACAGTATGGAGACAAAGAAACCGTTATGGTGTACCTTCTATTGTCTTTGTAAACAAATATGACAGAACGGGTTCTGACTTTTACGAAGTTGAAAGACAAATTGTTGAAAGATTAAAAGGAAACCCTGTTCCAATTCAACTACCAATTGGTGCAGAAGAAAACTTCCAAGGTGTTGTAGATCTTGTTAAGATGAAAGCAATTGTTTGGGATAAAGATGCAGAAATGGGTTCAAATTATCACGTAGAAGAGATTCCAGGAGATATGGTTGAATTATCTGATAAATACCGTGAAAATCTGATAGAGAAGATATCTGAAGCAGATGGCAATGATGCACTTATGGAAAAATACATGGAAGGTGAAGAGCTTTCTGAAGAAGAAATAGTAGCAGGTATCAAAGCAGCTACTATCGGGATGCACATCGTTCCTATGACTGTGGGATCTGCCTTTAAAAACAAAGGCGTTCAGACTTTACTAGACGCTGTTGTTGAGTATCTTCCTTCTCCAGTTGAAGCACCTGCTATTAAGGGTACTATGATGGATGATGAAGAGAAAGAAGTGATTGTACCTTCAACTGATGATGGTGCATTTGCCTCATTGGCATTTAAAATTATGACCGATCCCTTTGTTGGTCAGTTGACATTTATTCGTGTTTACCGTGGTTCTTTGAAATCAGGTTCTTACGTGCATAACTCGACAAAAGATAAAAAAGAGCGTATTGGTCGTATCATGAAAATGCACGCTATTAAGCGTGAAGAGATTGATGAGATTTACGCAGGAGAAATCGGTGCGGTTGTAGGTCTTAAGAATACAACAACAGGAGATACACTTTGTGACCCTTCAGATAAAGTAGTTCTTGAAAGAATGGATTTCCCAGATCCAGTTATCTCTGTTGCAGTTGAGCCTAAAACAAAAGCCGATCAAGAAAAAATGGGTGTTGCGCTTGGTAAACTAGCAGCTGAAGATCCATCTTTCCGTGTATCTTCAGATGAAGAGACTGGCCAAACTATTATTGCGGGGATGGGTGAACTTCACCTTGAAATCCTTGTAGATAGAATGAAAAGAGAATTTAACGTTGAAGCTGATGTTGGTGCACCACAAGTTTCTTACCGTGAGACTATCAAAGAAGCAGTAGACCAAGAATACAAATATGCTAAGCAATCTGGTGGACGTGGTCAATTTGGTCATGTATACCTTAAAATTGAACCACAAGAGCCAGGGTTTGGTTATGAGTTTGTGGACGCAGTTAAAGGTGGGGTTATTCCAAAAGAATTTATAAAACCTGTCGATAAAGGTATCCAAGAAGCAATGGCTAGAGGTATCCAAGCAGGTTACCCTGTCGAAGATGTGAAAGTAACTGTTTATGATGGTTCTTACCATGATGTCGATTCATCTGAAATGGCGTTTAAACTTGCTGCTTCTATGGGATTTAGAGAAGGTTGTAGAAAAGCGAAACCAATCATCTTGGAACCACTGATGAAGGTAGAAGTAGAAGTACCAGAGGATTACATGGGAGACGTTATTGGTGATGTTGCCAAAAGACGTGGACAAGTAACAGGTATGGACGATAGAGCTGGTAACAAAATTGTAAATGCATTTGTACCACTTTCAGAAATGTTTGGTTACTCAACAGACCTACGTTCAATGACACAAGGTCGTGCGACGTATGCAATGGAGTTTGACCACTATGAAGAAGTGCCACAGAATGTAGCCAAAGAAATCATAGAAAAGAGAAATAGTTGATATTTCGTAGTATTTAACTGCATCTTTGAAGGAGTGCGTTCGGTCATGTACTGACGTACCCTCCTTCATCATAACCTTCAAATCTAAAGAGAACTACTACAAAATCTAAAACTATTTATATGCAAATTTAAGTACAACTCAAAAAAATCTTTAACTATTTCAGGTTAGTAAGTATTATTTTATTTTAATTCTAAATTATTATACAATAGTATTTAAAGGACAATCATGAAATATATCATAGACCTTATAGAAGATGTACGTGAGCAGATAGGGAACCATGAGGCGTATGTTGTGACTGCAGGACTTTTGAAAGAGGATGTAAACGATAGTTCGAAACTCGTTTATGCAGGTGAAACCCCTTTAAACTTAGCTATTTTAAATGATGAAAAAAAATGTTTAGAATTTAAGATAGATGGTAGTGATAAGTGTGTGACCATAGGTGCGCTAATCCCATCACTTATGATACTTGATACTAGTGTTATGATGTATACGCTTAAAATGGATGTTAATGTGCAATATAAGGGTATGGAAATAGTAGGATTTGGAAAGAATGATGAGCAAAAGCGTTATGTCTTATTTATAAAGATATAAAGTTTCTGTATATTTTAGGTTAAATATTGTGGTTTTTGTGCAAAGAGTAGCCAATTCATATTGAGTTTGTTTTGTTTTGAATAGTATGCTATAGATTCATAGGGTATTTTTTTTCTTTTTTTAATGACAGCATAATTTTTAGGGTCTATTTTGAGTGCAAGTGCGACATCTTTGTCTAATACTTTCGTTTTCTTTGTTTGTGTAGAGAGAATAGTTTTCATTCTCTTCATGACTTCATAAAAGTCTATCATGTTTTTTCCTTTCTTTTCATATGGAAGTATCATAAACTATTTTATGAAAATGTAATAAAAATATGGCATATTGACATATTTTTGTCTTACACAGGATAGTAAGGTTTAATTTTTAGAGCTATCTATTTCAATGACTGTATGTACATTGCCTCTTGGGTTAAAGTCTGCTATGAGTTTCATAGACTTTGGTGAAAGTTTTTCATGGAGTATATCATAAATTTCATTGGCAACATTTTCATGTGAAACATGTTTATACATAAATGAATTAATGTAAAGTTTTAGTGCTTTGAGTTCAATCACTAGGAGATTTGGTTCATAGATTAATGTAAGTGTTGCAAAGTCAGGATACCCTGAACGTGGGCATAAGCACATAAATTCAGGGAGTTCTATAGTTATAATATAGTTTTTTTTATGGGTATTTGGCCAATAATTTTCTTTACTATGTATATCAAAGTCACGTATCTCTTTCTCTCCATATTTCATCTTTAGCCTTTAATTATATGTCTGAATGAGTGCTTGTTCTTTAATAGGTTTTGCGATACCAAAACCTTGAAGATAGCTAATGCCTAAAGCACTTAGTTTGTCTTTTTGTTTCTCTTTGTCTACCCATTTTGCTACAGTAAGGATATTTAAATCTTGAGACATTGTAATAAGAGAGGAGAGCATGGCTAGAGTTGTTTGGTCCTCTAATTTTGTAACATATTCTCTATCAAACTGAACCATATCAAATTTAAAATTTTTCATATACTCCATAGAAGCATTAGATGATCCAAAGTTGTCTATACAAATACGAACACCTTTTTTTCTGAAAGTTGAAAGTGTTTTAAAGTACCCTGAAAGGTCATGGTGTGTCTTGCGTTCATAGAGTTGAATAATGAGCCGAGATGATTTAATGTTATGCGCATCAAGCAATGAGAAAAATTTTTCTTGAAAGTGTATGTTTCTTAATGAAAATGGAGAAAGGTTAAAGGTAAATGATATTTTTTCATCAATGAGAGGAAGAAGCTTGATGATGTGTTCTACGAGTGAAAGATCATATTCTACACCTAAACCAAGTCGATTAATAATAGGTAAATAGACTCTAGGTAGAATCTCTTCTTGGTTTTGTCCTGCTAATTTAGATACGATTTCATAGATTTCTATTTCTTTTGTCTGTGTACTCTCAAGAGGTCTAAATGACATTTTAAATTGTTTGTTTTGTAGTGCTTCTAGAATATTTTGTTCTGTTTTACCTAGTTCTTCTGCAGGTTTTACCGTATTTTTTTTCTCATCATTATCTTCTTCTGTAATAAGTATATCTTTAAGTTGCCCCAAGATTTGCTCTATATTTTCTCCTGTGTTTGTAGCGGCAGAAAAGGCATAGTCTACTTCTATTTCATTTATGGTGTGGTTTTGTTCAATGAACTTTTCAAAAATCTCTTTGACATCATGGTCTTCTTTGTTAATTGCAATCAGAAACTCAGCACCATAACGTCTGCCGATAAGTGGGGAATGTACACCATACTGATTAAGAGTATGATTGAGTTTATGAATAATAGTGTAGAGCAACAAGTCAACTTTGTCTGCACTGTAAGCATCGTTAATAGTGTAGAGATTATCAACTACCAGCAATACAAGTGTTTTAGGTTTGTATTGATGAAGTTTATCTAGAAATGCTTTTTCGTTATAGCTTTGTGTGGTATTGTCTATAATACTCTCTTTTACACTCATCTCAATAAGAAAATAGTTAAAATAAATGGTAATAAATACAATAGCTGCAATAAGAGAACTATTGAGTAGATTGAATTTAAAGACACCTTCTTGAGTAAAAAGTGAATAAAATACTAAAAAAGTAAGTAGTAGTACAGGAATTCCTGCACGAAGGGCTAATTTGAAACGACGTTCTCTTTCATTTAATTCAGAGAGTAACATTTATACATCCAAGTGTTTTACATCTTTTGCATGGCTCTCTATGTAGTTTCTTCGAGGTTCAACTTCATCTCCCATGAAAAGTACAAAAGTATCAGCAGCACTTTCATCATCACCAATTTTTACTTGTAAAAGTCTTCTGTTTTCCGGAGTCATAGTTGTTTCCCAAAGCTGTTCTGGGTTCATCTCTCCTAGGCCTTTGTATCGTTGGATGTACGCACCTTTTTTTGCAGTTGATTCTACAAGTTCAAAGAGTTCTAGTAAATCTTTATCTTTAAACTCATCTGTGATATGTTCTTGTATTTTTTGGTTGATATGAATGGCTTCATTGTAATGTGGGTTGGTAAATAGTATATCATCTACAATAAGTTCTTCAAGTCCATCTTTGGTTTGTACAAAAAGATGAATGGTATCATCAGTGATTGATTTACTTAAAATATTGTAGCCTAAATCAGCAATAAATTTCTCGATAGTAATTGCCAGTTTTTTGTTGTCAGTACCCACAACGTCAGGATTCTCAATCATATAACGTAATACTTCAGGAAGTGCAAAACGTTTTTCTATTTCTTTAAGTGTCATACGGTAGTAAGCAACAAGTTTAAAGAGATCAACCAAATCAGCTTCACCCATAGTGGTACTTTCGATGGCCGAAATACCATTTTCTATTAAGTAGTCATTGAGTGATTTTTCATCTTTTAAATAAATTTCATTTTTACCTTTTTTATAACGGTAAAGAGGTGGTTGTGCAAGGTAAAGATAGCCTTTTTCAATAATAGGTTTTAGGAATCTAAAGAAGAAAGTGAGTAATAGTGTTTGGATGTGAGAACCATCTACATCGGCATCGGTCATGATAATAACTTTGTGGTAACGTAGTTTTTCTTCGTTAAATTCTTCGCCAATACCACAGCCAAGTGCTGTAATCATATTTTTAATTTCATCTGATTTTAAAATCTTTTCTAAACGTGCTTTTTCAACATTTAGGATTTTACCTTTGAGAGGTAAGATAGCTTGAAATACTCTATCTCTTCCTTGTTTTGCAGAACCTCCCGCTGAATCCCCTTCCACTAGATAAATTTCTGAAATTTCAGGGTCTTTACTTTGGCAGTCTGCTAGTTTTCCAGGAAGTGTACCAATGCTCATGGAGTCTTTACGTTTAACGAGGTCTTTTGCACGTTTTGCAGCATCACGTCCACGAGCAGCAAGAAGCACTTGAGCCATAATGGCTTTGGCTTCTAGTGGATTTTCTTCTAGGTATTTATTAAAGTTTTCAGAGAAGAATTTTTGTACCAAAGGACGTACATAAGAAGAACCAAGTTTCCCTTTGGTTTGTCCTTCAAATTGTGGTTCAGGTACACGAACTGATACAATGACTATGAGACCTTCTTTACAGTCATCGCCAGTGATTTTAGTATTTTTCTCTTTTGCATTGGCATTTTTAGAGATATAAGATGCCATAGAACGGGTAAGTCCAGCTCTAAATCCAGCTTCATGTGTACCACCATCTGCTGTTTTAATGTTGTTTACAAAAGAGAGTGATTTTTCAGAGTCTGCATCACAATACATAAGGGCAATATCTATCTCGATATCATCTGCTTTTCCTTGGAAAAATTGTGCTTGCGATACAGGTTCTTTTGTATTCATATCTTCTATGAATTGTTTTATCCCCCCAGGAAAATTGAAAAGCTCTTTTGTTCCATCACGATCGTCTTTAAAGTCGATCGTGATTTTTGGGTTCAGGTAACAAAGCTCTTTAAATCTTTTCATCAAGATTTCTTTTTGGAATGTAACGGTCTCAGTGAAGATACTATCATCAGGCCAGAACTCTATTTTTGTACCATGTTTATTGGTCTTGTCTCCAGTTTCTAGAATAGCGGTAGGGATACCTTCTTGGAAGTTTTGGGTGTGTATCTCTTTGTCTTTAAAAACAGTAAGGTGCAAGTCTTTAGAAAGTGCATTGACAACAGAAACACCAACCCCATGAAGACCACCAGATACTTTGTAGGTATCTTTATCAAATTTACCACCAGCATGCAGAACAGTTAGTACAACAGTCGCAGCAGATATTTTTTCAGTAGGGTGCTCAGTAACAGGTATACCACGTCCGTTGTCTTCGATGATGGCTGAGCCATCTTTGGTAAGTGTGACTTTAATCATGTCACAGTATCCTGCCATCGCTTCATCAATAGAGTTGTCAACTACTTCATAGACTAAGTGATGAAGACCTCTCGTAGAGGTGTCCCCTATGTACATTCCTGGTCTTTTTCTTACTGCTTCAAGACCTTTGAGGACTTTAATATTACTAGCACCATATTCTGCCATGTTTAGCTCCATTTATTCGAGTTTATAATAGTATATATTTTATCTAAAATTACCTTACAATATGAGGGATAATTAGGGCTTTACTAAGGGAATTAGAGGAGCATACCACTTTGCTGTTTTTTGGTACTGATGATATCTATTTCATGCGGGTCAATAAACTCTTTCTTATCATAAGCATCCAAGGCATATCTGCCTATCATAGCAGCATTGTCTGAGCAATATTCTAAGGGTACAACGTGAAGTGTTTTATCAAACTCAGCACAGAGTTTTTCGTAAGCATTTCGAATGTACTTATTTGCAGATGCTCCTCCGACTATGGCAAAGTCTTTTATTTGCTCTTTTGCAAAGATTTTTTTACTTTTTTGTAAGAGATGAAGTTTGACTGCTTTTTGAAAAGATGCGGAGAGATCTGCTTTGTCTTGTTCAGACATCTTTTCTTTGCCCCCACAAGCTTCTACTTTAAGACGTACAGCATTTTTAAGTCCTGAGAGAGAAAAGGCTATGAGTGATGAGTTTCGTAAAGGTACAGGCAAATCAAAGCGGTCTTCATCGCCTTGCAGTGCCAATGCTTCTATGAGTGGACCACCAGGGTAACCTAGTCCCATCATTTTGGCAGTTTTATCGAAGCTCTCTCCGACTGAGTCATCCATAGAAGTAGCGAGTATCTCCATACGTTCAAAACTTTCGACACGTATCACCTGTGTATGCCCTCCAGAGATAAGAAGTACTAGTAGGGGTAGGGTAGCTTCTTTTTCTATAAATAAAGAGTAAATATGACCTTTTAAATGATGCACAGGGATAAGTGGGATATCTAATATGACAGCCAATGTTTTCGACATGGCAATACCTTCTAATAATGTGATTCCAAGACCTGGTTGGTTTGTGACCGCTATGGCTTTTAGTTTGTTAAAATAAGGTTTGGTCTCTTCTAGTATTTTAGGCAGTGCTACAGCATGAAGACGAGATGCTAGTTCAGGTACCACGCCACCATAACAAGAGTGTTCTGCTTCTTGAGAAATTTTTTTATGATAGATGAGTTTTTTTGTGGCAATTTCGGTGATGGATATAGAGCTGTCGTCACAGCTTGATTCTATGCTTAATATCATTTAATATTATCTTTTTTGTTTTGAATTACTAATTTTTCTATATATTTCCATTTTCCATAACCTGAATCTGCATTGATATGTCCTGCTTTTTCTAAGATTGTGAGCTTGGAATCTACATGGGATGCAATTGTTTTTATCTCATCCAGGGCTATCCAAGGATCATCATCTGAGACTAGTAAGTGTACCTCTTTGGCATAGATGTCTTGTGGAAGAGGGCAAGGGAAAAATGTTTTGATGGTCTTCTCTTCTGTGTTGAGGCTTGGAGGTGAGACCATAAAAAGTCTTTCTACTTGTTTCATGTTATCTTCTTCACATAGCCAAAACCAAAGTGTATTTGCCAGAGAATGACACACAACAGTATCAGGTTTAAATTCTTTGAGTATCTGTTTTACTTGTTCTATCCATCTATTTTTAGAAGGAAAATGACAGTTATCAAGTAGTGGGAAGGAGACAGTACCGTAATTTTTAGCTATTTGGGAAGCTAACTCGGCTTGCCAATGAGGTGTGTCTGAACCACCCCATCCATGTAAAATAAGTACTTTATTTTGTATTTGCATAGGTTCTTACTTCTTTGTCTATGTGTATTATTTCTTGGATATCTTTTGCCTTTACAGTATTAAACTTTTCATAAGCATCCAACACCATTTCACTCATCCCAAAAAATGAACATTGTTCTTTTTGAAACTTTTCTATAGCTACTTCATTGGCAGCATTAACGACTACACCTAGATGAGGGTTATTTAAGATGTGTTCTTTAATACTCCAGATAGGATAACGTTTAGCTTCTATAGGTAAAAATTCTAAGTTACCAATGCTTAGCAGATCAGTAGGAGGAAGCACTTCATCTGTGACTTCACCACATAATGCAAAGGCAATAGGAAGTTTCATATCAACACCTGCAAAATGTGCAGTAGTAGACCCATCTTTAAACTCTGCAAGTGCATGAATGATAGACTTCTTTTCTATGACCGCATCTATATTAGAAGTGCTAAAGAGCCACTTGGCTTCAAGAAGTTCAAAGAGTTTGTTTGTCATGGTGGCTGAATCTATGGTAATTTTGTTTCCCATAGACCAGTTGGGATGTTTGAGTGCATCTGAGAATTTAGCATCTTTCATTTTGTTTATGTCCCAGTCTCTAAATGCACCACCAGACGCGGTAATGTAAAGCTTAGAGATAGGACGTTCATTGATGAGGTACCAAAGCCCAAAATGTTCAGAGTCTATGACGGTGATAAGTGACATGTCTATGAATTCACCTGCAACCACAAGTGACTCTTTATTTGCAAGGGCTACACGTTTTCCAAGGCTAGTGGCTTTTAGGGTAGGGGCTAGGCCAGTGTAGCTTACAAGTGCATTGACTATCAGAGTACTTGTGGACTCTTCTATGAGGGTGAGTATGGCTTCCTCTCCACAACGAACATTTGGGTGATTTACTTTGTGTTTGTCCGATTCGTTGGCAATGACAACTACTTTGGGATGATGTGCTGTTATTTGCTTATTTAGAAGTTCTATATTTGTACCAGCTACGAGAGCTTCTATGTCTATGTTGTAGCGTTTAGTAATGATAAGGGTATTCACACCTATAGAGCCAGTAGAACCTAGTAAAACAATAGAAGACATGTTATTTATAGAAATGTATGTAAGGCAATAAACAGTATAGGTGCGGCGAAAAGATATCCATCTATTCTGTCAAGTATTCCCCCATGTCCAGGTAAGATATTTCCTGAGTCTTTTACTCCTGCTTCACGTTTGAGGTAGGACTCAAAAAGGTCTCCAAAAACAGAGGCTATTGCTGTGATGAATGTGACTATGAATGCTGTCCAAAAGGGTGCAGTAAACATACCTATATAAGTGCCCAATAGGGTAGCAAGGATAATCCCACCAAAGACACCTTCGAGTGTTTTGTTGGGACTTGTATCTGAGAACTTGGTTTTTCCTATGGCTTTACCTGTAAAATATGCACCAATATCTGTTATGGCAACACAGACAAGTAGCCATAACAGTGCTTTTAATCCATATTGGGCATAGAGTGCAAGGACAAAAAGCATACCACTAAAAGGGTAGAGGAAAGGTAAAATAAGACGTTTGTCAAAATTATGAAAATAAGCGAGAGACGAAGCAAAAATAATAGCAATGAGAAAAAATAGATTAGCACTAGGATAAAAATATGCCATTATCCACAAGAGTGTAGCCCAAAGATATGCACTTGAAGAAGAAACTTTAAATAGTTGCATGGCTTCATGAAAGGAAAAAAGGCAAAAGGTACCTAAAAATAGCCACATCATAAAAAAACTACCTGTCCAACTAACAAACATTACCAGTGAGATTAAAGCTAAGCCTGTAAGGGTACGTTGCTGAAAAGAAGTTAAGTTGTTTAACATAGAGATTCCTCATTACATTGTATTACTTTTATATACGTAAAAAAAGAGTATAGCATGTCTTGCGTTAAACTCTAATCTCAACACCTTCTTTGAGTATGGATAGTGTTTGGTATTTATCATATTCAACACTTGAACCTTCTTGTATTTTTACAAATTTACGTTTAGTATAGTCTACTAAGTAGTTACCTGCTTGAGAGGTGGAAAAATCAACACAGAGTTTGGCAGCAGCTAGTAGGACAGACTCTGGTAAATTTTGTTTGTCGGTACGAATGATGACATGTGAACCTGGTACGCCTTTAGTATGCATCCAAATATCATTACTTTTTGCCAATCCTAGCAGTTTTTGGTTTTCGTTGGAATTTCGCCCTACGAGTACCTTATAGTCTTCTATCCAAAAGAGTTCTCCTTCTCTCAGCTTTTCTTTTTTACGTAAAGATTTGGCACGTTTAGGTACAAGGAGTTCTAATTCATAAGGTGTGTTTGCTTGTTCTAAAGCGTAATATATATTCTCATAAAAGACCATTTTAGAGTTAAGGTTTTCTTGTTCGATATGTACATTTTTGGCTTTAGACTTCGCACGTTTAGAGAGGTTAAAATAGTAGTCTGACATACGATTTACCTTGGTGTCTTTGGGTAAAGTTATGTTTACCTCTTTGCCCTCAAAATCAAAAGTTTTTAGCTTGGTATCGTAGGGTTTTATCTGGTACAAGTTTGCCAAGATGAGGTTGCCTGTGTTGTTATGTTCTTTAGCGTTCTGAGCTAGCTTTTCTTTGTTGGGTAGTTTGTCTAGTAGTTGTTTGAACTTCTTTATTTTTTTAGCAACAGTAGAGAGCTTTTGTTTTTTTATCTCTAGGAGTTTTTTACTTTGTATGTCTGTAAATTTTTGTTCCAAATAGGCATCTATATCATCAATCACTTGTGTTTTTTCTGTACGCTCAAACGCAGGGATAGCGAGTAGTTCCATACCGGGACGTACCACTCTAAAAGAACTGTCAGAATCTATGTGACGCAGGGCTTCGATGATGACTTCATTTTCATCTAAGAGTATGGCGTTGGTATTTTTACCTGTAAATTCTAGTTGTAAGTAGACTGTTTTGTCTTTATAAGAACTTTTTGGGGCGATTGTAAAACGTAATATTCGGTCGTTATTTGGCAGGTCTACTGCTATGAGTTTTGAACCTGAGAGTAGTGAGTGAAGCAAGGTATCAAAAGGGGCATTATAGCCTTGCAGAGGTCTTTGGCTTGCTGCTTTATATACAAGGCTATGCCCACGTACCATGTTGAAAAAATAACTTTGAGACTTGTCAAACATTATCTCTAAAGTATTGTCCTCTATGCGTCTTGCACGGCTGATGAAGGTAAAGTTATTTAGTTGTGCAGCAATAGCTTGGAGTTCATAGAGTTTCATAAAAGAGATTATAACAAAATTAAGTAGATAAAGTGGGTAAGAAGAGAACATTATCTAAGTATTACTTATTTGCTAAGTTAATGTTTATTGTTATCTAAGCATCAACTTGTATGATATTGTAAATTAGATTGAGTGAAAGAAGGACTTTTATGAGTAATTTACATAAATACATTTTTATATGTGTAGCAGTGCTGTTTTTTCATGCTTGTGATAAAAATAGTAAAAAAAATATTGACGATAAACCTATAGCTAATCAGATTGGTGATGACAGTGATACTTCTAAAAATGATAACCCAGCAGTAAAAACTACTCATAAAACCTTTGTTTGTACAAAATCAAAACCTTGGGAGTGTGGTAAGTTGAAAGTAGATAAAAATAATCGTATACTTCAACATGAAGATGGCACAGCATTCTTTTGGATGGCAGATACCGCGTGGTTTTTACGTAAATTAAATGAAAATGAGTTAAATAGTTATCTTGATAATCGTGTTGAGAAAAAATTTAGCGTTATCCAAATTACTGCAATGTATACACATCAAACAAGGATTCTTGGTAAGCACTACCCTTTTGCAGCAGAAGGAGAGGAAAACCGTAAGCCTTCTTTTAATAGTAATGAAATAACTACGATAAATGAAGAATATTGGAAAGTGATAGATAATATCATTAAAAAAGCAGAAGAAAAAGGTCTGTATATTGCCATGCTACCTACATGGCATACGATTTTAGGGGAGGAAACTTTTGGTGAAGCAGACGTACGAGTAGCAAATGTAAGAAAGTTTGGAGCATGGATAGCAAAAAGATATAAAAAATCTCCAAATATAATATGGATGATAGGTGGAGATACTCCGATAGATGGCAGTCGTACGGAGGGTAAAGTGAATGGAGATCAAGAAATAGCTATATGGAATGCTATGGGCTCTAGTATCAAAAATGTAGTACGCTCAAAACACCTTGTGACCTTTCACCCATTACTGAAAATTCCGAGTGTTGAATTAGGAGAAGCATCAAAAAAATGGTTGGATTTTAATATGATTCAATCTGGACGAGACCCACTACATACTGCTATAAAGGATGTTCAAGACGCTTTAAAAGAGAAACTTCCTGTTGTTGATGGAGAGTCTATTTATGAAGGTATTAGATACAAAAGAGAAGAAAATCTTACAGATAAGGGTAGACGTACGCCATATCAAATACGAGAAGATGCTTATAGTCAGATATTTGCAGGTGCATTTGGTAATACCTATGGGCATACGGCTATTTATAGGTTTTGGACAGAAACGGATGAGGACGAAAACTGCACAACGATATGTAAACCTAATACGCATTGGGAAGATGCCATTGATCATAATGGGGCAAAGCAGATGCAGTTTGTAACTGAACTTATGCAGAGTAGACCACTGCTCGGCAGAGTGTCTGACCAATCACTTCTTCAAGGTACTCCTCAAGCTAAAGATGGCATAGTCGCCACAAAAGGTGATGGCTATGCAATGGTCTATATACCTCAAGGTCAAGATATTACTGTGGATATGAACAAGGTTCCAGGGACTAAGGTTAAGGCATGGTGGTATAATCCAAGAGATGGTACAAGTAGAGTGATTGAAGGGGTTGAAAATAATGGTATGCAGGCTTTTAATCCTCCAGATGAGGTGACAGCTGAAAATAAAAAATATTTTGATATCTATTATGACCCCCATTATGAGCTTGAGAAAAAGAAATTCCATGATGGAAATGACTGGGTATTGGTACTTGACGACAGCAGTAGAGGTTTTTTAGCGCCTGGAAAATAAACCTGTAGTATGTCTGTCGCACAATTCTAGCATAATGTTATTTCGCTATAATTCGCGTCATATAACCTTAGGTAAGAAGGACAAAATATGTCACAACAAACTATGACAGAAAAGATATTTTCTGAACACGCAGGACGTGAAGTAAAAGCTGGAGAGATAGTAAGAGTAGATATTGATATGATTATCGGTAATGATATTACTACGCCTATCTCTATAAAAGCTTTTGAAGAGAGTGGTGCAAAAAATTTGGCAAACCCAGATGGTTTTGCTTTGGTAATGGATCACTATATCCCTGCAAAAGATATAGCGTCTGCAAACCAAGCCAAGATAAGTAGAGAGTTTGCCTACAAACATGACTTGAAGTACTTTTTTGATGAAAAAGATATGGGGATAGAACACGCGTTGCTTCCTGAAAAAGGGCTTGTGTTACCAGGAGATGTCATCATCGGTGCAGACTCACATACCTGTACACATGGGGCATTAGGTGCCTTTAGTACGGGTATGGGTAGTACCGATCTTGCTTTCGGGATGATAACTGGGGGTAACTGGTTTAAGGTACCTGAGACTATTAAGGTAGAGCTTACAGGTAAACCAGGCGAACATATTTACGGAAAAGATATTATCTTAGAACTCATCCGTCAGATAGGTGTGGATGGGGCGCTGTACAAAGCCATAGAGTTTGTAGGGGATGCCATACGGTACTTAGGCATGGCAGATAGATTCTCTATAGCCAATATGGTTATAGAGGCTGGGGCTAAAAATGGTATTTTTGCAGTAGATGATGTGACATTGGTTTACTTAGAAGATAGGAAAGAGGTAAATGGTGGACTTAGAGCTGAGCCTAAAGTGCATGTATCAGATAAAGACGCAGAGTATTGTCAAGTGATAACTATAGATACTGCATCTCTTAGTCCTGTGATTGCATACCCGTTTTTGCCATCAAATGGTAAGCCAGTAGAACAAGCTGTAGCTGATGAACTTAAAATTGACCAAGTCATGATAGGTAGTTGTACCAATGGACGTATAGAAGATTTGAGAATTGCAGCGAAGATTATGAAAGGTAACAGAGTAGCACGTCATACACGTATGATAGTCACTCCTGCCACACAGAAAATACTTCTTCAAGCACAAGATGAGGGATTGATGAAAATTCTTATAGAAGCAGGAGCTGTTGTTTCTAACCCAACTTGTGGTGCTTGCCTTGGTGGGTACATGGGTATACTTGGTGATGGTGAACGTTGTGTTGCAACGACTAACCGTAACTTTGTTGGGCGTATGGGTGCTAGAACTTCTGAGATTTACTTAGCGAATTCAGCTGTTGCTGCAGCATCTGCTATAGCTGGAAAGATAGTTGACCCTAGAGATAGCTAAGTATGAGATATAAACTATGGATGATTTTCATCACTTTGACACTTTTTCTTTCTGCTGAAACGACATTTCAGAAAGCACAAAAGGCATATAATGCGGGTAATTATGTAAAAGCTAAAAAACTTTTCGAACAACTTGTCAAACAAAAAAACATCAAAGCTCAATATAATTTAGGATACCTTTATGACAAGGGTCAAGGGGTAAAAAAAGATGATAAAATTGCTTTCAAATGGTATAAAAAATCTGCACAACAGGGCTATATTGATGCCCAATACAATACAGCAAGTTTTTACTATGAAGGCAGAGGTACAAAACAAAATTATGAAAAAGCACTCTATTGGTACCTTCAAGCAGCTAAAAATGGAGATGTCCAAGCACTGTACAACCTAGGTGTCATGCACCTTAAAGCTGAAGGTGTTATACGTAATAAACTCAAAGCATATGAATTTTGGAAAGAAGCTGCAAAAATAGGTAACCCTCAAGCAGAAGATAGTCTTGATAAACTATGTCAAGAGAGCCCTTGGGTATGTAGATAATGTAAAGTTATATATTTAACATTATTGTGCTATACTTTAGAATTAATATTTTTTAATGTATAAAGGTAAACAGACATGCATAACACTCTTTTAAATTCAATACCCATGTCACTTTTTTTACTTACTTCTATGGGATATGCATATGAAGCATCAGATGACAACACTGCAAATGACTCTAATGTGACTAACAATGTTGCAATAGGGAATGGTTCTAGTGCTAGGGGATCTAATAATGGTCCAAGTGTGGCTATAGGGTTTGATGCAAATGCAACAAATACAAGAGATATAGCTATGGGTACGGGAGCCATTTCTTCAGGTTATAGAGACAGTATAGCACTAGGAACAGGAGCTACTTCTACAAGAATAAGCAGTATTGCCATTGGTACGGGAGCATCTTCTACAGAGGGTAGTAGTATTGCCTTAGGGACTGATGCTAATGCGTCCAATACTGCGAGTGTTGCCATCGGACGAGATGCTAAATCTGGAGGATATGGATCTCAAGCTATAGGTTTTAGATCAAATGCATCAGGCTTTGGTGCTTTTGCCATGGGATATAAGGCAGACGCCTCTGGTAGTGGTGCTATTGCTGTTGGACATACTTCGGAAGCAAATGGAACAGAATCTCAAGCAATAGGAGTATTTTCTAAAGCCTATGGTGATAAAGCTGTAGCTATAGGAAGAAGTGCCATCGCTGCACATGAAAATTCTGTAGCATTGGGTGCTGGTGCTGAAACAGATAGAATTAACTCTGTATCTGTTGGAAAAGCAGGTGCAGAAAGGCAGATAAGTTTTGTTGCAGATGGCACGGCAGACACTGATGCGGTCAATGTGAGACAGCTTAATACCAGTACTACAAAACTCAGATACTTCGATGCCAATGATTCAGCAGATCAGACACCTGCTGGAGCCACTAACAAAAATGCATTAGCAGCAGGTATAGGGGCAAATGCGAGTGGCGAAAAAAGTACTGCTTTAGGGAAAAGCTCTAGTGCTTCAGGTACACGAAGTGTTGCTATTGGTGATGAAGCTAATGCAAGTAAAGCCAATACGCTTGCATTGGGCTCAGGTGCTATTGCGGGAAATGTCAACACTACGGGCGCTGGTGCCACTGCTATAGGGTATGAAGCAAAAGCAAGCAATACTGATGCATTAGCCGTTGGTAGATCTTCGGAAGCATCTGCCAGTAAATCACAAGCATTTGGTTGGCGTGCAACAGCTACTAGCGGACAGGCAGTCGCTATCGGTTCAGGAGCTACAGATGCTACTAAAACAGAAGCAAGTGGTGCTAGGAGTATCGCCCTTGGTGCAGGTAATGGGGCAAATGGTGCAACTGTGGCAAGTGGAAGTCAAAGTATTGCCATTGGTTCTGGAACGACTGCTTCAGGCACAAATACAGTTGCTTCAGGCACAAAAGCACAGGCCACGGAGAGAGAAGCAGTATCGATGGGTCATGGTGCCGAAGCAACAGCACAACAAAGTACAGCAATAGGGGGAAAACGTATTGATGTGAATGGTCATCATGCTACTATTGCCAGTAAAATAGGATCAACAGCTATCGGTTCAGGCTCTCAGGCCACACAAGCATACAGTTTTGCAGCTGGTTCAGGAGCAAAAGCTTCAGGTGTAAATACAATAGCAATAGGAACTGGAGCAATATCAAATCTCTCTGGAAGCATTGCAATGGGTTCGTCAGCTCAAACACAAGGATACCACAACATTGCACTTGGTGCAAATAGCACAACAAGATTTCAAGATAGTACAGCCATTGGTTTTAGGGCTAATGCGATCAAAATCAATACAACAGCTGTTGGTGCTGATGCAAATGCCACGCATGAAAACGCAGTAGCATTAGGAAGAGCTTCCGCTACAGATAGAGTGAATTCAGTTTCAGTAGGGAATAGTACTTTAAAACGTCAAATTACCAATGTGGCAGATGGTACGCAGGATTTTGATGCAGTAAACCTTAGACAACTTAAAGATGTCAATATTACAGTAAATGCAGGTGCTGTAAAACTTAAATATTTTGATGTGAATGATACGGGAACTTCTCAAGTTAATGCTGTTGCTTCTGCTTCAGGAGCACAGGCTTCAGGAATAGGTGCAGTAGCTTCAGGGAAAAATTCTATTGCTACAGGAATTGATGCTAAGGCTAGTGGTATTTCAAGTGTTGCTATAGGTACTAATGCACTAGCTACAAGATATCTTAGTATTGCTATTGGACCACATGCAACAGCCATAGGTTATGCAGGTATAGCTATGGGATATAATGCAAATGCACGTGGCAGTTTTTCGCAAGCCATTGGTAGAGAGAGTACTGCTTCGGGAAATTATAGCATTGCAGATGGATATCAAGCTAATGCTAGAGGGGATAATGCAACGGCCATTGGTGCTGGTGCACAAGCTACAAATGCAAGTTCAGTAGCACTAGGTTCGGGTTCAGTAACCAGTGCTGATAATACTGTTTCAGTAGGTCAAGTTGGGGGTGAGAGACGTATTATGAATGTAGATGAGGGAGTAGTATTGACAGATGCAGTGAATGTTTCTCAAACCTCTCGTATAGATAGTGTAAGACTTCAAGCAGATAACCATACAGTTGAGATTACTGAAAAAGATATTTTGGGAAATTCTATGGTTTCTACTAATACTATAGATTTATCTGGATTGCAAACATTACAAAGTACTGCTAATGCAAATAGCATAGCTACGAATACAAATAATATAATACAAAATACGACCGATATAGTTAATTTGCAAACAGGTGTATCTGGTGCTACTATATCTAATACGGTGCTTAATGCAAATGGTGATTTTATTATCACAGAAGGCAGCACAGACCATAAAACAAATTTTAGTAATCTTGAAACAGTACAGGGCACAACAAACGCAACAAATATTGCAACGAATACAGCCGATATATCTAGTAATGCAAATCAAATACAAGTTGCTACAATACAGATAGATACCAATACTAGAGGTATTGCATCCAATACAAGTCGTATTTCTGCGATAGGAAATACAATGAAATATGTAAATGTAACACAAAGTAGTGTAACTATAGGTTCAAATACAGTTGCAGGGGGAGAAAGGTCTATTGCTATGGGTACCGATGCTAAAGTAGATAGTGGAGCACAGGGTTCTGTGGCAATAGGAGCACAATCCAAGGTCAATAAAGGGGTAGAAAATGCAGTGGCTATAGGGCAGTATTCTGTAGCAACTGAGGCAAATACCTTTTCTGTAGGAAGTGATACACTTAAGCGTCGTGTGGTAAACGTAGCAGATGGTATTTATGCATTTGATGCAGTAAATATGCGTCAATTCAATACACTTGATAGAAAAGTAAGTGGTATTGGAGCGATGAATTCAGCGATGTCAGCATTAGTGCCAAATCAAAGGGTATCGACTAATACACAGCTGAGTGTAGGGTTAGGGCATTATGATAGAGAAACAGCTATTGCAGGAGGGATATTTCATTATGTAGATGATAAAATTTTAATTAATGCGGGGGTTTCATACTCCAGAGAGTCTGGTGCATCAACAAAGGCAGGTTTAACATGGGGTTTCTAATACATCACTAAAAGTTTGATTTTTCAAATCTTTTCGTAGCAAAGATTTGAGAATTAAAACTAAGATAGTCGCAGATAGTTGACCCTAGAGATATTAATTAATATTATTAACATAAAAAAGGATAAGAATGGCAATTTCATTTAAAGATAAGATAGAAGAAGTACAAGGCAAGCAATTACAAAAGGTTTTAAACTCTAATCTTTCTAATATACCTAAGGCATGTAAAAAGATGGGCTTTACACCACTCAAAGAGATAAATGGTGTACATGTAGCCAATAAAGGAAAAGTATTTGATTCCATCATTGTGGGGTCTGCTAACAGTAAAACCTATGCAGTGATGGTAAGAAAAGGTGGGGATTTTTTACCTATAACCGATCCTGAAGATGCCATCTCTGCTTTCCTTGAAGAAGGTTTTTCAGAGGATATGAATAAATCTCAAAAAGTGCTAGCAGTAGCTTCTAAAATAGCAGAGCTTATAGCTTAAAACCCAGCATTTGGGTCAAACCCAAAGTTAGGTTCTCCAAAACTTTGTTGTAACAAAGTAGGGTCTGAGTAACCATGTTGTACAGACTTTCCTCTTAGCATCATGATATCCATTTTAGGGTCTATGCCTTTTGGGCATGCCAACGTACACTCTCCACATAAAGTACAATCCCATATACCATTGCTTTGTATGTTATCTATGATGTCTTTAGGAGTAGACTCTCTTTTGTCTGTGGTATATCGGTAAGCACGGGTCAATGCGAAGGGTCCTAAAAATTCAGGATTTACAGCATACACAGGACAGGCAGAGTAGCAAGAATCGCAGAGTATGCAGTCTGTTTGACGTTCACTAAACTTTTCATCTTTAGGTGTAAGTGGGGCTTCTTTAAATGTGTGTAACCAAGAGACACTTTTTATAAGTGTCTCTTTGGCTTTGTGTTTGTCTACTTTTAGGTCACGAAGGACTGGGTGATATGCTAAAGGCTCTATGAGATCACCATCTTGTACTTTATAAGCACAAGAGAGTTCTTCTTTACCGTTAACCCGTACTGCACATGTCCCACATACGGAAGCACGACAACCTGCTGTAAACGTAAGCGTGGCATCTAAAGTTGACTTGATGTGGGTAAGTGCATGAAGTAGGGTAGTTTCCTTATTTTCAAGTGTGTAAGTTTTCGGTGTAGTGCTGTCACTTTTTAATATGCTTATAGTCATGCTGTCTCTCCTTGTGGCTGTTCCCACTGAAAGACGATATGGTTTTTAAACTTTGTATCATCTATACTTTCAAATCCAGTTTTATAGTGTGCTCCACGGCTTTCATCTCTTGCAATAGCGGCCGATACTATGGTCGAACTGAGTAGTAATACATTTGAAAACTCTAAAAAATCAGTGAGATTTGTGTTATTGGTAAGGCTTTTGTCTTCAATACCCATGCGGACAAGATTTTCTTGCATGGCTATTACCTCATCAATGGCGTAGTTGAGTGAGTCATTGTCTCTGACTATGCCGACTTTTTCATAAAAAAGCTTACCAAGTTTGTCTCTTTGCCCATAAAAATTGAGAGAGCCAGTTTGTGCGTAGAGATTCTGTATGTAGGCTTGGTCTTGTAGTAATTGTGTGTCATTTGATTTTGAGATGGTATTTATGCTTGCATACGCATGTGCTTGTTGCCCCGCTATTTTACCAAAGGTAGTTATTTCAAGTAAAGAGTTTCCTCCTAGGCGGTTTGCTCCATGTACTTTAGCATTAGAACATTCACCTACTGCAAAACAACCTTCTATGCCTTCTACTTGCATAATGGCATTGACATCTATGCCACCCATAGAATAGTGCGCTACAGGTTTTATAGGTATGAGCTCTTTAGATGGGTCTACATTTTCATGGAGTTTACATAATGCCACTTCCTGGGGGAGTAACTCCATAAGTTTTTCAACGCCTAGATGACGAACATCTAAAAAAACATTTTCTCCTTGAGAAAACTGTTCGTAAATAGCACGTGCCACTATGTCCCTAGGTTTTAGCTCATCTATGAACCTTTCTCCTTTGGTATTTACCAAATATCCACCTTCACCCCTAGCACTCTCAGAGATGAGGATACTTGAATTTTTAAGGGCAGTTGGGTGAAACTGTACAAATTCCATATCACTCACTGCACCACCAGCACGAAGCACTGCAGCTATACCATCACCGCTTACCCCATACATATTTGTGGTGTACCCATGATACAGTCCACTATATCCACCTGTTGCAACGATGACAGATTTAGCGTCTATTTGTTTTACTTCCCCTGAGCGTATATCAAGAAATGTTGCACCTTTAATGATTTTGTCTTCAACGACAAGACTGAGTAAGTATTGTTCTTCTAAAAAATCTATGTCATGCTTGAGGCATGTGTCATAGAGTGTGTGAAGTATTTTAAGACCTGTGTAATCTTGTGCATAACAAGCACGTTTTGACGATGCCCCACCCATTTTTCTTTGTGCGATGGTATCTGAACCTATTTTATCTGTTTCTATACGTGAAAATGGCACACCTATACTGTCTAGCCACGCTATGGCATCTGGGGCAGCATGACACATCTGCTTAACTCGCTCTTCATCGCAGAGGCCATTTGCAGATTTTATGGTGTCTGCTATGTGTGCATCAATACTGTCTTTTTCTACATTTCCAAGAGCAGCATTCATCCCCCCTTGTGCCATAGAGGTTTGTGCGTTGGTTGGATAGGCTTTACCTACAACGAGCACAGAAGCGCCTACATCTTTTGCTGAGAGTGCGGCAGTGAGTCCTGCCCCACCTGCGCCTATAATGAGTACATCAATCATTGTATACCTTAGTGTTTAGAAAATTTTCTATATTTTTCACTATGCCATCAAGAAGCTTCTTTCTTGCTTCTATACTTGTCCATGCTATATGTGGGGTGATAAGTAAGCGTTCTTTGTGTTTAATGCGATTGAGTCTATTTTCAAGGGGTATTGGTTCAGTCTCAAGTACGTCAAGACCAGCATATATTTCACGTTTGTCTAGTTCATAAGAGAGGTCTGTTTCATTGATGATACCACCTCTTCCTAGGTTTAGCAGTATGGCTTTTTCTTTGAGGTAGGGTAGGTTGATTTCATTGATAAGTTGATTGGTTTTGTCATTAAGTGGGGCATGGATAGAAATAATGTCACAATCTTTTAAAAGAAATTCTAAACTTTTATGGGGGTAAGCTGATCTAAGATTTTCTCCAGAGGTAGAGTAGTAATGAATCTCAGCACCAAATGCTTCTGCAATTTTGGCTACTTCTTTCCCAATGTTACCTAAGCCTATGATACCCCATTTCTTACCAGATATTTCAAAAAATGGGTGGCTTACATCTGTAAACAGACCAGAGGTTGTCCATGTATTATCTTTGACAGCTCTATCATAGTATGCCATCTTTTCCAGTAAATAAAGTGCCATAGAAAATGTATGTTGAGCAACAGACTTGGTAGAGTAGCCTGAAACATTCTTTACTTCTATATTTTGTAATTTTGCTGCATCTAAATCAACATTGTTCATCCCTGTAGCTGCGATACAGATGAGCTTTAATTTGGGACATTTTTTCATCATCTCTTTACTCATGATTACTTTATTTGTAATGACTATATCTGCTATTTCAATACGATCAACAATTTGATCTTGAGATGTTGTTTCATATCGAGATAATGTTCCAAATTTTTTAAGTACACTAAGATCTAAATCATCTCCTAGTGTTTTTGCATCAAGTATAACAATATACATAGAACTCCTTTTACTCTTGGCTTCTGTTTTCATCTTCACATGAGGGTGTCTCAGTAATAGTGATGGCACATCCTGGTTCTGAAGTGGCAGAAAAAATATCTCTTGTTAAGTCTAAACTTGAATTTGTTTGCGTTTGAGCTGTTTCTTCTCTTTTACTTACATGTTTTTGCTCTTGTTCTTGACTAAAATGGGTAATAATATCTTTGTCCCCTTTGATGATTTGTATGGTATTTTCATTTTTTATAATAGCTACGGGGATACTAGAGATATCTACGAACTTTAAAAAAGACCTTGCATTTACTTCTCTGACAGAAATAGGAGTATAGTCAATTTTTTCTTCTGTAAAAAACTTTTTCACTTTTTTACAGTGAGAACAAGAATTAGATTGGATAAGGTAGAGACCATCTGCTGTAATATAAGACTTATTTTTATTAATAGCCAGTGTATTTAGGCCTATAAATATAGACAGAGCTATAGTAGCTAAGAGTATAAAGTTTTTAGTCTGACTTAAGAGTCCTATGAGCAGTAAAGAGCTAAAGATACCTAAACAGAATATACAAGGTTCAGGGTTCACTAAATATTGATAGCCTAAAATAGTTGCTTCAAATGCTATAGCTCCATACAAAACAGTGAAAAAAACTTTTTTCATAAGTGTATTTTTAAGAGATAAATACCCTAAGATGGTCAAAGAAAATACTGCAAATAAGCCTAAATAGTTAAGATATAAAGGATTAAATTTAAGTAACTCACCTGCAAGCTTACATCCTGTTGCATCACAAAGTGAACTATCGTTTAGTTTTAAGTATGTTTCTATCGCTATATATATGAATAATAGTAGAGGTAAAACTACTCTAGAAAAGAATGCCATGTTGTGTGCCTTATTTATCTGTGATTTGTTCTACTATTTGTGTAGCTCTTTGTTTCGCGATCTCTACTTCATCTAATACAAGACTCACACCCATACGACGCCCTACATGAGACTCAGGCTTTCCAAAGACCCTTACAAAAGAGTTAGAGGTAAAGGCATCACCTGGTATGTTTAAAGTAGGGGTACGGCTCTCATTTTTGGCTTTGTATGCCCCACAAGCGCCACTTCCATAGGTAGTGTAGGTAAGAGGTAGACCGAGTACAGCTCTTATATGTAAGGCAAACTGGCTTTGACTCTGCGTGATGAGTGTCACCATGCCTGTGTCATGTGGACGTGGGCTAAGTTCTGAGAAGTAAACCTCTTCACCTTTAACAAAGAACTCTACCCCAAAGATGCCACGACCTCCTAGGCCATCTGTCACAGCTTTAGCTATAGCTTTTGCTTTTTGAAGGGAAGCATCACTCATAGCCATAGGTTGCCATGAGAGTATGAAGTCGCCATCTTTTTGGACATGCCCTATGGCATCACAAAAGACAGTACCTGTCTCGTTACGCACAGTAAGTAGTGTAATCTCATAATCAAAAGGCACAAACTCCTCTACGATGAGTTCAGAGGCATCACCACGTGCTTCTTTGGCTATTTCCCATGACTTTTCTATATCAGCAGGCGTTTTTGCGATACTTTGCCCATGACCTGAGCTAGACATCACTGGCTTAATCACACAAGGGAAACCTATACGCTCTCCAGCAACTTTTAACCCCTCTAAGGTAGTGATAAACTCATAGTTAGAAGTCTTAAGGCCTAACTCCTCAGCTGCAAAAAGACGAATATTTTTACGGTTCATCGTTTTGTTAACGGCTTCTGCGTTAGGGATGATGTGAAAACCTTTTTCCTCAGCCTTAAACAAAGCAGAGATAGAGATGGCTTCCACCTCAGGCAGTACATACGTAGGTTTTTCTTTTTCTATGAGTGCAAGTACCGCTGCTTCATCTTTCATGTCTATAACGTAAGATTTGTTCGCTACTAAGTGTGCAGGGGCATTTTCATACTTGTCAACCGCTACTACTTCCACCCCTAGACGCTGTGCTTCGATAGCTACTTCTTTACCAAGTTCACCAGAACCAAGGAGCATGATTTTTATAGAGCCTTGTTGTAGAGGGGTTGTAAATGTCATTTTTTACCTTTGAAATAATTAGGGTTATTTTAGCAAAAAATTGGATAATTTGGGATGAGTTTGGAAATGTTTTTGGTGTTTTGTATAAAATGTAAAATGAGTGACAGAGCAAAAGCCCTGCCATAGACTGATTACAGTCTAGACTCGTATCTTCTAAGCATGAAGAGTTTTTTAAGAATTTTCTTGCGCGTTGCAATCTTCTCTTTTTTGTTTTTTTCCGTTTGTGTTTCGAAGGTTTGTCTAGCTCTTGCTTCAGTAACGATGAGGTTTCTGTCACATTGTCTTTTGAACTTTCTGTATGCATCATCAAATGAATCACGTGAAGTTAGTTTAATTCCTGGCATAAAAAAGCACCCCCTTCCTATTGGAAATTTTCAGACGCTAGTTTGGTCTAAATATCAATAAAGTGAAGAATTATATCTAAAGTTTTTGAATTTGTGATAAAATTAAGAAGATAATAGATAAGGATTTATATATGCAAAAAGTATTTGAAAACTGTTACGATTTAGATAAAAAATGCTATGAAACGTATGGATTAACTGAAGATATACTTATGGAGAATGCTGCAAGAGGTATGGCAGAATATATAAAAACCCATTTTAAAACAGGGGCTTCAGTATTGATAGTTGTTGGTTCTGGTAATAATGGGGCAGACGGAATAGTATTGGCTAGGCAACTAAATGGTCTTTATGATGTGCGTCTTTTTGTGACTTTTGGTGTGCATTCTGAGATGGCAAAAATACAATTAAAAAGAACACAAAAATCAGGCGTTAAAGTTGTAACTAAAATGAGTGATGCAGATATAGTTGTAGATGCACTATTTGGTGCGGGGCTTAATAGAGAGCTTGATGAGAGCAGTGTTGCATATGTTCAAAAGATGAATGCTTATAAAAGTTTTAAAATAGCTTGTGATATTCCCACAGGTATAGACAGTAAAGGTAGACTTGCACCTATAGCATTTAAAGCTGATGTAACGATAAGCATGGGGGCACACAAAGAAACACTTTATCTTGATGAAGCCAAAGATTATGTGGGGGAAATCATACGTGTTAATTTAGGAATAGAGCCTGAATATTATGAAAACCATAGTAATACGTATGTACTAGAAGTAGGTGATCTTAAATTACCTACACGTAATAGACAAAACAGCCACAAAGGAAACTTTGGACATGCAGCTATTTTCTGTGGCGAAAAAGAGGGAGCGGGTATCATAGCAGGAATGGCAAGTGCTAGTTTCGGGGCAGGACTTACGACACTACTCGTACATGAAAAAGTATCGCCTCCATCGTACCTTATGCACTCTACAGTAGTACCTGAGAATGCTTCTGCATTAGCCATAGGTATGGGACTAGGTGGGTATTTTGAGCAGGAGTTTTTAGAGAAGTATGTACTTGACTCTCATCTACCCATAGTCTTAGATGCAGATGCCTTTATGAGTAAAGAATTGCTAAGCATATTAGAGCAAAAAGATAGAGAGATAGTCATTACGCCACACCCCAAAGAGTTTAGTATTATGTGGAAGATATTGACCGATGAGAGCATCACCGTAGAAGAGATACAGTCTAAGCGTTTTGAAATGGTACGACTATTTAATGCCAAGTACCCACATGTTACACTCTTACTTAAAGGTGCCAATACTCTCATAGTCCAAGAAGAAAAATGTTATATTAATCCATTAGGATGCTCCAAACTCTCTAAAGGTGGTAGTGGAGATGTTCTCTCTGGACTCATCGTAGCCTTACTTGCACAAGGCTACACTGGAATAGAAGCAGCGGTACAAGGCTCACTTGCTTTGGTCATGGCTGCGAATAATTATGAGGGAGCTTCATATGCGATGTTGCCTACGGATATTATAGAGCAGATATCACTGCTTGAAGTGAAAAATTAATAGCTAATTGTGAATAGTTTTGGTACTATTTGCTCATGAAAAAAATAGCAGTTCTTTTTAGTGGTAAAGGTACAAACTTTGCCCATATTGTTAAGACATTACACCTCAAAGAGTGTGAAGTAGTATTTGCTTTGACAAATAATCCTGAAGCAGAGGGTATCTCTATAGCACAAGAGTATGGTATATCTTATGGGATAGTAGAGCCAAAAAATTTTAACTCTCGTGAAGCCTTTGATGCTACAGTTGTAGAGACATTACAAAGATATAGTCCAGACCTCACAATACTCGCTGGTTTTATGCGTATCTTGACCCCAGTATTTACAGAGCAAATCAAAGCGATAAACTTACACCCTTCACTTCTTCCTAGACACAAAGGACTTAACGCCATTGAAAAGTCTTATGAAGATGAACATGAAGAGGGTGGGGTATCTGTACATTATGTGAGTTCGGAGCTTGATGGTGGGGAGATTATACTGCAAAAATCACTGCTTAAAAAAGATTTGAGTTTTGATGTGTATGATAAAAAGATACGTAGTGTAGAAAAAGATGCACTTAGTGAAGCGATAGTGAAGCTACTGTAAAAGAAAGGCAAGTAAATATGGATTGTATTGAACCAATGAATAAAAAAGATTTTGGTATAGATATTTATAAAAAATTAAATGAAACGTTTGGACATAAAAATTATTATGAACTTGGAGAGATTCAAATGATAGTAAAAGAGTTGTCTTTTCGTGAAGAGTATACATGTTGGGCGTTAGTCGCATTTATGATGCCAGCAAATGTAGGCGAATATTTTCGTACAAAAGGAAAATCGTTAAATATTATAGAAATGAAGAAAGAATTTATTTCTGCAATGACCGATGGCAAAAGAGATACATTGTCTTTACCTACAAATATTGTTGGTGAATATGACATTGAACCAGGGCAATTAAGTCACTTCTTGACACATAGAAGTTTAACAAATTATATAGCAGCACGAGCAGGATATAATATTGGTCATGCACTTGTTGACTTATTTGATGGATAAATATGAAAAAATACGACGATAAACAAAATGCACAAGGGGTGTACATTATCTTTGTAGTAGTACAGATGATACTTTTGGCACTGATGTATACCATACTCTATACGGCTTTTAGAGCGACGCAACTCTCTGTGGAAAAGTATGAGCTTAATGCCTTTACCGCATATGCACCTACAGTGTTGGTACTTGTGGCTATTCCTGTGTTACTTTACCGTACTAGAAAAATGTTTTTACAAGGACATATAATGGTGGCTATCATATGGATGATGTCACTGTTATCTGTTTTTTTAGTGGGCGTGATGATGCATGTGAGTAACATAAGTGGTGTTTCTTGATACACCTTTTTCCTAAAAAACATCAAAAGATACTTAAACTCTCTATCCCTGCTGCTATCAACTCTTTATTAGATATGTTGCAGGTGATTACTGATCTTATCATGGTAGGGCGTATCTCAGCATTTGCAGTGGCTGCTGTGGGCTTAGGGATACAGTCACTCTCTTTTGTCTTTGCTATACTTACGTTACTTCATGTTGGAACTTCTGCATTGTTGGCTCGTTTTTCAGGCTCTGGGCATAAAAAGAGAGCCTCTACAGGACTCTCTACACTTTTACAGTTTGCTTTTTATCTCTCTTTGCCCGTGATGTTACTGTGGTATGTCGTGGCATCGAATGTCTATGTGTGGTTCGGTACAGCCTCTGAAGTGGTGGCTCTAGGTGAAGATTATGTGCAGATGCTAACATGGATGTTGCCTTTTGTTTTTGTGAAGCTTGTATTTGTTACCGCACTTAATGCATCTGGTGATACGAAAACACCTATGTATGTAAAAATAGTTTCTATTATCTTTAACGTGTTTTTAAATTGGCTTTTGATCTTTGGTAACTTAGGTTTCCCAGAACTAGGAGTGATGGGTGCTGCTGTGGGTACGGTGATTGTAAACATATTGGAGTTTGTTGTGTATGTTGTGCTGTATTTACGAGGAAAGATGGTGTATGTTCCTATGTGGCACTATTCTAAGTCACTTATGAAGCGTGCCCTTAAAGTAGGCATTCCTGCATCTCTTGAACGGACACTTACCTTTGGGTCTTTTATGCTTTTTACAGTTATCATAGCCCGATATGGTACAGAGGCTTTAGCAGGCTATCAGATAGGGTTACGTGTGGAAGGTTTGGCATTTATGCCAGGCATAGGATTCACTATCGCAGCTATGGCACTGATGGGACAGGGACTAGGGGCTAAAAAACCTTTGCAAGCAAGAGAAGATGTACTTTTAGTACTCAAATACACAGTAGGACTCATGTTCTTCCTCTCTTTTTTTATGATATTTATACCAGAGAAAATTGTATGGCTTTTTACAGATGATGCTAAGACTATAGAAGAGGCTAGTCTCTATTTACGTATCGTAGGGTTTTCTCAAATACCACTGGCATTTAACTTCGTACTCTCAGGTGCATTACGTGGAGCAGGAGATACCAAAAGAACTTTACACATCAACCTTACATCTCTTTGGTTGGTACGTATCATACCTGCTTTTGTACTCTCATGGTATTTTGATAATATTATGGTGGTGTATTTTGCAATGATTTCAGATACCTTTGTCAAAGCCATATGGCTTTGGAGAACTTTTGACAAAGGGGAGTGGCAGAAGATAAAAGTTTAAAGAAGACTTTTATTATTCTACGTAAACTTTAATACTTTTAATGGTGACATAATCACCTTTGTTCTCTAGTCTAAAATCAAAATAGTTATCAGGTTTATATGTATCTGTTACGTTGAAATTGATTTGTATTGTTTCAAATTCAGCTGGATGCTCATATTGGAAAAATCGTTTTGGGATGCCTAGACTTTGAGAGCGAATCATATTTAAAGTACGACCAGATTTTGCTTCAATGACTATTTTCACTTTTTGTCCTGGTCTTAAATCTTCTCTTAATCCAGCACCGGCTCCAGTCTCTGACATCCTAACAAAGACATAGGCACCAGGTGTTTTTGCCGTATATTTGTATACGTCATTGTCTCGGTTTAAATCAGTAGTTTTGTTACTACCATTAAGAATGTCTTCAAGATTATCAGAGAGAGTGATATCTGTTTCAAGTTTTGGGCTACTTGCATTTTCTATGTATGTGTTGTCAGCCTGTGTAACTGACGGTCCTGATGTTTTTGGAGCAGGTGTTACTTTATCTTTTTTTGTGTCTCCACAGCCTGAGGTTATGAGTATCGTAGTTACACATAAAACTGTCATAAATAATTTTTGCATGTTTTGTATTCCTTTGCATGTTAAAGTGTGTGATGATAATATAGCATAGTAGATTTTGGACTTAAATACCCTACTTGGTGGTAATAGATAGGTAATGGTGTGTAGTAACTACACATATCATTTGGTGTTCACCTCTTACAAAGGGTTAAATATGGAATGTTATTCTATGTTTTTTTAGATGATTTAGATATGTTTACTAAAGCTATTATGGTTATGGATAGACTTTGACAAAGGGGAGTATTGAAAAAAGATAAAGGAGATTGCAGACTTTTAAAAGTAAAAGTCTGCAATGGCTGTTGTGAGGTTTACTCTTCTTCTTTTACGAGAACTTTTATACTTTTGATAATGATCCAATCACCTGTATTAGTTAATCTAAAATCAAAATAGTTATTAGGTTTATATGTTTCTGTTACTTTGAAATTGATGGTGATTGTTTCAAAGTTAGCTGGATTGTCATAAGCAAAAAATCGTCCAGGGATACCTAGGTTTTGAGAACGAATCATATTTAAAGTACGTCCAGATCTTGCCTCAATAACTAGTTTTACTTCTTGTCCTGGTTGTAAGTCTTCTTTTAAGGCAGGGTTTTCTTCTGAAGTGTTCGACATTCTGACAAATACATAGGCACCAGGTATTTTTGCTTCATACTTACGTGTCCCGTCAGCATTTCTGGTTAAGTGAGTAGATTCGTCATTACTGTTAAGTATATCAAGACCTGAAAGGATGATATTTCTTGTTAGTTTTGTACTATTTTCATCTTCTATGTAGGTATTGTTTGCATCTGTAGTTGCAGGACCTGAAGGTTTTGGTTTTGTCTCTGGTTTTGTCTCTGGTTTTGTCTCTGGTTTTGTCTCTGGTTTTTGGGAAATATTTTCTTGTGTATCTTGTTTTGGCGTAGGGGCTTTTTTGTCTTTTTTATTAAGTTCACAGCCTGATATTGCGAGTATTGCGGTTATACATAAAACCGTTGTGAATATTTTTTGCATATTTTGTATTCCTTTGTGTGTTAAAGTAAATAATTATAGTATAGTATATAAGACAAATGACTTAAAAGAGACCATTTAAAGGTAATAAATAGGTAATTATGTAGCGTATATACACATTTGTCCTTGTTATACTAGGGTTTAAAAGTAGATATTGAGTTTTTTGACATTTTTATGAAATAGGTAGTGAAAAAGTTTTTGTTTTAAATATAGAGTATTCCTATGATATAATATTGGTATTAAATTTTATAATAAGGAACATAAAGATGTCTAAAGAAATAAAAGAAGTAAAAACAGCTGAACAGAGAATAGACCGTATTTATAAGTTAGCTATAGAACACTTTGGAGAGGTGCGTTTTGTTGGTATAAAAAAGCATAAAAAGAATGTGTGGGTAGCAAAAGTACAATTTGATGAATTTGGTTCATTGATAGCAGAAGGTAAAGACTCCATAGACGCACTTAAAAAACTTAGAAGTAGACTTAACAAGATTATTGACCGCTATAATATGGTGTAGTGGCTTTGCTAAATTAGGAATTAGGAATTAGGAATTAGGAATTCTTGATTTATTTTTCTTTTTAATAAAATTAAATGGAATAAAGCATTGAAAAAAAATATAATTCTTATAGGGTTCATGGGCGTAGGTAAAGGCACTACTGCACGTGCATTTGCTAAGCAGTATGGCACGTACATCATTGACACGGATGACCTCATAGAGTCTAAAGAAAACAAAGAAGTAAAAAAGATTTTTGAAAAAAAAGGTGAAAGCTATTTTAGAGATCAAGAACAAGCCACTGCAGATTGGATAGAAAAATGTGTATCTGGTACATTTATCTCATGTGGTGGTGGTTTTTATAAGGTAAGTAATCTTAAAAAATTGGGCACTGTTGTGTTACTGGATGCCTCATTTGAATGGATACATGATAGATTGAAAACAGCTAAAAATTCTGAACGGAAATTGGCTAAGCGTCCCTTGTTTTCTGATGAGAAAAAGGCTAAAGAACTTTTTAAAGAACGTAAAAAAGCGTATAAGGCTTTGGCTGATGTGGTGGTAGATGTTGAGAATTTATCGCTTGATGAGCAGATAGCTTTTATTGCTAAGAAGTGTAAGGTGTAGACATGTTTTGGTGTTGTGAGGCACAACACCCTACCAGTTGTAAAGTCTATTAAAAATTAAATTATACGAAGGCGTAGGGTGTTGTACCCTTACAACACCATCAATTATTTATGTTGTTCCCAATACTCCAACCCTTTAAACCCTAAAGACAACAACCCAAATATCATCATAGTACTGACCATACAATACGGTGCTTGCTCCATAAAAGGTGCTTCGGATTTTGAGATGGTGTAGATGATGGTTATCCATAGTATGATGGCAGTAAATCCGAGTAATCTTTTTGTCCATGTGATGATTGTTCTTTTTTGTTCTTTATCCATAGAAGTATTTTAGCCAAATAAGGTATAATTTTACCAATAAAAACCATAGGGTTATCATGAAACGTTTCGAGGCATATCTTTCCCAAAATCTACCGCAAGCACCAAGCTTTCATCCTGTATATGAAGCCGCATTGGGCGACATGCTAAGTGCGGGGGGAAAACGTTTTAGACCTATGTTGCTTTTAAGCATAGTTGATGCGTATGAACCTATGCTTTATGAGGGAGCCTTACCCGTGGCTCTAGCGCTAGAGATGTTTCATACCTATTCACTCATACATGATGACCTCCCTGCTATGGATGATGCTGATTTACGTCGTGGGCATGAGACACTTCATAAACGTTATGATGAGGTCACAGCGATACTTGCTGGTGATGCATTAAATACCGATGCCTTTTTATCTATTGCTCAAGCCCCACTACGAGAAGATATTAAGATAAAGCTTGTTACGCTTCTCGCTCAAAATGGTGGTGGACAAGGGATGGTGCTTGGGCAAGCCATAGACTGTTATTTTGAGAATAAGCCACTAAACATAGAGCAGATAAAAGTGTTACATACGAATAAAACAGCGAAACTTATAGCTGCGTCGCTTCAAATGGGTGCTGTAATTGTTGGATTAAATGTAGCAACACAAAAAGGGCTTTATGATTTTGGTATTGATCTAGGACTTTTGTTTCAGATACAAGATGACATCATAGATGAAACACAAACAGCAGCCGAAGCAGGGAAGCCCACAGGTAATGATGGCGATAAAAATAGCTTTATAAATCTTTTAGGACTTGAAAAAACAGTGCAAGAAGCAGATGCTTTAGCAAAAGATTTACAAAGACGATTTGAAACGTTTGATGAGAAGATTCAACAAGCATTAGCACCACTAATGACAAAATATTTATATAGACATAAAGGATAAGCCTAATGGCAGTAATGACTGAGGAAAACAAAATGCGTAAAAAAATGGCAAATACCATCAGGTTTTTAGCAGCAGACATGGTACAAAAGGCAAACTCAGGACACCCCGGTGCACCTATGGGACTTGCAGACATCGCAGTTGTTCTTTCTGAAAAACTAAGCCACAACCCAAAGAACCCAAAATGGCTCAACCGTGACCGTTTGGTGTTCTCAGGTGGACATGGTTCTGCACTTATCTACTCACTACTTCACCTATGGGGTTATGATGTAAGTTTAGATGACTTAAAACAGTTTAGACAACTAGACTCTAAAACACCAGGACACCCAGAGTACGGACACACTGAAGGTATAGAGATAACCACTGGCCCATTAGGACAAGGCATCGCAAATGCCGTTGGTTTTGCTATGTCAGAAGCCTACACGAAGAACCAAGTAAACTCTGAGACTTGTGAGCTTATAGACCACACCGTGTACTGCCTTTGTGGTGATGGTGACTTGCAAGAAGGTATCTCTTATGAAGCATGTTCTTTAGCCGGGCATTTGAAGTTAAGTGATTTGGTACTTATATATGACTCTAACTGCATTACCATCGAGGGCGATACTAGCATCGCGTGGAGCGAAGATGTAGAGGGGCGTTTCATAGCCCAAGGGTGGGATGTAAAGAAGATAAATGGGCATTGTTATGATGACATTGAAAAAGTGTTAGACGAAGTAAAGTCTGCCACAAAACCAACCATCATCATAGCTAATACTATCATAGGTAAGGGTGCAGGAGAGCTAGAAGGTACACACCATACACATGGTGCTCCACTAGGGGAAGCAATCATTGCAGCATCAAAGAAAAAAGAAGGATTTAATCCTGATGAGACTTTTGCAGTACCTGAAGATGTGCTACTTAGATTTAGATGCGCCATAGAAAAAGGCGAGCTAGCAGAAAAAGAGTGGATACACAGACACAAAGAAGCACCACTGATAGAGCAAAATATCGCACTAGAGAACTTACTAAACCCAGACTTCTCTTCCATCAAGTTCCCAGACTTTTCTGGAGACAAAGAGATGGCAACTAGAGACAGTAATGGCAAGATACTTAATGCCATTGCCACTGCTATACCATCGTTCATAGGTGGCTCAGCTGACCTTGCACCATCCAATAAAACTGACCTCAAAGAGATGGGAGATTTCCCAAAAGGACGAAACCTACACTTTGGTATACGTGAGCACGCTATGGCGGCCATCACCAACGCTATGGCACTGTATGGTACAACCATTCCTTTTAATGCGACATTCTTTATATTCTCTGACTACTTGAAGCCTGCAGCACGTATAGCATCACTCTCTGGCATACAGAACTTCTTTGTATGGACACACGACAGCATCGGTGTAGGTGAAGACGGCCCAACACATGAGCCTATAGAGCAACTGAGCCAATACAGAGCCTTACCAAACTTCTACGTATGGAGACCAGCAGATGCCACAGAAAACGTAGAAGCATGGAAGACAGCACTTGGCATGAAAGCACCACACGGTTTTGTCCTTTCGCGTCAAAAACTTAAAACTCTTAAACCAAAACGTGACTTTGGAGAGGTAAGTAAAGGTGCGTAC
>JAKIUE010000155.1 GCA_021647715.1 Sulfurovum sp.
TTTGCGTTTTAAATGCAACGCTATTTGAGTATTCACTCTTTTTAAAACATCCACATTCTTTTTCCATTTGTACTGTATACATAAAGTGCTTCCTTTTGATTATAAGTTAAATAGGAATCTAATATCCTTACCCATTCTTCACCGCTACCCTCTTAGACTTCTCTTCCACTTGTTTACCAAGCTCTTCTTTATAGCTTACTATAGCCTCTTGCACTTTAGCGTCTCCTGCACCTACTATCTGTGCTGCGAGTATCCCTGCATTTTTAGCTCCATTTAAAGCCACAGTAGCCACTGGTACACCCCCAGGCATTTGTAGTATGGAGAGTATGGAGTCCCAGCCGTCTATGGAGTTAGAAGATTTTATAGGTACACCGATGATAGGCAGTGGAGACAGTGAGGCTATCATACCTGGTAAATGGGCAGCCCCACCCGCACCTGCTATGATGACTTTTATGCCACGTTTATGTGCATTTTTAGAGTACTCAAAAAGCTTTTCTGGTGTTCTATGAGCAGAGACAACGTCAAGCTCATACCCAACACCAAATTGCTCTAACATATCTGCTGCATCTTGCATGACAGGGAGGTCTGAGTCTGAACCCATAACGATGCTTACTACTATGTTATCTGCTACTACATTTGACATGATTTTACCTTTAGTAATTTTTTTACTTCTTCTGCTTTACTACGTGCTTCCTCAACGCTATTGCCCAAGATGGTCACATGTCCCATCTTTCGTGAAGGTCTGGTCATTTTCTTGCCGTAGAGGTGTATTTTTACCCCGTCTATTGCCATACATTCTACAAAGCCTTCATAATGCACAGGGCCTACATGCCCCGCTTCTCCTAAAAGGTTTAACATCACAGAAGAGGTAGTGAGTGCTGTACTTCCTAAAGGCAGGTTAAGTATGGCACGTAAAAGTTGCTTAAGCTGTGACGTGACTGCGGCATCTATGGTGTGGTGTCCACTGTTATGTGGTCTAGGGGCTACTTCGTTGATGAGTATTTGCCCTTTGGTGTCTATGAAAAACTCAACTGCCAGTAAGCCCACCATATCTAGGTTTTCTATGATTTCGTGAGCGAGAAGTTCTGCTACTTCTGCTTGTTTTAGTGTGAGATTTGCTGGACAAAATATCTCTTCAACTAAATTTGTCTCTTCACTAAAGCTCATCTCCACAGCTGGGAAACAACGTACTTCACCTTTCGCATTTCTAGCAGCGATGACTGCTATCTCTTTGGCTATGTCTACTTTGTCTTCTACCATGGAAGCACCATCTAGCAAAGTGTCATTGGCGTCTTTGATAAGCGAAACACCATGCCCATCATAACCACCTTTACGTAACTTCTGTACAAAAGGGTATGTCAATGCTCCAGAGGCTATGGCCTTTTCTATCTCCTCTACATTCTCATAACATTTAAAAGGAGACGTAGGCATCTGATGTTTGGTATAAAACTCTTTTTGCAGTCCCTTGTCTTGGATGAGTGCCAGTGTATCAGGGTCTGGAAGTACTTTTATGCCATCAGCTTTAAGCTGTTGTAGTGCTTCTATGTTGATGTCTTCTAGCTCATAAGTAAGGATGTCTACTTGTTTACCAAAAGCATACACATCATCAAAATCTCTAAAGTCACCTTTTACATAAACATTTGCCACATTACGTGCAGAACACCCCTCATCTGGGTCAAGTACATAGCTTGAGATATCCCATCTACTAGCCTCTTGAATGAGCATCTTACCTAGCTGTCCACCTGCTATGACTCCCAACTTTAGACTTGAAGTTACTAATTTTTCTATCAAATCTAGCCTTTTACTCTTGTGTTACGTTCTTCTTCTTGGCTTTTATAAAGTTTTGCACAACCTATAGAAAGCTCACGTATTTTAAGAATGTAGTTTTGACGTTGTGCTTGCGAGATGGCTTTTCTAGCATCCAATACATTAAATGCATGAGAAGCTACCATACACTGATCATACGCAGGTAGAGGAAGTCCTGCTTCTAAACAGACTTTACATTCATTTGAGGCATCTTCGAAGTGCTGAAAAAGATTCTCCACATTTGCCACTTCAAAGTGGTACTTTGAAAACTCATATTCACTTTCTTTGTGTACGTCTGCGTACGTAGTGACCTCATCGCCATTTTTATTCCACACGATGTCAAAGATGCTTTCCACACCTTGCAAGTACATAGCCAAACGCTCAGTACCATAGGTAATCTCTACTGCCACAGGGTCACATGCTATGCCGCCTACTTGTTGAAAGTAGGTAAACTGTGTGACTTCCATACCATCAAGCCAAACTTCCCAGCCAAGACCCCAAGCACCAAGTGTAGGTGACTCCCAGTTGTCTTCGACAAAACGTATGTCATGCTCTTGTAAGTTAAGCCCTAAAAACTCTAACGACT
>JAKIUE010000156.1 GCA_021647715.1 Sulfurovum sp.
TCAATGCTTCTTGCACTTTTTCTTTGTTATATGCTTTGCCAAGCGTAAGATTAAAGAGCATTGTATCATTAAAAAGTTTAGGATGTTGCAAGATAAGATGAATATTTTCCCTTATAGTTGAAAGTTTAAGGTTTTTATTTGAAATACCCCCATAAAGTATCTCACCTTCATTTAACGGATAGAAGCCTACAAGAATATTTGAGAGCGTAGTTTTACCTGAACCACTCGCACCTACAATAGCAACTTTTGAACCTTCTTTAATACGCATATTGATATTACATAATATATATTTCTTATTTTGATAGGCAAAAGAAAGATTTTTTACATTTATATCTATGGCATGTTTATCTGTAAAAGGATTATTTGTTTCTACAATTTGAGGTTCTTGATCTAATGCATAGATACTTTCTATACGCGTACATGCAGCCCTAGCAGTAGAGAGTACATACTGAAAATTGATAATATCCTGTATCGGTGTGACCATCACCCAAAGGTAAGAAAATACTGCGAGCATTAAGCCTACAGAAAGGTCCGAGTATGCTACAGCTAAGATACTAACCGCTCTAAATATCTCATATCCCGCTAAAAAAATAAGGTAAGAGTATTTGAGTGCACGGTCACTTTTATACCCATAGTTAACTGCATGTACACGAAGTTCATCTGCTTTGATACGACTTTGTTCAAAGAAGTATTCTTCTTTATTTGCTGCTCTTATTTGATGAAATAGCTCCAAAGTTTCTGTAAGACTAGACTGAAAAAGTTCTACTGCTTTATTTTCTTCTTTCTTTAATACTCCTATATTTCTAGCTAACTTTACAGTAAAAAGTACAACGATAGGATTTGTAATAAGTATAAAAATAGCCAACTGCCAATGTATCCATAGAAGTACTACAGCTGAAAATATCAGCATAAGTACCGCCACAACAAGTTTAGAAATAGTAGAACTTACAAATCCGTCTATGGTCTCTACATCAGTCACAAGTTTTGAGGTAACTGCCCCTACACGCATCATCTCATATTCTTTAAGAGATACATGCTTTAAATATTCTATGAGAGAAGCTCTCATTTTATAAGTAATATTTTTTGATATAGAAACAAATATCTTAGTCTGTAGTATGGAAAACAGCGTACTAGCTACACGAAGCACCAGTATCATAACTAAAACTAAAAAGACATACCCTTTTGTATCAGAAGTAAACATGTTATTACTTATCCATGAGATAAAACCATGGTCTTTCCCTAATAGTAATTCATCCACAAGTATAGGTATTAAGAGAGGAATCGCCACAACAAGAAGGGTTGCAATAATAGCAATTGAATTACCAAGTAAAACCTCTTTTTTATAGGTTAAAAGCTCTTTAAGTATACTCTTAATAGTACATGTTTTTCTTTTTAAAACCATAAAACTCCCTAAATTATTTGATGCAAGTATAACATGACTCTATTTTTATTTTTAAAAATTTTGCTATAATTTCGTCTCAAAAATTATATTTACTATAAAAAAGGATCATCACTTGGAATTTCAAACGAAGATTACACTAGAAAATATTGAATTATTAGTCAGTAGATTTTATGAAAAAGCCATGTTTGATAAAGAGATAGGACATTTCTTTATTTTAGAACTTGGAGATGATTTGACAAATGAAGACTGGATTGAACATATCAGTAGATTGGTAGATTTTTGGGGTACCATATTTTTAGAAAAAACACTTTACAAGAGTAATCCTTATGGACCACACTTCACCATTATAGGTTTAGAAGAAGAACATTTTCAACAATGGATGAAGCTTTTTAATGAAACAGCTGATGAAATATATGTTTCTGAAATAGCAAATAAATTTAAAGAAGAAGGTCTACATTACTCGAAAGATTTTATGCATAGAATCAATGAAGACCGCAAATTACAAAATCTAAATCAGCTTAAAAGCAGAATAAGCTGGGAAGGGTAGCAAAATATTTTTAAATAATCTTCAAAATCTCTCTTAAATCTTTTGTCTCTATACAATGTGTTGCAGCCTTTTTAAGTATAGGTTTCGCACAAAATGCCACGCGAGTATCTGCGTGAGCAAACATACTTAAATCATTGGCTCCATCACCCACAACAAGTGTCTCTTTTCTATCTACCCCTAATAAAGATTGAAGACGTGTAATCATATCCCCTTTAGCCTGTGAGTACATCATCTCTCCTCCTACTGCACCTGTAAGTATACCCTTGTCATCAACATGAAGAAAATTTGAAAAATCTGCAGATATACCCAACGCTTTACATGCTGGCTTTGTTGCATCTCTAAAACCACCAGAAAAACAAACTACCGTATATCCACGTTCTTTTAGTCCTAACACAACTTCTTTAGCTCCAGGCATCATAGGTAACGTAGTACATAT